>JABWCH010000341.1 GCA_013359215.1 Candidatus Brocadiia bacterium | reverse complement strand
CAGGCGGTACTATTTTTGATTCCTTACAGAAGGCTTACACTCCGCTTTTGTCTTGATTTTTTCCTAGAAAAGTTAACACCTATGACGTTTAGGTTTAGGATTTGCATAGCGTTACGCTGAAATTGACAGCTATGGGGAATCAATCTCTGGGCATTTTGTTATTTATAGCAGCCTGTGGCAATGCCATGGGTCATGAAAGGAATGAAATGGACGTTGTAATTCTTTCTCGTCTCCAATTTGCTTTAACCACAGCCTTCCACTATATTTTCCCTCCCATTAGTATAGGTTTGGGAGTGGTCTTGGTGATTATGGAAGGAATGTATCTGAAAACCAAAAATCCTTTGTATGAACAGATGACAAAATTCTGGGTTAAGATTTTTGGTCTTGTTTTTGCTATGGGCGTAGCCAGCGGGATTGTTTTGGAATTCCAGTTTGGAACAAATTGGGCTACATATTCTCGCTTTGTAGGAGATATTTTTGGAAGCGTCCTTGCTGCAGAAGGAATTTTTGCATTCTTCCTGGAATCGGGTTTCCTTGCCATTCTTCTTTTTGGATGGGATAAAGTCAGCCCTACAATGCATTTTATCTCTACCATTTGCGTGTCTGTTGGTTCTCTATTTAGTGCAGTGTGGATTATCATCGCCAATTCCTGGATGCAAACTCCCGTGGGATACAAGATAGCAGAAAATGGCGCAAGAGCAGAAATTACAGACTTCTGGGCAGTGGTATTTAATCCTTCTTCCATGATACGTCTAAGCCATGTTTTGTCGGCTGCCCTTATTACAGGGGCATCTTTGGTGTTGAGTGTATCTGCCTACTATCTTCTGAAAAAACGCCATGAAGATTTTGCCAAAAAGTCATTCAAGATTTGCCTCGTAGTTGCCTTGGTTGGCTCTTTATTGCAGCTTGCAACAGGAGATCTGAGTGCAAAGGTAGTCGCCAAATACCAGCCTGCCAAGTTCGCAGCCATGGAAGGCCACTATGCAGAAAGCGCGCCTGCTCCTTTGTATATTTTCGGATGGGTCAATGAAAAAGAAGAAAGAGTCGATTTTGGCTTAGGAATCCCAGGGATGAGCAGTCTCATGCTTCATGGTGATAGCACAAAGCCAGTCCCAGGGCTTAAGTCTTTTAAGCCAGAAGACAGACCCAAGCGAGTGAACTGGATTTTTCAAAGCTACCATCTTATGGTTGCCATAGGAATGGGATTGATTGGTCTGATGATGGCTGGAATTTTCTTCCAATACAAAGGAACTTTAGAAAAACAGAGATTTTTATTATGGATTTTTGTTTTTGCCGTGATTGCTCCACAACTAGCGAATATGCTAGGCTGGATCGTTGCAGAGCTAGGCCGCCAGCCATGGATAGTATACAATCTGTTACGCACTTCGGATGCTGTTTCACGCAGCGTTGAAGCAAGCCAGGTACTCGCTTCCTTAATTATGTTTTCCTTGATTTATGCTCTGCTATTTTCTTTATTTATCTTTTTGCTGGATAGCAAAATCAAGCAAGGGCCACAAAATTTCAATTCTGATGGAGGTCAACAAAGAGCATGATAGATCTAAACATTGTCTGGTTTTTTTTAGTGGGTGTTTTGTTTGCAGGCTATGCTATATTAGATGGCTTTGATTTTGGTGTCGGAGCTTTGCATCTTTTTACCAAAAGCGACGAACAGCGGCGACTCATGTTGAATTCCATTGGCCCAGTTTGGGATGGAAATGAAGTATGGCTGGTTACTGGTGGTGGAGCTTTATTTGCAGCCTTCCCCGAAGTTTATGCTACTGTTTTTTCTGGTTTTTATATTGCCTTTATGCTTCTCCTGGTCGCCTTAATCTTCCGCGCGATTGCGATTGAATTTCGCAGCAAACAAACTATGCTTTGGTGGCGAAGAATGTGGGATATAAGTTTTTGCGCAAGCAGCGTAGTAGCGAGTTTGCTGGTTGGAACAGCTCTTGGCAATATCATTTCTGGTATACCCCTTGGGCCAGACCACGAATTTATGGGCAGTTTTTTGGGACTTTTGCGCCCATACCCACTGCTAGTAGGAGTGACAACGCTTGCTTTATTTATGATGCATGGCGCAATCTATGCTCTTATGAAAACAGAAGGCCAGCTACATGATATGATTCGCGGATGGATCAATAATACGATCATTCTATTTATTATCTTATATGCGATTACAACCATGGCAACTTTGACCTTCTATCCACACATGGTAGAAAATCTAAAAAAATACCCTGTATTGTTCATTATTCCTGTGCTGAATATGCTTGCGATTGCGAATATCCCCCGCGAAATCCATTTTGGCAGAGATTTCCGTGCCTTTTTTTCTTCCTGTGCCTCTATAGCGGCTCTTCTGACTTTGTTTGCAATAGGAATTTATCCTAATCTGGTAATTTCCAGTCCTGATTTTGCCAATAGCCTAAACATATACAACTCTGCATCAACGCAAAAGACATTGCAAACTATGCTGATTATAGCTATTATTGGTATGCCTTTTGTAATTTCTTACACTATAAGCATTTACTGGATTTTCCGAGGCAAAGTAAAACTCAACGAATCAAGCTACTGATAAAGAAACAAAGGGGCTTTTGCCCCTTGATAAGGAGAACGATGTGGAAAGAAAGTCAAAAGAGCAAGGAAAGGCAGATTCCAATTTACAAGAAAGGGAAAAAATCGGCGCATGGAGCTACGATGTTCTGAACGATAAGACTTACTGGTCTGACGATATGTATACTATTTTAGGTATACCTCCTGAAAAAGGCGTGCCTTCCCTGGAAGAACAAAAGAAGATCTTTTTCCAAGACGACTACGAAACATTAGAAAAAGATTTTCGTCTCGCTTTGATTCAAGGAACGCCTTACCTTCATGAACTGCATATTATATATCCCGATGAATCGGTTCATATTATTTTAAACCAGGGGCAAGGTGTGAAAAATGCCGAAGGAAAAGTGATATGGGTTTTTGGTACGACTAAAGATATTACAGAGCAAAGAAAAGCAGAAATGGCTTTAAAAGAAAGCCAGGTCATGCTGGATTATATAGAAGAAAGAAGCGGAGTAGGCTCTTTTGTATGGGATTTAAGAAACGATAGTTTGGTTTATTCCCGCAATATGCTTACCATGGTTGGACTCCATTCTGCTCCTGAATCTTTGCGGGATATAATAGCATCGTTGATCCATCCTGATGATAAGCCCAGGGTTAAACAAGAAATTCATCAAATGATTTCTTATAAAAAAACCTATCCTATGTCGTTCCGTATATCCTGTCCTGATGGAACAGAAAAAATTTTAGAATCTCATGCAAAATTCCTCCTTGATGAACAGGGAAATCCAATAAAGTGTATAGGAATACACCAAGATATTACAGAAAGGGAAAAAAAACAATCCACTATACAAGAACAGTTTTTTTTTCAGCAAACGTTGATGAATGCCATTCCCATGCCTGTATTTTATAAAAATCTAAACCGAGAGTATTTAGGATGCAATAAAGCCTTTGAAGATTTTATCGGCCTTTCAAAAGAAAGCATTATAGGGAAAACAGTAATTGATATTGTACCAAAAGATTTTGCCTATATATACCAGACCCATGACGACTATGTCTTTCGCAATCAAAAATTTGACCTGTTAGAAACCCAGGCAATCTCAACCGATGGAACTTTACGGGACGTGCTTTTTTACAAAGCTCCTTTTTTCAACCGAAAAGGAGACATGGAAGGCATCATTGGTGTGATTATGGATATCACAGAGCATAAACAGCTCAAAGAAAGATTAAACCAAACAGAAAAGATGCAAGCTCTAGGGCAATTTGCAGGAGGGATCGCTCACGATTTTAATAATCAGCTTTTATGCATCATGGGACATGCAGAAATGATTTCTTTGGGCAGCCGCGACGAAAATATACGAAACCATGTGAAAAGTATTCTAAAATCCGCAGAGGACTCTGCTGAATTTACGCGCAAACTGCTTGCTTTTGCCCGAAAAGAAAAGCTCTCTATGTCTTGCATAGACATACATTCTATAATAGACGATGTTACCACGATCCTCAAGCATAGCATCGACAAAAGAATCTCAATACAAAAAAATTTTCAGGCCATCAATCCGCGGATTATGGGAAATACAAGCCAGGTACAAAATGCCTTAATGAATCTTACCTTAAATGGAAAAGATGCAATGCCTGAAGGAGGAGAGTTGGTCTTTTCTACAGAGAATATGCAAATTTTCCCTAATAGCTATCCTGGACTTGAAGCAGGTTGCTACATAAAGATATCCATCAAAGACACAGGAGTGGGTATGGATTCTGAAACCCTCAAGCATGTCTTTGAACCTTTCTACACAACCAAAGACAAAGGAAAAGGCACAGGGATGGGTCTAACTTCAGCATACAGCATGGCGGTCAACCATCACGGACACATTCAAGTACAAAGCCAGATAGGTAAAGGGACGACTTTTTTTATTTATTTACCTACAACCGAAAGTGCTATACAACATAAAAAAATTACTCAGCAATTCAAACAAATCCAAAAAACTACAACATTTAACATTATGGTTGTAGATGATGAAGAAGCAATTTGCGGTTTAGCCATGGAGATGCTTACAACTTTGGGCTATCAGGTGGTTAGCTTTAAAAATCCTTTGGAAGCTGTAGAATATTATGAAACTCACTACAATCAAATTGATCTTGTCATTCTCGATATGATCATGCCTGTTTTGGGCGGCAAGGATACTTTTATTAGAATGAAAAAAATCCACCCTAAAATCAAAGCAATCCTTTCATCAGGCTTTAGCCTGACTCCCGAAGTCCAGGAGATTCTGGATCTAGGAATGATTAGTTTTTTGGAAAAACCCTATAGAATACTGAATTTAGGCCAAAAAGTAGAAGAAGCCTTAAAAAAATGAGGCGCAATAATTCTTGACTTTCTTTATTTTTATTACCCTACTTGCTAGTCGAGTATGGACGCGACACAAGGATACAAGTAGTACCTGTAAACGAACTTCCAGAATGTAAGCCATCCATACATTGGATTAGATAATTGTTTTTATTACGAACACTTTGAGATAAATAAACTATGGCATATCCTTCAATATTGAAAAATCTCTTGGAAGAATTGCAAAAGCTTCCAGGAATTGGTGCAAAAACAGCCGAAAGGCTGATGTTTCATATTCTAAAAGCTCCAGACAAAGACGTATTTGCTTTATCTATGGCTATTCGTGAAGTAAAAGAAAAAGTCAAAAAATGCAAGTATTGTTTTAATATCACAGAAGAAGACCCTTGCATGATTTGTTCCAATCCCAAGCGAGACCAAAGTATCCTTTGCATCGTGGAGCAGCCAAAAGATCTTCTTGCGATTGAAAAAACAGGCCAATACCAGGGACTTTATCATGTGCTGATGGGAAAACTTGCTCCTTTAGAAAATGAGCATCCTGAACATCTTACCATTGATTCTCTTTTGAAAAGAATCCAGAAAAGCTTAGAATCAACAACGCCCATAAAAGAAATCATTCTTGCTACAAATCCCAATTTAGAAGGCGACACAACAGCTCTTTATTTGCTGAACTGCCTGAAAGAATACCCTATCCTGGTCAGCAGGATAGCCAGAGGCATTTCATCAGGCTCTAGCATTGAATTTGCTAATGAAGCAATTTTAAGCGATGCTTTGAACGACAGAAAAACATTACAAAACACAAACAAAGAAAAAACCACTACAAAATAATTCGGTATCAAAATAAAAAAGCCCTGCAAAAAACATTATAGGATATTTGCTTTGTTGCGAAGAAAAGTTTATAGTTAATTATTCGTTGTGACAATATCACATTCTGAATGTGACATTGTCACAA
>JABWCH010000027.1 GCA_013359215.1 Candidatus Brocadiia bacterium | reverse complement strand
GACTGCTTCAGTTTGACCTTCTTAAGTTGACAGCGTTATTGGTTGGTATGTTAACCCCATACAATATAAAGAATTATATGAAAAGTTAACACGCATGACGAGAGCGTACATAGACAAGCCTCTATCTTGTACTAGGGTTAGGTTGTACAGCATGATATATGAGCGTCCGAAATAATTGGATTACACCCCATTTATTCTTTGCAAAATATCTTTGTTTTTGTTAAAACAAACTATATATGTTTTTTAAAATCGCATCTTTATTTTTTTAACACTCTTTAAGGATATACGATTTATGTTTAAAGGTCATCCCAAGGGTTTGTATGTGGCTTTTTTTGCTAACATGGGGGAAAGATTTGGCTTTTATACCATGATGGCAATCCTTGTTTTATTTTTGGATGCCAAGTTTGGAATGACACCAGAGCAATCGGGTGGGATTTACAGTTGGTTTTACTTTGCCATCTATGCTTTGGCATTGGTAGGTGGTTTTTTAGCAGACCGTTTGCAAAACTATAAGAGCGTGATTCTATCAGGCATTCTTATAATGTTTTTAGGGTATGCACTGATGGGAATTCCTGGCATGAGCTATGCCGCAACACTGGTCGGCCTTTTTACAATTGCTTTTGGAAATGGTTTGTTCAAAGGCAATTTACAGGCAATGGTGGGGCAAATCTATGATGATCCTAAATATTCTGCACTAAGAGATTCTGCTTTTAGCATCTTCTATATGGGCATCAACATCGGAGCTTTTTTTGCTCCTAGTGCAGCAGCAGGGATAAGAAATTGGTGGTTAGCGACAAAAGGATTTATTTATGATGCTAACCTTCCTGCGCTTTGCCACTCTTTTATCAATGGAACAATGAAAGACCAAACCCAATTCCAGGAATTAGCCAAAAAAGTATCAGGAAAAGAAGTTTCTGATATAGCGGTTTTTGCTAAAGAATATTTGGAAGTGTTTGTTACTGGCTATAACTATGCGTTCCTGATTGCTGCTGGTGCTATGTTGATTTCTTTCTTCGTCTTTGTTACATGCAAAGGGCTTTTGCCTGATAAAAAGAAAGCTTCCCAAAAAGCTGCAAACGCCGCACCTGAAATGTCTAAAGAAGAAGAAAAACAAAGACTTACTGCTCTTGGCCTTGTATTCCTTGTAGTTATTTTCTTCTGGATGTCTTTCCACCAGAATGGTTTAACCATGACATACTTCGCGAGAGACTACACTATGCAAGAAGTGGATGCTCTTTCTTATCTGATTTTCGATTTAAAATCCTTCCTTGCTATCCTGGCCGCCCTTTTGGGTGTCATCTTTGTCGTCAACAAAGGTTCTTCTGCTGTAATGCGCAATATAGGATTGGTTTTAGCAGTAGCTGGTTCATATCTGGCGTATCTCTTCTATACAAAATTCTCTGCTACCAATCCCATTGATCCTGAAATTTTCCAGCAATTCAACCCTATTTTTATTGTTTTCATGACACCTGTAGTTGTTGGATTCTTTGGATATTTAAGAGCAAAGGGAAAAGAGCCTTCCACACCCAAAAAAATCGGGTTTGGTATGATTATGGCTGCTTTAGGATTCCTTTTACTCCTGGTTGCCTCTTTGAATCTTCCATCTCCAGCATCCCTGGCAGGCAAGCCATCTCCTTTGAGAGTTTCTCCTTATTGGCTTATCAATACCTATTTCATTTTAACCATAGCAGAACTTTTCTTAAGCCCTATGGGATTGTCTTTTGTATCCAAGGTTGCTCCTCCTAGATTCCAGGGTCTTATGCAAGGCGGTTGGCTAGGTGCAACAGCTATTGGCAATAAACTCCTTTTCGTTGGTAGCTCTCTATGGGTTTCTATTGCTGTATGGCAAGTTTGGGGAATTTTCATTGTTTGCTGCCTGATTTCTGCTATCTTCATTTTCTCTATTATGAAAAAGCTGGAAGGCGCAACAAAGTAAATTTTTTATAAAAAAAGACGCTAAGTAGCGCAAAGAACAAACGAATATAGTTTTAGTGCTAAGAGCTTTAAGCTATATGTGAGTTCTAGCCACAAAGTACAGAATATAATGGACAGGGGGCTTACCCCTGGCCATTCTGTAATATTTTATATTGCAATTTGTTACATCTTTATTATAAAAAAAATCAGAAAAAAAAAATTTTTTTCTTGAAATTCATAATAAAAATGCTACAATAGTACGAAATCGCCGGAATGGTGGAATTGGCAGACACGCAGGATTGAGGGTCTTGTGGCTACAATAACGGCTGTGTGGGTTCAAATCCCACTTCCGGCACCACAAAAAAGCACCTGATACACCAGGTGCTTTTTTTATTTGACTCGCCAAATATCTTCTAAAGCAGCAAATATCTTAATCTTTTTTCTAATAAGCATCGTCTTCGCAAGTCTTTTTCCTCTTCTTTTCTAAGCCTGGACTCTTTTTCATCGATTTGTATGCCTTTTTTGGATAGGGATTGATCCAGGGATTTTCTGAGCCATGTTTCTAGCTCTAGCATAAAGAGAGGATTGGGTTTCTGTGTTTCTTGCATTGTAGCTGTTTCTTGAAGCAAATCATGTCTTGTCCATTTTTTGGGATCAAGGAATGTGCCAGGGCTAAGGAGCATCTGCAAGAGCCGTTGGAGGCTTTTGGATGCTGCTTCAATGGATTGCTCTAAGGTAAGATCTTCTGGATATTTTTTTAGCTTTTTCAGCAGGCTATTTTCGTATTCGCAAAGGGGAAATAGGACAGAGTCTTGTTGCTTTTCTGGATTGTTGGTTGGTTTTTCTTGTAGAAGTATAAAAATTCTTTGGTAGTGTAGCAAGAAGTCTGTATACATTTCTTCAATGTCTTCTCGCGAATAGTTCATCCAGAAAATCAAAATGAAAAAGTCTTTCCATGGCATGAAAATGTCTACTGGATTAGGGATAAAGCTTACAAAAAAGCTTCCAAAGGATTTTTGCATGAGGGCAAAGATTTGTTTTCTCGTGAGAAGGGAAAGATCTCGTTTCATGTCATCCAGATTTCCTCTGGTTTCTATGACAAGCTTTAAGGGAAAAGTGGGCAATAATAGCTTTTGGGATTCTTCTGGAAGGTTTAGGGCTGCCTGGCATTCTTCGAGATAGAAACCAGAAAAGGAAAACAGGCGTGATACCTGTATGCGAATTGTAACCCAATCTTTGGATAAAGACTGAATTTGCACTTCGGTTTTGGTTTGATGGATTCTTTTTTGGATGGCTTTTGTCATTTTCCAAGCCTGGAAGATATTCTGGATGTAGCCTGTGACCATAGAAATGGTAATGTCCAGGGAGTTGGCTAACCAAAGGAATTTCAGTCCCATGATCCTGTCAAACGCTTTCATCAATATGACAGATTGTGCGATGCCGCGCTCTATAATACCTGGCTTTCCAGCTTCATCGCCAAGAAATTTTTCAAATGTATGAATTTTTTTGGGTTTAGGGGCTAATTCTGATGTGGCTAGTCTTTTTTCTTCCTGGATTTTTTTGCCCTTTTTGCTTTCTTCTGCTTTTACGAATTCTTCTTGGACTTTTCCTGCTTTTTCTTCTTTTTCACAGGGAATCTCTTGTTTCTGTTCCTCGATTTCTTGTGGTAATGCAATTTCTGGGGCTTCTATTTCTTGAGCAAAGCCCTCTGGTATTCTTTGGATTTCTCCACCTAAAGTGATTCCTCGTTCCTTTTCTGGCGTAGAATCTTCTCTTCGTAGCCTTTTCATTGCTCGACCTGGCATATCAGGTATTTTAGTTGCGCCTGTGCCTGGAGCTAAAGTAGCACTACTTGGTCTGGCTGGCGCAATGCCACCTCTTGGAGCGCAAGGCGGTGGAGGAGGGACAGGAGGCTCTGCCGATGGTGCAGGCGGTGGCAAAGGTGCAGACGGGGCAGGAGGAGGCTGTATTGTGGGTTTTGGATGGGGAGCTTTACGCAATTCTGGCTCTAGCTTTTGGATTCTATCTTTTATATCGGATTTTTTCTTTAAGGAAAGATCGAAAGGCTTCTTGGGTGCTGCTTTTTTATCTTCAGGTAAAACAGTTTTTGGCTTTTTTTTGGGAGCGAGTTGTTTTGGCTCTTCTGGTTTTTCAACAACTTCAAAGTCTTCTTCCAAATATGCTCCTGTATCTTCTTCTACAAGAAGAACTTCTGCTGTTTCATCTGTCAAGTCTTCTTCAATAGAAGGCAGAATGATAGTCTCAGGGTAGTACCTTTCTAGCAATTTTATGAGCTTTATTCGTTCGATAATCCCAAGCTCTATTTCGCAACCAAAAATGAATCGGAGATCGTCTTGGAGCTGTAAGCTTTTTTCAGGGGAATGTATAGCAAAAAAAAGCCCATTGGGTATAATTTTGATAGGAAGGATTTCGTATTGCCAGGCAATGCCCATAGGGCATCGATCCAGAACTTCACGGGGGATATTATCATAGTTCGATGGATTCAGGATTTCTAAACCATAGTGGCTTGCACGAGCCTGCAAATTCTGCTCTTCTGGATAGGGGATTTCTTCTGTTTTTTCTTTTTGGGGAGCATTTTCCAATGTTTCCAGGATCAGAAGTTCTTCGGATATAGAATCTTCTTTTTCAGGAGTATCTTCTTCTAATCCATAAATATCATCAAGATCATAGATTTCTTCTAAATCGGATTGTAAGATTTCCTGGAAAGCTTTTTTATCTGGCTGTGCTGGCAAATCTTTTTTTTTAGGCAAGGTGTTTATTTCTGGGAAAAAAGATTCTTTTTTGCTTTTTTCATGAGGCAGCCTGGATTCTTGGTGGATGGTTTCTGCCCAAAATACATTTTCTTTGTTTTCCTGGCCTTTTTTTACCATTTCCCAGAGTTTTTCACGGATTCTTTCCATTTCTTGCGAAAGATAAGAGAGTTTTTTTCTTTTACCACCTAAGGCCATCTTTCTTAAGATAATAGAGGCAGCGTTTCTTAGCTCTTGGTCTTCGCTATCGAGAAGAGCCTCTATCTTGTCCAGATAATCCCACATCAAATCGTGAGGAGGCAAGGAAATCATGAGTAGGATCGGGATAGCTCTTGTTTTTGCTTTTCCCGACATTTTTTGCAAATGCTTAAGAAAATCGGGTAGGCATGTGATGCTTTTTTCTCGTGATCCCTGGATTTCTTCCATGATACTGCCTCTGGTTTCTTCTGACTCAAATTCTTCTAGCCATCTTTCAAACACAGCAGATTCCTTTATTGAAAAATTTACCCATTAAGAAGTTAGGAGTTACTCTAAGAGATTTTTATTTGGGGGAAAATTTTTGTAAAAATTTTCCCCCAAACCCCCTTTAAAAACTTTTATATATCTATTTTCAAAGTTGTTCTACCAAGATTAAAAAATAGATCCTTCAAGATTAGAAAATAGCTCCTTTATTCTAAAAAAAATTTGGTTGCATTGCAAAAGAAAATCATTATGATGCTGATAAAGCATAGTTAATCTTTTTTTATATGAGCAAAGAATGTTTCAAAACACTTTAAAAAATTCTCTTCTCCTTGTAGTTCTTATGTTGCTTTCTGTTGGGATGATTATGGTTTACTCCAGCAGCAGCATTGTAGCCGAGATGGACCCAGCCACAGGGAGTTCCTATTTTTTTATTAAAAAACAAATTTTGTGGATGGTGATTTCTGGTATTGGATTGATGCTATGCAGTGATATTTCTTACAAATTTTTTGCAAAACATGCCTATACGATATTTGGGATTTCGCTTCTAACTCTTATCTTGGTTTTGATTCCAGGAATCGGAGTTAAATACAATGGAGCAAGGCGATGGATACGAATGGCAGGCATGGGAATACAACCTTCTGATTTTACCAAGCTGGCTTGCGTTTTATTCATTGCAGCCTATATGGAAAGAAACTACGCCAGCATCAAGAACTTTTATGTAGGCTTTTTGCCTGTCTTTTCTATGGTCGCGTTTTCTTGCTTTCTGATTCTCTTAGAGCCAGATCTGGGAACTTCCCTTTTTATTTTTTCCGTTAGTATACTATTGCTCTTAACTGGTGGTATCCGCTGGCAACACCTTATGCCTCTTTTTTTGGCGGGCATTCCTGTTTTTTTGATTCTGGCGGTTTTTAAGTTGCAACATATTTATGCCAGAATTGCTATTTATCTCAACCCTGAGCTAGATCCTTTGGGAAAGGGTTATCAGATCAGGCAATCGCTTATTTCCATAGGCTCTGGAGGATATTTTGGTCTGGGTTTAGGTTCAAGCCAGCAAAAGCTTTTTTTTCTAAGCGAAGAAAGCACAGACTTTATCTTTGCTATTCTTGGAGAAGAGCTTGGATTTTTAGGCACATCTCTTGTCTTGGTACTTTATATTTTTTTCCTCTATTATGGATTTCGCGTTGTCCAAAAAGCACCTGATATTTTTTCCATGCTAACAGCACTCGGCATTACACTAAACCTAACTTTACAATCTATTTTTAATATAGCCGTTGTTACCCATACCATTCCAGCAAAAGGAATTTCTTTGCCGCTCATCAGCTTTGGAGGATCAGGTCTATTCTTTACTTTGATTCAAATAGGCATACTATTAAATATAGCAGACAAATGCCATCAAAAAAACGAATGAAAAAACTATGTCTACCATTTCTGTTGCTTTGATTTCTTCCCTTCCTTCAGAAGAAAACCCTTTAGATTTTCATTATCAGTTGCAAAAAATAGGGTATGAAAAATATGGTATGAAAGTCGATCTTTTGAAGAATGGGGAATTTGTATATTCTATAAAAGAGAACCAGGAAAAGCCAAAGCTATACTATAGCCAGAAGCCTTTTGATCCTGGAGAATACAATCTCGCTCTTGCAAGACTGGCTATTAAGGCCGCGCATGGAGGCGACCATTATGTCTTAAGGGAATTTCAGAACTCACAAGTTCCTGTCATCAATCCTTGCGATGCATTATTAAAAGCCAAAGATAAGCTGCATACATTGCAAAGGCTTTCTATTGCTGGTTTACCTGTTACGCCTACTGCTGTCATAAGAAAAAGAGAAGAAATTGGATTTGCCCTCTCTCTCCTGGGAAAGCCACCCTATATTATCAAAAGCCCTTTTGGCTCTGGGGGTAGTTCTGTGCTTCAGGCATCTACATCCGCCCAGGTATTTGCCATTTTTGATTATGCCTGGCATATAGATCGGAATGAAATTTTGCTGATACAATCGTATTTAGGAGAAGAAACAGCGCAAGATGTTCGCTCTCTATATTTTAATTATAAACCCTGGAGAGCCATGGTGAGACAAGCATCCCAGGGAGAATTCCGCGCGAACGTAAAGATAGGCGCGAACACAGAAATAACCATGTTGACCCAAGAAGAGCAAAATATTTGCTATAGAGCGGCAAGAGAAACAGGCTTGGTTCTGGCAGGGATTGATTTTCTGAGAACAAATCATGGGCCTGTCATCCTGGAAGTAAATGGCTGCCCAGGGCTTATGGGAATTGCCTCTGCTTATCAAAGGCAAAATATAGACATCATAGACGAGTTTGCCCTTTTGCTTCTGGAGTATGCCAAAAACACCAAAACTGCCTCTCGGTAAAGCTAACGCGATTGGAAGATTCGAATTTTTTTGTGCCTGGCATCTAATACAAAAATCTGGTCTTTGGAATTAACGGCTATATCAGAAGGTTGGGTGTTTCCTGCAAAGCTTTCCACGCCTGCAACAACACCTAAGAATTTTCCTTCTTTTGTATAGATTTTGATACGTAGGAGATTCTTTTCACTTGTCACAAAGTTGCCATTGCTTAACATGGAGAGATGAGAAGGGTTGCAGCATCCGCAAAATCCTTCTACCCTAAAAGAAGGTTCTCCCCAGAAAGATAGCAAATTCCCTTGATAATCATAGTTCTCAATTCTATGCTTTCCTGGATTTACAATCCATATTTTTCCTGGATCTCCTAGCACCATATCAAGGTGTGGCTGGTATATAACGAGCCCTTCCTTGCCCTTGGATAAATCTTTATTGCCTATACGATGCAAAAGTTGGCCTGTTTTATCAAAACACAATACAATTTTATTGGCTGCATCCGCGAGAAAAATATTGCTTTCTGAAATAACCAAAGAGGTAAAGAGCGAGTTTTCAGGCAAATCGGCCCAGGATTTTTTGGAAGAAAAGTCAGAAGAGTAGAGATCGATATTTTTTTTCATGGCTAAATAGATCGTCCCGTCCTTATCGACAGCAAGACACCGAGCATTGCTTTCAAGCTGTTTATGGGCTATTTTTTCTCCCTTGGGCGAAAAGACTAGAAGGCTATTGTCGCCTGCTACATAAACATTGTCTTGTCTGTCTATGGCAATGCCAGAAACCTGATTTAACGATAGGATAATACCTTCTTGTTCTTTGTAGAGTATCAGGGATGGATCTGTTTTTTGGTATTGCTCCAGATCATATTCAAAAGAATTTTCCTGTTCTTTTGAATCACATCCTGATAAAATTAGAGGAAGTATATATAAAAAACAAAACAGTAGTTTCAGCATCATAAAATTAGCTCCTAATTGATAGCATCTCTTGAAATATGTTTAACAGCATTTTGGCAAGAATAGAATATTGAAAATTTTATAAGTTATTATATAGCAATTAGAAAGAGGAATCAAGAAGAAAAGGAAAAATTTGCTTTTTTTATCGCCTTAGTTGCTGCGGCAAAGAAACAGGTTAGAATTGTTTAGTTATTTTTAAAGTAAAGATATCCAAGAAAATTTACCCTTGACTTTTAGATTAGGCTCTGTTAAGATTTTATTTACTTACTTGCACTAATCTGAAGTTCAATTTATCAAAGGGAATAGCGATGGCAAGCAATGAAGTTTGGGGTATTGACATTGGCAAATCGGCTCTTAAAGCTGTAAAGATGAAAAAATTAAAAGATCAGGTGGAAATTACAGCAATCGATATTATCGAGTACGATCAATCTGCTGAGGCTGAAAATGTAGATAAAGAAGAACAAATACGACAAGCCTTAAATGAATTTCAGGCACGCAATAAAGTAAAAAACGAAAAAATCTATGTTTCCATCCCAGGCCAGGCTACTTTTAACAGAATGATCAATATTCCACCCGTTGAAGCAAAACGAATCAAAGAAATTGTTAGCTATGAAGCACAACAACAAATCCCATTTCCTATCAACGATGTTTTGTGGGATTATCAGCTTATAGGCCAAGCCAAACAAAAGCAAGCAGAAGAGCGTGAAGTAATGCTGTTTGCAGTAAGACGAGAAATTATCAATAACTTTTTGGGTAATATATCTGGCGCAAAGCTTCATGTCGATGGAATTCAAATCGCACCTCTGGCACTTTATAACTTTATACGATATGAAAGACCAGAATTGAATGCCTGCGTGGCAATCGATATTGGTGCACAAAATACCGATTTAGTAGTTGTAGATGGGGAAAAGCTATGGCTAAGAGCACTTCCTTATGCTGGAAACGACATAACAAAAGCATTGCAAAAAAGGTTCAATATACCTTATGCTGAAGCCGAAAAACTCAAATTAAAATCAGGCAAAACCAAACAGGCAAAAAAGATTTTCGATGTCATGAAGCCTGTTTTGCAAGATATCGTTGGCGAAATCCACAGATCTGTTGGTTTTTATAAATCTATGTCAAAAGAGATTAAATTTGAAACCATGATTTTTATGGGAAATGTCACAAAGCTAACCGACTTTGAACAATTCTTTTCCCAAAAACTAGAATATCAAATTGAAATTCTCTCCGACTTGAAAAGGATTCGCGTTTCCCCAAAGATCAATGTCAATCTTTTTCAAACCAACATTCCTTCTTTTGCTATTGCTTTAGGACTTTGCATCCAAGGATTAGGGCTTTCTCAGAATAAGATCAAACTATTGCCAGAAGAAGTCAGAATGGAAAAAAGCCTGGCACAACAGAAGCCTATTCTTGCGCTTGCAACAGGTCTTTTGGCAATTGTCCCTATATGGCTATGGTATAGCAATTCTCAATTGCTTACAGCCATACAAAAAACCAATGCAAATGTAGACAACGTCTTAGCACCCATCAACAATAAAGAAAATGAATTGAAGAGCGTAAGCGATTATTCAGAATATAAGAATAAACTCTCCCAGCTTATCAAAATGGGCGCAAACCGCGAATTGGTTTCTGTAATTCTGGAAAAAATCAATGGCGTTTTTCTAACTTCTGCTGAAAAGATCAAAGAAGAAAAAACAAACAAAATCTGGATTTTAGATCTGGAAATACAAAAAGAACGCGAAGTTTTTAAGTATAGCGAAAAAGATCAGGAAGTTGCCGATAGCATTTATGCCACTATTAAAATAGCATTTAAAGCCCTGGCTGATCCTGTGCTAAATAGAGATTATGCGATCCGCCATCTTAGAGAACCTCTGGAAAAAGTAGAGCTTAATTTAAAAGAAAATTTTCAAAAACAGGAATCTGAATCTGAAGAATCGCCAGCAAAGCAAGAAAAACGCTTGCTTTTCGACAAAAAAAGCACTACAATTGCCATTGAAAATAAGCCAACTTTGTTCCCTGGCGACGAAGCAAGAGAATCCTCTTTTTGCCATGTAACTCTAAAATTTACATGCTGGATCGATAAAGAATATTGCTTCACTATGCCTGACAGCATGAAAGATGCTTTAGAACGTGGTGAAATCGAGCCTTTCTGTAAACTTTTTGAGCAAAATAAATGTCCTCTTTCTGAAAATGCTAGATTCGTTGAAAGAAAGGGTGAGATTATATGGATTTTAAAGGATGACCAGCACAAAGTGGAATATTTTATAGCCAAAGAATCGAATAACCGATTCAAGGTCTATCAAAGCATAGTTCCACAAAAATAATCCCAAAGAGGCATATTGATTCCTCTTTTAAAAGCTCCTGATTCCAGGTTATATTAACGAATTTACAAGAACCATAGATAAATGCAGTTTCTCGAATGTATAGAAAATTATAGTTCTAGTGCTAAATCACTTTAGGCTATATTTTAATCTTATCCCCAAAGGGGCAAAATATAATAGCCATGGGCTTTGCCCCCTGTTAAGATTCTGTGTTTGTCTGTGGTTCTTTTGATTCCTTTTGAAAGGCAGATAAGGAATGGATATTGATATTCAGAAAAATGGCTTTTATCTTGCCCTGGGGGGTGTTCTTGTTGTTTATATCATTTCCTACTTGCTATTCATTAGTCCAGAACAGCAAAAGATAAAAAAACAAAGCAATACTCTATCCAGCAAAAATAAACAAATCCAAGAGTATTTAAATAAACAAAGCAATCTTCCTAACGATAAAATCATTGAATACCATAAACAACAAAGAACACTTTTAGAAAAAAATTTAGCAGAATCTTTAGAATTTTTTAAAGAAAAAGACAAAGAATTAGAAAAATGGTTCGATGTAATCAATGAAACACTAGAAAAAACAGGGAATAAACTGCCAGAATTAGATTATTTTCAAGTTGTTTATGCAAGAGAAAAAAACAACCTCGTCAACCATTATTTAAGCAAAACAGAAGGTTTGAAGATAAGCAAAGCCAAAAAGGACGATTTTGCAAGCGATTTAGAATTAGATCCTAAAAACAAGGGAAAAGAAATAGAAGCCATTTTGCCCTTTGTATCTCCCAGAGAAATCGTAACCAATTCTCACATGAAAAGAGTGCAAAAGCAATTTTGGCTAATCCAGAATTTTTTGAAATTTCTGGAGTTAGGAAAGATGAAATCTCTGACAAAGTATAAATTTGTCAACCAATGGCAAGATTCTGTGGATGAAAATTTTGTTGCAAGAACGATTGAAGTCTCTGGAAATATAGAATATGGAGACATACCTTTTCTTGTTGAAGCCGTTCTGAACAACAAAGATTTCCTAACAGAGATTACCTATCTAGGAGTTAAAAGAGATACAGCTTATAAGCCTGGTGCAATTCTAGTGGATGTAAAATGGGGTCAAACAGAAGAACAGGCTTTAAAGGAATATACGGATAAAAATCCTGATAAAGGGAACTTACCTCTCGTAGAGGTAACTCTTCGTTGCGATGTTTTGGATTATCAAGGGAAATAGCAGGCTTTCGAATGCCATCAACATCCAAACAGCGTACTGAACTAACACTAAAGAAACTTTGACAGACGAATATTGTTGGAGGGCGTGGATGCTATCTAGCTTTAGATGCTGTCGAGCAATCAGCCTGATTGTCTGTTGCTTTACACGCTAGACTAAAATGCAATACCGCGTTTACATAGAATGATGCAGAAAAAAAGTAGAATTTTTTTAGGATTGGTTTTATCTTTGGTTTTAGTGGTAACAGGATGCAAAAGTATGCATTCCAAAAGCAAACCACCAAAACAGCCCAAAGCAGTTAAAGAAAGCACATTAGAGAAAAGCGAAGAGCAAAAGCCAAATCTGGATGTCGTATCTGGAAAAATCGACGAAAAGACATTGGGGCAGTTTCAGTCTAAAATTGACCAGGATAAAAAAAGCGTAGAGTATAATGAGTATCTGTTCAAAAATTACGTTACTACTGCCAAAAATTATGCTGACCAGTCCAAATACCAGGATGCCTATTCTGTTGTGATGGAAGCTTTGAAATTAAATCCAACAGACCAGGAAGCCCTGATGCTTAAAAATCTTTATGGTAGCAAGCTGGGCTTACAAGCAGAAGAAATTTCCGAAAGGCTTTCTGAAGCAGAAAAAATTGTCAATGTAAAGATTGAACAAACACGCATGGAAGCAGAAAACAGAATTGCAGCAGGCAAACAGGCTTTAGCCCAAAAGCAATATGAACAAGCCATTGCATCCTTTAAGCAAGCAAAAGAAATATTAAGATGGCTTCCCTACCATGTTGTGGATTTAGAAGGAAAAGCACGCCAGATGGATTTCCTGATCCAAAAAGCTGAAGAAGAGAATAAAAACCACCAGGAACAAGTCAAGAAACAAAGAATGATGGAAGCTCAGGAACAAGCCAAAAGAGAAGAGCTTGCAAGACTGAAAACTTTAGAAGAGCAAGTGCGTAATCTTTTCCGCCAGGCAAATCTAGCTTTCGAAAGACAGAGATATGATCTGGCAGAAAACTTCTGCGAAAAAATCCAGACTTTAGATCCTGATAATAAAGAAAGCGTGCAGCTTCTAAGCCTGATTAGACAGGCAAGACATTCCAGCGTAACAGAAGAAAGCCGATTGAGATACCTGGACGAATGGAAAAAAACTTTCCAGCAAATCGAAGAAGCCATGGTACCATCTCATCAAATCGTTCAATTCCCTAGCTATGAAACATGGAAAAATGTTTCCAAAAGAAGCACCAAGGTTGTTGGACAGGAAGATTCGGAAGAATCTCCCCAGGATAGAAAAATCAAAGAACGCATTGAAACAGAAACTGTTAGTATGGACTTTGTCGAGACATCCTTACGAGAAGTCGTGGACTTCCTGAGAAGCACCACAGGTATCAACATCATTATAGATCCTGAAGTTTACAAAGAATTCCCTGAAGAAGAAGCTCTGAAAGTAGATCTTACGGTCAACAACCTCAGACTCGAAAGCATTCTCAATCTTATGCTTTCAGTAAAAGGGCTTGCTTACAGAATTTCTAATGGCGTTCTGGTGATCTCAACAAAAAAGCGCATTACAGAGAAGCCAAGATTAAAACTCTATAATGTGCGAGATCTTACTGGAAAGCTCAATGATTTTCCTTCTTTGGAAATGAGCCTTGTTTCCAATAAAAATGATGATACTGCAACAGGTGCTCAACTGAAAGCATTAGAAGCACAGGAAACCCGTCCTGCCACAACCATAACAGAAGAGCAACTTACAGATCTTATCAAAAACAATATTGGCAAAGGCACATGGGACACAGCAACCAGATCCATTGATACACGCTATGGAACTTTGATTATCAGACAAACAGATTCTGTACATAAACAAATAGAATCTTTGCTGAACGATTTGCGTAAAGCAACAGGTCTTCTGGTCACAGTAGAAACTCGATTCCTGACAGTTTCTGACGATTTTCTGGAAGATGTTGGTGTGGATTGGAGAAGCTTAGGCACAACCAATATTGCAGAAGGAACAGACGGCGAAATGTACGAAACCAAGCCTGATGATACCACCACTACCACATACGAAGGTGGCTTAAAACCAGGCGATATTGGTACAGGATATGATTTCCGCAATATGGACGATGTTGTGTTTGGCCCCACAAGCAGTGGAAACACAGTTGGAACAGGCCGTGCAGCAGGTCTTTATTACAAATACGATGACGATTTCGAAACAAGACAAAGGCTCGAAAACATCTTCGACAAGACTTTAGATCCTGACCAGACACTCACCAGCAAGGGTGGGCTTTCTATGCAAGTCGCCTATATTGATGAAGTGGAATTGCAGATGATCCTCAAGGCAGTAAGAAAACAGTCCAGAAAAAATGTGCTGACTGCACCTAAACTAACTGTTTTTAATACGCAAAGAGCCAACGTTACAATAGTAACCCAATATGCCTATGTTCAAGACTACAGCGTAGAAATTGCAACCAATTCCACTATCGCTGATCCTATTGTTGGTACAGTTCAGGATGGAGTTGTCTTGGATGTCAGACCTATCATCAGTGCTGACCGAAAGTATATTACCATGGAATTGCAACCTACAGTGGCTACTCTGAAGGGTGGTGCTGTAAGTACATTCTCTACATCTCTGGCATCTTCCTCAGGAAGCAATACCCAGGTAGAAATTGGTTTACCAGAAATCAGCATGACAAGACTCAAAACCACAGTTACCATCCCTGATGGCGGAACTCTTTTGCTTGGCGGAATGATGAAAGGCCAGGAAACCGATAGTATGTCAGGCGTTCCTGTGCTGTCTGATCTTCCTATCTTGAATTTCCTTACAAGCCGTAGAGGAAAATTCAGCCGTAGAGAAAGCCTTTTGATTTTAGTTACAGCCCAGATTACCTCTATGGAAGAAAAAGAGCCAAACGAAGGAAGACAAGAATAGCTTTTCTATAGCATACAAAAATTCGCTATCCCAATAAAAAAGGCACAGAAAATTTTCTGTGCCTTTTTTATTGATTCTTATGATGAAAAGATTTATTTTTAACTGCATAACTCATTAGATATAATATCTATAATGCAATTTTATAAAAAAAAATATTTTTTTTATAAAAAAATCTTGACTTTTGCAAAAAAAAATGTATTATATTGATCAATAAATCAATGGCCTCATCGTCTAGCCAGGTTCAGGACACAGGGTTTTCAACCCTGCAACACGGGTCCAAATCCCGTTGAGGTCATCACCAACCCAAAAACATCTCTAAAAAAAATCCCAAAAAAAATCAATCTTTAATTGTAATTTAATGTCCACAAAAAGCACGAAAAAGATTTAATGTCCACAAAAAGCACAAAAAGCACGAAAAAGATTTAAAAATAATTTCAACTATATGTTTTCGTGCCTTTCGTGTTTTTCGTGGACACGGCTTCATCCTTTTCTCTTCATGGTGAAACCGTTTCTAACCTTTAGATATGGGGTAAATCCCCTAATGCGACCTTAACTCGTCAAGAATCTTCTGGGCAACCTGCACAACTTCTAATCCTTGTTCTCCGCTCACTACAGGAACTGTATTTTCCTGGATAGAATTTAAAAAGCTTTGTATCTCCATCGCTAAAGGCTCATTTTTAGTGATGGGCATATTTTCTATCTGGAGGGTCTTGCTGTAGAAGATTTCTTCAAAGGTAAGACCAGCAAATTCTGGTGGGATACCAGGCTGTAGATTGGGTTTGGGATCAGGCAATCTATATACTTTCCCTTCGCTTTTAGCGTAGTCTAATTCCATATAAGAATCTTTTGTGAATATTTTTGCTGTTCTGGAAGGAGTCATGGCGATTCTGCTTGCGCTGATATTGGCAACACAGCCTGATTCAAAAAGGATTCTTGCGTTTGCTATATCTTCATGTACGCCTATAACGGGCTTTCCTACTGCGTCTATTTTTTTTATCTTAGATTTTGCCAAAGCGCAAACAATATCAATATCATGCACCATAAGGTCTAAAACAACACCCACATCGCCAGAGCGAAAGCGGAAGGGGCTGAATCTTTGGGCTTCTATGTAAAGAGGATTGTAGTTTCTTTTAAACAATTCCACAACAATAGGGTTAAATCTTTCGCTGTGTCCTACTTGCAGCTTGACATTTTTTTTGCGGGCAATTTCTACTAATTCTTTTGCCTGCTCGACGTTTTTAGTCAAGGGTTTTTCTACCAAAACATGAATCCCAGCCTCTAAGAAGTCTTTTGCTATAGCATAGTGCATGTCTGTTATGGTGGCTACAGAAACAGCATCTACCTGGCCTATAAGATCCTTGTAATTTTGCAATGCTTGTGTAGAAAAAGACTCGGCGACTGCTTTGGATTTTACAGGGTCAATATCAACAACAGCAATAAGGTTTACACTAGGAATTTGTTTGTAAACTCTGGCATGAATTTTGCCTAGATGCCCGACTCCAATAACTGCTATTTTCATAAAAGGATTTGCCTTAAAAAGACGAAATTTATTTGACATATTGAAAAAAACGCAGATAATATTTAGACAATGTCATAATATTTTAACAATATTTTTTGTAATTAGAAATATAATAATCAAAAGAGAGAGTAAACTTTTTTTTTGAAAAATTCCTATTCCTAAAACAGAATATATCTTTGTTATAAATGGAATTCTATGAAATCAGAAAGATTGCAATCTTCTTATGCTTTTACATTAGTAGAGCTTATGATTTCCATGTCTCTTCTGAGTATTTTAGGTCTTTTGGTTGTCCAGATTTTACAAAACACAATGCAAACCTGGAACTATGCGGAAAGCCAAAGACAACTATACGAAAATGCATGGGCTATTACACAAAAAATTCAGGATGATTGGGAATCTTTGTGCAGTATCAAAGACCACACAAAAGAGATCCGACTCCTTCTGGATTTTGATTTACAAAACAGGCAAAGGCTAAGATTTGTAAGCAGGCTAGAAGAAAATAAGCATTCTGTTTTACGCAACTCTGGAAAAGATACATGGGAAAAAGGCTATAAGGACTATTACTTTACCTCTCAGGATGCAGAAAAAAAGCTTAGGGCTTCGGGTGGTCTGGCAGAAATTGTTTATTTGCAATCTTTTGGTGAAGATTCCAGTGAGCTATGGCGTGGCTTTAAAACACCTATAGGCGGACAAGATTCTTTTTTTATCGACCAAAATATACAAACAAAAGATAGGTTGGCGCAAACTAGCCAGCTTTTCTCCTCTGATATTCTATATTTTGGCGTAGAATGTTGGGGAAAGAATACACGCCAATGGGGAGAAAAAGAAGGAAATGCTTCTTTGGTATGGGATTCAGAAAAGAATGATTTCCCCTTAAAAATACAAATAGTCTTATCTGTATCAGGACAACATTGCCCTATGGCGATGTTAGCAGAAGAGATACAAGCAAAACAAGAAAGTATTCTCATGAAATCAGAAATAAACTTTCCAATCCCAGCCGAATCCTATAAAAATTTTGTTCGTATTGGAAACGAGTGGATTTCTTATCGAGAATGCACAGGAAGCCGCTTGCTGGGTGTAAAGCGTGGTATGCTAGGAACAACCCCTAAAACCCACAGTGCCAATACAAAAATGTTTTGGGGCGTATTTTTTACAACGACCCTCTATTTGCCTACTCATTATAGTTCATGGAAAAACTGATCTTTATAAAGCGGTCGCTTTCATCGACATTTTCAATCTAAACTAAATGCATTTTAATCTACATTCCCATCTTAGCCCCGAAGGGGTGAAGTATAATAGCTAGAAGCAATGACTTTGGTAACTCAATAAGCATTTATTTGCAAGCATCTTAGGAGGAATTTGTGGATAACCTTGATTTTCAAGAAGATTTGTCGGAGTTGGTTACTGAATACGTCAAAGTATTGCCAGATAAATTGGCAGAAATCGAAATAGAATGGTATAAACTTTTGCATGAGCCTTGGAATAAGGAAAGAGCATTAAAAATCCACCGAGAACTCCTGAACATGGTTGGCTCAGGGGGAACTCTTGGGCTTCACCTTCTTAGCAATGTAGCCCGCGATTTTGCTTCTTTTATGGCAGGGTTAGTTACAGCAGATACAAAACCTGTATCAGAAGAGGAAATGCTTGTCGATAAATTTTTACAGGAACTACGCAGCGCCATTGAAAAAAATCAACTGAATAAAAAATTCGAAAAAACAGTTGTAACTAGAAAATTTATTCAAGAACTAAACTCTAAAAGAATTGAAGCAGAAGAAAATATGGAAAAGCTTCAAACAAAGCTAAAAGAGTTGGAAAAAAGAATAGAAAATACAGTCAATATAAGCAGCCAAAGCCAGTTTTTAGAGGGAACAGTACTTCCAGGAAGCGCAGGGGAAAGCTATACAATACAGCAAATTTTCGGCAATGGTGGTATGGGAATAACATACCAGGCAGTGCGCAATTCCGATGGCATCCGTGTAGTACTCAAAACCCTTTTTCCTGAGCTTGTCAACGATACAAAAGTAAGCATGAGATTCTTACAAGAAGCTAGAGCCATTATGGAATTAGATCATCCTAACCTGGTGCATGGTTACGATTTTTATCAAGAAAAAAACCTTTGCTATCTTGTTATGGAGTTTATAGAAGGGGAATCTGTTGGTTCTATTCTAAAATCTTCAAGCAGCTTAGAACTAAAAAAAGCAACACAAATCATTTTAGATGTTGCAATGGGGCTTTTATATCTGGAAGAAAAAAAATTAGTACACAGGGACATCAAGCCAGAGAATATCATTCTTTCAACAAAGGGCATTGCCAAGCTTGTGGATTTCGGGCTTGTTAAAATGACAGATAGAGACTGTACTCTCACAACAGCGGGTATTGTTTTAGGAACTCCGCATTATCTTTCGCCAGAGCAACTTTGCGAATCGAAAGTAGATATTCGAAGCGATATATATAGTCTCGGTGCAACTTATTACCACATGGTTATAGGAGAAGAGCCTTTTCAAGGAGAAAACCAGATGCAGGTTCTCCAAAAAAGGTTGGTACAAATCCCTAAGCCCAAAAAAGTGAAGCCTGATCTTCCCAAGGAAGTTGCGAACCTAATTGAAAAAATGATGCAAATTAATGTCAATAAAAGGCATAAAAATGCACAACAATTAATTGAAGATTTACAAAAAACCTTAGAAAAACTTGCAAAAGAGTCCACCAATGAATGATTTTCTAAAAGCCATTATTTTAGGAATTGTAGAAGGAATAACCGAATTTTTACCTGTTTCTTCGACAGGCCATTTGATTCTTATGAACCAATGGATTGGCTTCACAGAACCTTTTGAAAAAATGTTCGATATCGTAATACAATTGGGTGCTATTCTGGCCGTTGTTGTATATTTTCATAAGCGAATTTTCCCTTGGAAAAATATGCAACAAGAAGAGAAAAAAAAATGCTATTCTTTATGGCAAAAGACTTTTATAGCTGTCCTTCCTGCTATGGCTGTTGGCTTTGTCTTTCATAAAACAATAAAGACATATTTGTTTCATCCTTTTCCTGTTGCTATAGCTCTGCTTGTTGGTGCTTTCTTTCTAATCGCTCTTGAATTAAAACCCAAAAAAGCCAGAATAGAAACCGTAGAAGATTTAGGCTATCAAACGGCATTTTGGATAGGAATTATCCAATGCCTAGCCATGATACCAGGAACATCTCGCTCTGCTGCTACCATAATCGGTGCTATGCTGTTAGGAACATCCCGTCTTGTTGCCACAGAATTCTCTTTTTTTCTAGCTATCCCTACTATGATGGCTGCTTCTGGTTATTCCCTGCTAAAGACAGGGGTATATATGAGCCAGCATGAATTTTTAGTGCTGGCAACTGGCTTTTCTGTTGCCTTCCTAATTGCCTACCTTGTAATCGCAGCTTTTTTAAAATTCATTAGCAAAAATAATTTCATTCCATTTGCTTTATATCGGCTGATTCTCGGAATTTTAATCCTTGCCTTAATGGGAACATCCCAATGAAAATATACCTTGCCTTTATTTCATGCTTCAAAAAAAATATAACCGATGTTGATTTTTTTTTATACCAATCTCGTATATTTATAATAACCTGGATAGCCTATATGGGTTATTATCTAACAAGGAATGCTTTTGCCGTTGCCAAAATAGGCATGGCCCAGGATAGTGCTGTCTTGCTAACCAAGACCCAAATCGGCAATATAGAGGCAGCATATCTGACTGCGTACGCCTTGGGACAGTTTATCTTAGGCATGTATGGAGATCGATTGGGAACAAGAAAAATCGTGTTGATAGGTATGGGGTTTTCGATTCTATTTTGTTTTTTAATGGGTCTTTCTAGTATATATATTCTGTTTTTTATTTTGTTTGCTCTTCAAGGTTTTTGCCAGGCAACAGGATGGGCCCCTTTAAGCAAAAATCTAAGCTACTGGTTTAGCCAAAAAGAGCGTGGAACTATTATGGGGATTTGGAGTACAAACTATACTGTTGGAGGTCTTATTGCTGCTCCTTTTGCAGGATTTTGCTGCGAGTATTTTAGCAATTGGAGGTATGGTTTCTATTTCCCTTCTATAGCTCTCTTTTTAATCTGGATTCTGTTTTTCCTTTTCCAGGTAAATAGTCCTGAAGATATTAAATTTAAAAAGGAAAATAAAGAAAAAGAGCAAACTCCAAACGAAGAAAAAATTTCATGGCATGAAATTTTTCAAACTATTAAAGACCCCATGGTTATAACATTAGGCGTAGTTTATTTTTGCTTGAAACCAACACGCTATGCTATTCTTTTTTGGGGGCCATGGTATATCAACGAAAAGCTAGGGACAGGGATGGCTGAATCTTCTTTGATAAGCGTGTGTTTTGGTGTTGGTGGCTTTTTAGGCGTAATTTTAAGTGGATACTGCTCGGATCGCTATTGCCAATCCCGCAGAATCCCTATTAGCATCATTAGTCTATCTGTACTTGCTGTTATTTTGTATTTTTTTGATCCTTTGGTTTCATACCAGAGCAAGACTTTAACAATTTTGATCCTTGCTTTGATTGGCTTTTTCCTTTATGCTCCCGATTCTTTAGTAAGCGGAGTAGCAGCCGTGGATTTTGGAAGCAAAAAAGGGGCTTCTACTTCTGCTGGCTTTATTAATGGATGTGGATCTTTAGGCGCAATTTTAGGCGGCTCTTTGCCAGGCGTAATCTCAGAAAAATGGGGGTGGCATTGTTTGTTTGTAAGCTTTGCCTTAGCTATTGTTGTAGGAATCGCTTTACTTTTGCCCCATTGGAATTCTTTGCCTCAAAAAGATTAGCATACTCATTCTTTTTATTTTTAAAAGCCCTAGTCTTATATTGAATCTACAAGTTCGTTTTTTAATTTTTGCTAAGGAGGTATTTTGTGATAATGCCTGCTAGTAAAATAGAGCAAAACCAAGAAAAAAATTCTCAGAAAGCTTTTTGGCAAGAGCATACTTTTGATTTAATCGGTCTATTTTTGTTTATTCTTTGTGTGTATGCGAGTAGATTTCACAGTTATCTACTTTTTCATACATTAGCAGAAATTTTTAGTATTGTGGTAGCTTATGGTACTTTTATGGTGAGCTGGAATTCTCGACGTTTTTTAGAAAATCATTATTTGCTATTTCTGGGAATAGCTTTTTTATTTATAGGTATAATTGATCTAGCTCATACCTTGACTTTTAAAGGCATGAGTATTTTCCAAATTTCACAGACGAGCAATGCTTCAACGCAACTTTGGATTAGTGCAAGGTACATGCAAAGCCTTGTATTCTTAATGATTCCCTTATTGATAAACAAAAAGAGTCTGAAACCATATACTTTATTGACTATATTTATGGCATCTACAGTATTTCTGTTTATCAGCATTTTTATCTTTCAAAATTTTCCTGATTGCTATATAGAAGGGGAAGGCTTGACTTTTTTTAAAAAAGTCAGCGAATATATCATTTGCTTTCTTCTGACTTTTTCTATTTTTTTGTATTATAAAAAACAAGAACACTTTGAACCCATTTTTTTCTCTTTTATTATACTTTCTATACTTTTTACAATAGCATCCGAACTTTCCTTTACTTTGTACTTGTATGTAGACGAAATTTCCAATCTATTAGGTCATATATGGAAAATTGTTGCTTATTATTTTGTTTATAAAGCCATTATCCAGCTTGGGCTACAAAAGCCTTATGACTTTTTATTTAGAGATCTTAAAAAGAGCGAAGAACGTCTAAAAAAAACCGAAGAAAACTATAGAGAATTGATAGAAGATATTCATGACGCAATCATTTCCTTAAAAGAAGATGGAGAAATCCTCTATATTAGCCCCGCAGTGAAAGGGTTTTTGCATTTTACTCCAGAAGAAATGATTGGAAAAAAATATATGGAATTTCTCCATCCTGGCGATATGCTTGATTTAAAAAGCCAGGTGGAAAAACTTTCTTCCAACAAGCTGGAAGGCGAATATCGAATCAAAAATAAATCAGGAGAGTATCATTGGGTACATGCTTGTTTTAAGCCCATTATAGAAGGAAATAAAAGAATTGGTTTTCGAGGGGTAATTCGAGACATAACTGAGTGGAAAAAAATGCAGGATGCCGTAAGAAAAGCTGAAAATACGCAAGTTCTTGTACAAATTGCAGGAGCAGCCGCTCATGAAATCAACCAACCCCTTACTGCGATTGCGGGATTTACAGAAATCCTGCTAATGAGAAAAACACTCGATCCTTATACAAGAGATAAATTGGAAAAAATATACAATTCCTCTAAAACTATTGATGATATTATAAAAAAAATGCAAAATATCCATCAATATGCTATCAAATCGTATCCTTGTGGTCAAAAAATAGTCGATTTCGATGAATCCATTAAATCAAATTAAAAATTTAAGGAGGGATGCTTTTGCATCATCAAGCTATGAGAGAAAAATACACTGCTTTTCTGCAATTTGGAAAAAATGTAATGATATTTTTTATCGTTCTATG
Organism: Candidatus Brocadiia bacterium; assembly: GCA_013359215.1. Taxonomy (GTDB): domain Bacteria; phylum Planctomycetota; class Uabimicrobiia; order Uabimicrobiales; family JABWCH01; genus JABWCH01. The sequence goes on along the minus strand of JABWCH010000027.1, from coordinate 3,345 downwards.
CCTTTGCTGCTGCTCTGGAACTCACATTTATAAGATAGAAAAACCGCAAAGTATCAATATCAATCTTGTGAAAAAACTTCCAGGAACGGTAAGCTTTAAGGTAGCAGCCGAGACAATCTACCACCACAATCTAGGATATAAAAAATACCAGCTCTATGTTAAAGATGCAATGGAAAAGCAGTTGTCCGAAAGCTTAGGGCAATGCTTTGAGGGCGGAGTTCAGGCAGAAAATGCAGAAACCAATCTGATTATAACTGCCCTGGATACTTCCACATTCCCTATTGCAAGTATAATCAACGATGTCAGGCTTTTTTTCCGAGTGGAAGTTTTCGATCAGAAAATGAGCCGACAAAAGACCACAACAGTTTATGGCTTTGGTTGCGATGCTGATGGAACTGTTGCTTTAGGTAAAGCAGTCAGCAATAGTTTTTATCAGCTTCTCCCTGTCCTAGAAGAACTCTTTATTAGACAATAGTCCAATCAAGGGATGATAGTGCATCATCCCTTGACTTCATAAATCAGGATGAAAACCATGAAAAAACTTTTGCCTACTTTAGCCCAGGTAGGTTTTCTGTGTATATACAGCCTTAGCGTATTTACAGGGTCGCATCTTCTGGAAAAAATCAACCAAAAAAGAGAAGAGTATAAGCTAACGCAAAACCAACCATTAGAAAACGCGCCACCTGAGCTTGTTCTTGCGACAACAGCATTGGGGGGATTAAGAGGATTCATCATTGATTATCTTTGGTTAAGGGCTACAGAGCTAAGAAACAAAGGTAGCAACTATGAAATCATCCAGTTGTATGATTGGATAGGAAAGCTAGAGCCTCGCATTGCCGATGTCTGGTCTTTTACTTCCTGGGAAATGGCATACAATATTTCTGTTACCATGCCAAGCCATCAAGATCGGTGGCGTTGGATCTATAAAGGCATTGAACAATTGCGCGATTTGGGCTTACGCTATAATCAAAACATGCCTAAGCTCTACTGGGAACTAGGATACTTAATTTTTGATAAAATCGAAATGAACTCTCTGGATGAATACCATCTGTATTACCAGCAAGAATGGTTCGATCTTTGGGATACTGCCCTATCTGGATATTCTCTCCAAGAACTAAGCAAGGCCAGTAATGATTGGAATTCCCTCATCAAAGAACCAGAGATCGCCTCTTTGCTAAAAGAATTAGAAGATGCCAATATAAACATAACCAAAGAGTTCTATCAGTCAACCGACGAAAATCTAAAAAAAATGCAAAGTATTTTGCATGCCCCCAAAAACCAGGCATCCGCAAAAAAACTCTTGGCCTGCATCATATCCACTCGAATCCGCAAAGAGTTTAAAATGGAGCCTCAAAAAATGTATGACCTTGAGCAAAAGTATGGAGAGCTTGACTGGAGGCTTCCAGCTACGCATTCCCTATATTGGGTTAAAGAAGGGCTAAAAGTTGTAGAGGCTTTTCCAAAATTCCAATCAAGTAGCATCCATCGAAACCTGCACAGGCTTCAATATCTTTCCCTAAAAAGAAGCTTCGAGTATGGAAAGTATCTAACTTCTACTTCCCAAAGAATAGTTTGCATCCCGAATTTTTCTCTTCTGGATACCTTGCATGAAACATTTGTAGAAATAGGCGAGAAGTGGGGTTCAGAGCTAGGTTTGGAGAGCCATCAGGATTTTTTAGAACATGCTATAAAAAAATGCTATCTTTATAACCAAAAAGGTCGGGCAGAAAAGTATTTCGAAATCCTAAGAAAAAAATTCAGGCATCCTGACTATAAACTGGATCTGGACAATTTTGTGATTCGAGACATTGCCAGAACCATACAATATGGCACGCAGCATGTCGTAGAAAATTATATTGTTGCCAAACAATTGGAAGCATACCAAAGCCTGCTATCAGGAATCCCCGATCAATACGAAGGAATAACAAGGTTTGTCATGATTCTATACAACCGCTATAAAGAAAGACACGGAACAGAAGAACACAATGTTTTTGAACAAGCAAGAAGTATAGGCTATTTCCAAAATGCTGCTGTCAAACTTCTACAAAAAAATCTCGAAGCTAAAGTTGGAAAAGAAGCAGTCAAAAAAGTATGGCAAACCATCATAAAACAGTTCCCACTCTTTTCCCAATTCCCACCACCTTAGCGATGAGAAAGCCATAAAAATTAACTTTGCGGATAGAAGTAATACTGACTCTTTTTGCAAAATAAATATATAAAACTGACTCCTTACACACATTCACAAAAATGTGCATTTTTGTAAGTCAATACATAAAAGTACTTACGTAAAATTTACTAATTGAGCGAAAAGAAGCTTCCCGTTGTGAGTAAGAGAAATAGCGTTAAAGCCATTGATTACCCAATGTTACAAATTTAATAGCCACTTGATATGAGTCTAAACGTTCATGCTCGAAAGTGTTCATTTTTACTTCCTCTCTTGAAATCGGGAACGGGAACGGGAACGATAGCCTATTATAGCATAATGGGTTACCCAAATGCATATTTTTTTTAAACTATGTAAAGAGTCAGTATTACTTCTATCCGCTTAAAATACTTTTTTTCTTCCTAGAAGCTGCGGAACGTAGGTATATTACTAAAAATAAAATTAAAATCATTTTTGGTACATTTTTATTACATATTAATACTTTTTATTGTATTTTATATTATTATCTTCTATATCCCCTGCCCAAATTCCTCTTTTTGATGGACGGGCTTCTTGCTCCTGAAGTTTCCATAAATTTTCCCATAAGCCCTTTTCTCTGGCATTTTCTGCCACAGGTTTCACTCTGGCAAATCCAAAACGTACCATCTCTGCGTTTACAAACAGGTATTTCTTTTGCTTATCTACAAGAACAGGGGTATAGATGTAGGCTTCCTGTACACTCTCTAATATGTTTTGCTCTGGAATCATTTCTATAGATTTTCCTTCTACAAGATACGCGTTTGCCTGGCGGGCGTATTCCCATAGCGGCGTGTTTTCTTCCTGGCATTCCAGGGCTGCATAGTGTACCTTCTGGCCATTATCCAGAAGGATTGTGTCTGCGCTGATAACCTTTTTCACTATGGGAGATGAACTCGTGCAGCCTATACATAAAATCGTAAACATCAGAATATAGTATTTCATCTCTTCATTTCTCCTGTTTTTCTGTATTTTTGATAATCATGATTGTCTCAGGGCGTGATATCAAGGCGTAATGTTCTTCCCAACCTATCTTTACCCAATCGTAAGTAATTTCTAAAACCTGGAATTTTTTTTCCAGTATGTCTCCTATTTTACAAAGGGTTTGGTTTCCATTTCTTTTGTCTGACAGAATGGCCATGCTCTTTTGGGGATTTGGGTGGACA
>JABWCH010000340.1 GCA_013359215.1 Candidatus Brocadiia bacterium | reverse complement strand
GTCGCTCCGTGTAAGCCTTCTTTCAGGAATCAAAAAAACAGGTATCAAGCTTTTCTTTGTGCCAGGCTTCGGTGTGGAATAAAATTTTTTGATGCGCCAAGCGGTACTATTTTTGATTCCTTACAGAAGGCTTACACTCCGCTTTTGTCTTGATTTTTTCCTAGAAAAGTTAAAACCTATGAGGTTCAGGTTTAGGTTTTATCCGTGTATATGTTTAATTATTGAATTCTTGTTCCTTATCTTGATTTTTTAGCTGGTGTAGTGCTTGGCATATCCTGATCTTCTGCTGGCATTGCCAACACTACTTGTTCACTGGGTTGAGGGACAATGACCAGAACTTTGCAGTTGGGGCATCGAACCTTTTGCCCCGACATGTTGTCAGGCAAGGAATACGTTCTGCCACCACAGGAACACATAAAATGAACTGTCATTTACAATCTCCTTTATGGCATGGTTGAAGTTGTTTTTTTTATCCAAAGACACTGCTGGACTCTATACCTTATCAATTTCAATATAGCATTGTCAAAGGGTGAAGTCAATCTGAAATAATAGGGTCAACTATTTTTTGTTTCTTTTTTTTCTATCTTTATCTACAATTCCATCTACCATTTTGAAATATACCCCAGGGCAAAGCACTCTCATAATCCTTACTATTTTGCTTTCTATATTGCACACCACTTCAAACTGCCGCTGGACGATTGCTTGCACAAATTTTTGGGCAACAGCAGAAGATGTCATGACTTTTGCATTTTTGCTAAGGGCTTTGCATTCTGGTAAAGTATGAATTTGTTCATACTCCAGCATGGGAGTTTTTGTATCAGGGGGAAAAACAATAGTAACGCCTATGCCATAGTCTCTTGCTTCCATCCGCAGGCATTCGGCGAATCCTGTTAATGCGAATTTGGTAGGAGAATAGGTAGAATAGCCAATCAAACCTGAATATCCTGCAACGCTGGAAACAAATCCAATGTGCCCGTTTGTGCTTTTTTTTATATAGGGCCAGGCTGCCTGGGTAGCATATACAGCACCAAAATAGTTAGTTTCCATAACTTTTTTAAAATTTTCCAGTGTATTGCTTTCAAACAGACCTAATCCTAAAATGCCCGCGTTGTTGATTAAGGTATGGATGCCCCCTTCTCTATCGGCAATTTCCTGTATTGTTTTTTGGATTTTTTCTGGGTGAGAAACATCAGAAGAAAATACTTTTATTGTAATTCCAGGGTTTTTTTCTTGTAGTTTAGCAGATGCGTTTTGTAGCTTTTGTGAATCGCGGGCTATGAGATAAAGGTTTGCTCCCAGCTTGCCAAATTCCATGGCGATATCTTGTCCGATTCCAGAAGAAGCTCCTGTAATCAGAATATTTTTGCCTAAAAATCGATTAATTTTAAACTCCTTATGCAGGTTTAACCCCCAAGGGGCGAAATATAAAAGCCAGGGGCAACGTTCCAATGCTGTTAAGTTAAGACCTCGCACTATGCGAAAGCCTGCGTGAGAGTGCGTGAGCGTAGATGTCATGCGTGTTAACTTTTCATATAATTCTTTACACTGTATTGGTTTAACATAACAGCTCATAACGCTGTCAACTTAAGAGCCTATCCGAAAAATCCCTTTGGCTGCAAATTTCGATGCATCTTGGATAGCTTCGTCGAAAGTGACAAAATTGTCCTCAGAGTAGCTACGGCTACACTTGCGGCAATTTCGTCACTTTCTCCTCGCTCTCCAAATGCCTCAAAATTTTCGCTTAAAATTTTTTTCGGATAGGCTCTATGTTTCCTTAATCTAAAAGCGTTGGGGCAATGCCCCTGGCAATGTTGGTATTTTATGCGAGATTTTCTTCTATTTTATCGAGAACTTTGCGGGCGGATTCGAGGATGTTTGTGCCAGGGCCAAAGATTTCTTTTGCGCCTGCCTGGTATAAGAATTCATAGTCTTTGGGTGGAATGACTCCGCCTACGACAACAAGAATGTCGCCTGCGTCTGCTTTTTTGAGTTCTTCTATTAGCTGAGGAACAAGGGTTTTGTGGCCTGCTGCCAGGCTGGAAACTCCGATTGCATGAACATCGCTTTCTATGGCCTGACGAGCGCATTCTTCGGGAGTTTGGAAAAGTGGGCCCATGTCAATGTCAAAGCCTAAATCAGCAAAAGCACAGGCAATGACTCTTGCCCCACGGTCATGACCATCCTGGCCTAGTTTGGCAACGAGCATGCGGGGGTGGCGGCCATGCTTTTGGGCAAATTGTTTTACTCTTGTGAGCATTGCTTCAAATTCGGTATTGCTTTCGTATTCAGAAGCATAGACTCCGCTTATGGTTTTAGAGGAGAGTTCGTAGCGGGTGAATACTTTTTCCATGGCTGAAGAGATTTCGCCTAGTGTGGCTCGTCTGCGGGCTGCTTCAATGGCTATCTGGAGAAGGTTTTCTTTGCTTTCACAGGCTTGGGTCAAGGCGTTTAGAATAGAATCGACCTCTGCCTGGTTGCGTTTTTGTTTGATTTCCTGGAGTCTGCGGATCTGGGATTCTCGTACGTGGGTGTTGTCGATTTCGCGGATTTCCACAGAAGAATTTTCTTTGATCTTGAACTTGTTGACTCCCACAATCACGTCTTTGCCTTGGTCGATCAGGGCTTGTCTCCGAGCAGCAGATTCCTCGATTTTGGCTTTAGGCATACCTGCCTGGATGGCTTTGGTCATTCCGCCTAATTTTTCTACTTCAGCCATTAGCTCTCTGGATTTTTTTACCAGGGATTGTGTCAGGGCTTCGATGTAGTATGAACCGCCCATAGGATCAACAACCTGGGGAATATGGGTTTCGTTTTCCAAAATAAGCTGCGTGTTTCGGGCAATGCGGGCAGAGAATTCGCTAGGCAATGCGAGAGCTTCATCAAAAGAATTTGTATGCAGAGATTGCGTTCCGCCAAGAACTGCGGCCAATGCTTCCAGTGTAGTTCTGATTACATTGTTGTATGGATCTTGTTCAGTAAGACTCCATCCTGATGTCTGGCAATGGGTTCGCAGCGTTAAAGATCGCATGTTTTTTGGCTGGAATTGCTTTAGTGTCTCTGCCCAGAGCCATCTTGCTGCTCTGAGTTTGGCGATTTCCATAAAAAAATTCATTCCTATGCCAAAGAAAAAGGACAGACGGGGTGCAAAGCTATCGATTCCTAAGCCTCTGGAAATGGCACTTCGTGTGTATTCCAGGCCATCGGCAAGGGTAAAGGCCAGCTCTTGCACTGCGTTTGCTCCTGCCTCGTGCATGTGATAACCACTAATACTAATGCTGTTGAATTTAGGCATATAGCGGCTGGTGTATTCTATGATGTCGGCAACGATTCGCATGGATGGTTCAGGGGGATAGATATAAGTATTGCGAACCATGAATTCTTTTAGGATGTCATTCTGGATCGTTCCATTGAGCTTTTCCTGGGTGACATTTTGCTCTTCTGCTGCGACAACGAACATTGCCATAACAGGAATGACAGCTCCATTCATGGTCATGGATACAGACATCTGATCCAAAGGAATCTGGTTAAAGAGAATTTTCATATCTTCCACGCTGTCTATGGCAACTCCTGCTTTTCCTACATCGCCTACAACCCTGGGATGGTCTGAATCATAACCTCTGTGTGTTGCAAGATCAAAGGCAACAGAAAGACCTTTTTGGCCTGCTGCAAGATTTTTTCTATAAAAAGCATTGGATTCTTCAGCAGTCGAGAAACCTGCGTATTGCCTGATTGTCCATGCTCTGTTTGTGTACATGCTGCAATAGGGGCCGCGAATAAAAGGATAAACACCAGGAAGAGTATTTTTCATTTCAAGCTGTTCCATATCTTCTTCTGTATACAGAGGCTTTACAGGAAAGCCTTCCGATGTATTCCAGACAAGATTTTCTAGTGTTTTACCTTCCAATTCTTTTTCTGCCATCTTTTTCCATTCATCCAGTCTCATATCAATACCTTTCTTTGCAATTACCATACATTGCTTGAAATTTTAGCCCAAAAGGGACAAAAGACAATAGCCAGGGGCGATGGAACAATGCTCCTGGCTATATGTTTAAAATGCTTATGGATTTGGCTACTAATCTGGATACATCAGAAAAGTATTTTATCACGAATTTTGCGAATGGGCGAATAGCACGAATAGATCATCTTATTCATTCGTGATTTTAAAATTAGTAGCTGAGTCAATAAGCGTTATGTCTAAAATACCGCAAGCATTACGCCTGCTGCGACTGCTGAGCCAATGACTCCTGCGACATTAGGGCCCATGGCGTGCATAATCAAAAAGTTGTTTGGATCTTCTTGCTGGCCAACAATATGAGCGACTCTTGCAGAATCTGGCACAGCCGAAACTCCAGCAGCTCCAATCAAGGGATTGATTTTTTCTTTCATGAACAGGTTCATGAATTTGGCGAATAGAATTCCGCCAGCCGTAGATGCCATAAAAGAAAAAGCTCCCAGAACAAAGATTATAATGGATCTTTTTGTTAAAAATGTATCGGCTTGTGTGCTTGCGCCTACTGTTACACCCAATAAAATAGTAACAATGTCGATGAAAGAATTTCTTGCTGTTGTCGCCAATCTTTGGGTTACTCCGCTTTCTTTGAGCAAATTGCCCAAGCAAAGCATTCCAATCAAAGGCAATGCACCTGGAGCAATGAAAAGGCATATCAATGTCACAGCAATGGGGAACAAGATTTTTTGCAGTGCAGTGGCTGGCTGTGGGTTGCTCATGCGGATCAATCTTTCTTTTTTGGTTGTGAGCAAATACATGATGGGAGGCTGGATCACTGGGACGAGTGCCATATAAGAATAAGCAGAAATAGCAATCGCTCCTAGCAGATCTGGTGCTAATTTGCTAGTAAGGAATATCGCAGTAGGGCCATCTGCTCCACCAATGATTCCAATTGCGCATGCGGCTTGTTTTAAACGGTTAATATTATTAGGGTCGCTTAGCCCAAGCTCTGGAAATTGAGATCCTATTATAATTGCTCCAATAAGCGTGGCAAAGATTCCTATCTGGGCCGCCGCGCCTAAGAGAATCAATTTAGGGCGAGCAATCAGGCAAGAAAAGTCGGTCATTGCTCCAATCCCTAAGAAAATCAGGGGAGGGTATATTCCTTTGACAACACCAAAGTACAAATAGTTTAAAACGCTTCCCTGCTCATAGATTCCAATGCCTAAACCTGGCTTAAAAGGAATGTTTCCTAAAACAATTCCAAACCCTATTGGGACAAGAAGCAAAGGCTCATAGTTTTTTTTGATTGCCAGGGTGATGAATATAAAGCCAACGCAAAGCATGACAGCATGGCCCACTGTGATGTTATAAAAGCCGCTGAATTCAATATAACGCCAGACTTCGTCCAAAGTAAAACTCCTTTATAGGATTCCCTCGGATGGTTACGAGGGAGTTGGGTTTATTCAAATGTGACCAGGACTTGTTCTTGAAGTACCGCATCGCCTGCTTTTACTTTGATTTCTTTGACTTTTCCTGATACAGGAGAGCTGATGTTGGTTTCCATTTTCATGGCTTCAATTACAATTAAAGGCTGGTTGGTTTGTACTTCAGCACCTGCTGCGACTTTAACTTCCAAGACAGTCCCAGCAATAGGAGATGTAAGAGCTTTACTATCTTTGGATTCTCCTGATTTGGCCTTAGTTGGCGCAGGAGGAGCAACAGGCGTATGGGGTTGTGTTGCTACAGGAGTATGGGCATGGTGTGGATGATATGCAGTAGCTCCGTATGGGGAAAGGCGATGTTCATCGTCTTCTATGATTTCTACTTCAACATCGTAGCTAATTCCATTGACGCTTACACGTAATTTTTTCATTATCAAAAACTCCTTTGAATTTTGCACCCAAAAACA
>JABWCH010000339.1 GCA_013359215.1 Candidatus Brocadiia bacterium | reverse complement strand
TTCTCTGGAAGGTTTTTCCTCTGATATCCATCAGATCTACTTGATGAACAGTATCAGGCTTGCAGATTAGAAAAACCAGGAAGAGAACCTTCGCTACGCATCTAGTAGATTCGCTGTATCTATCTAGCAATTGAAACACTTGGCGAGAGATAATAGATCTTTGCTATGAATGACTGTTCTATTTCAGAATTTCCCATTTTACCAGGTTGTAACGTCCTCTTCCTGTAGCAGTGTTGTCAGAAGCACCCCATGCTACATGGGGTGGTAGATCATCATTCCAGCCTGCATATGTTCCGTAGTTTGTACCATCTATGTAGACACTGCATTGTTTTGTGTTGGGATCATAGACCAATTCATAAAGATGATAGTTATTAGGTCCGCTTGGAACCTTATGTGTAATCAATTTTTCGCCTTTTTGCCCTGACTGTAGACCGACAGCAGCCTTTCCCTCTTTAATCCCAAAGCACATTGTCCATGACCAATTTCCTTTAGAATATCTGCAAAAGATCGAATAGTCCAATTGGTCTTTTGGTTCAACGATTTTAACGCGTATGCTAAGTTTCCATCCAGATTTGGTAGCTTTATTCAGCAAGTCTTGTGTGAGAGGATAGTGGTATTGCCTAATCCCTCCCTGGGCATCCGTTGTTCCATAATCCTTAATTTCCCAAGCTTTGAGTTCATCTTCTACAGGCGTTTCATCTGCTTTTTCGCTCTTACCCCGATACGCCCATCCTTCAGTCAAAGGATTTAGATTGTCTTTATGGATAATTTCTTTTGCTGTTACTACAGGTGCTTTCCAAAAAGGCAAATACTCTTCCAAATCTCCACGAGTGGTTGTAACCACCAAAAATAAATCTTGAGTGTTTGTTCGATCAAGAGCGAAAATATTTTGGCCTTCTTTTATTTTTTGGCCTTTTTTGAAATTATTTACTTTTCCACCACGTATTGTAATATTTTGAACCATAGGTAAATTTTTATCTCCAGGAATCGGTTTCCATATAATGGAAAAACTGGCTGACTCTTTAGATATCTCTTTGATATAGCTGAAGAGTCCATATCTATTCATACAGTCGCTCCATGCCTTCACTATTGTTTCAGAAGCTTTGCTTTTAAACATACTGATGGATTGAGAACTGGAAAGAGTTTCTGTTTTAGAACTGAGATATTTTTTTTTCCATTCTTCGAATTGAGACTGGTTCCATCCCCCACTTAAATTGCCGACCTCTGTAGGTACACTTGCAGATGCACCCATAGTCTTTTGATACTGACCATAGTCAAGTGTCGATACATAATCCGACATAGCATAGTTAAAATTTTGATCTTGCAAAAGAACTTCATTGTCGAAAACGCCGTTTATTAAAATTTGGTTGCAATCTTGTTGGGCTGATAGGAATAAAAAAGGTAAAAAAATATATAAAAAAATACAAAATATAAAATGCATAATAATCTCCTATTTTTGATTGATAAAATTTTCTACCTATGCAATTGAGTCACTCCGCAAAATTTTTTCTTCAGGCTTTCCTCAATCTGCAAGCCTGGTACTGTTCATCAATTGGGCAATAGAAAAACCTTCCAGAAAATCTTTGTTCATCTCTAGCAATCAAGGCTACTTCAATTGCACTGCCAAAATAACTTTTTCAACTTTGTTTCAAGTATCAATTAATTATATTGGAGATTCCTTTCGCGTCAAGAAAAAACAAAACTTTTCTACCTATGCTTCGCTGGAAACGTTCGAGTAATTTTATGCGAAGAACTAAACGGTAGAAGGCTTACTTAAATTTCAAGATTGCTTTTTCACTGCTTGTTCCTTATAATAAAAAAATTCATTATGGCCAAAAGCTTTCTGGGAAAAGAAAAAAGAGTAGTATGAATCATGATAGGTGAGACGGGCTGTGATACTATCAGGAATGCAGCTTCAAAAAAAATCAGTTTAGCGTATAGAACAGAAAGTAATTAAGGAGCAGAAAAAAGATGCGGATCTATAGTATTTTATTATTTGGAGTTTTGGTTTTGTCTGTTCTGGCAGAGCAAAAGCATAGGCAGATTTTAATTTTATTAGAACAAGGGGATGGGCTGTCGGTTGTAGAGCTAGAAAAAGAGGCTTTAGAACTCACAGAATCCCAAGAAGGAATTTTAGTTTGGAGGGAAGGCGGTTTAGAACAATGGAAACATCTGGTTCCTGGCCTGCAATGGAAAAAAGAAAAAACAGAATCTAAGGTTTTTTGGGGTAAGACATCCGAGAAAAGTATATGGGAAATAGCACAAAAAACGAATTCGCTGGAACAAATTTTTAGCTACGGAGCAACAAGAGGTTCTGGATTCATTACACCTTTTGGAGTGGTTCTGGATGGGCGAATCACTCTTCGCCGCAAGTCTCCCTTTGTCAAGCGAAATGCCTTGTTGAAAAATTCGGATGGAAAAATTTTGTTAGTGATTCCTTTTTCTGAGAGCCAGGCTTGCATTTCCTGGCAAAATCTTGTTTTACCTGAAAAATTTCCAAAAAGTTTACTACCAGGACAATATACTTTGGAAATGGAAGGCGTTGCTTCCAGCACAACGGCTTTTTGGGTAGCAGAACCAACTCTGAAGAAAGAGGTTATACAATTTTCGGATCTCTTTCAAAAAGCCTTTGGGAAAAAATATCCTTTGCTTCATCTTCAAATCACTTTAGAGGCTTTGTTGTATGCAAAAGACAAAGAGGGCAGGCAACAAGCCTATTTATGCGATGCCTTAGATGCTATTGAAGATGTGAAGGAAGATTCTTTTACTCCTTATTTGCTAAATATTAAAAAGAAAATTTTGTCTTCGCTTGGTGCTTTATCACAAAAAACAGAGCCAAAGGAAAAAAATAGAACAGGCATTGAAGAAATAGACATAGCTCGCCAGTATATCCTTGCTTCTCGATGGCAAGATGCCTGGAAAATTTTGGAAACGTGTGATAAGGCAGATAGAAGAACTCGTGGACTTTCCTATGTTTATCTAGGTGTCGTTTGTTCTGAATCTTCTCTTACCCGGGAACAAGAGGCGGATTCTTATTTTCAAAAGGCTCTCCAAGAATTGGATGGCGGGCTTGCTGCTGATTTGTTTTTAGCCCACAATAACTATGGCAATTTTCTATCGTCTTGTGTGCAGGATTTTTTATGCAATCAGGCTTTTCAAAGAGCTACAGAAAAAGAAAGTCCGTTGCTAGATATGCTGGATGCATGGAAAAAGGGCTTGCTTGAGTATGAAAAAGCCTATAGACATGCCCAAGATATAGATAAACAGGAAGTGTCTTTTATGGAAGCCAATTTAGCAAGGCACTACGCACTTTTAGGGGATATTGTTCGCCTTTTAGAAGAACGCCCAGGACAATTTAAAAATATAGGGCAGCAAGCGCAAAGAAAAGCAAATGAGTTTACAGAAAAAATACGAAAGAGTTTAGACATTGCTCAAACCGAACCCTTTCTCTATGGAACAGCATGGGCAATCTATGCTCATCTTGTTTTCAGAGAAGATAGGATAGCCGAATGCTTAGAAGCTTGCCAAAAGGCTATATCAGCATATTGTAGTGCAGGCTCTTTAACTGGCATCGAGAGCATCGCCCGTATTTTAGGATTATGCTATCGCAAAGCAAACAAAGCAGAAGAAGCATTAGAAAATTTTACGCTTTCTTCTTTGCTAGGAGAGATTTTGCGAAGCCGTATGGTTCATGATAAAATTGGATTAAGCCAGGCAGGTTTTTTTAGCCGACGCACTTATGTTTATGAAAACATAGCAGAGCTTTTGCTTGTTGATGGAAAAGCAAAGGAAGCTCTCTTGTATGTGGAAAAAGCCAAGGCACAATCTTTACAGAATCTTTTGAATGTTCATGGCATCAAAATAAATCAGGATAAAGAAGGCTTGGAAGAAATTTTGAGCAAATGGCCAAAAGAGATTTGTGCTCTGGAGTATTTTGTTGGCACAAATTATATATATGCATTCTTTGTGGATGTTCAAGGCCAGGTTCGAGCTTTTAAACTAGAAGATAAAGATAAAAAGCCCGTTTTCTCTCCTGATATGGTGGCTCGCATTCATATTTTTCTAAAGGGATTGCGACCTTATGCAAGTAAAATGCTCAGTATGATAAAAGAGGAAAATCTTAATCATGACTGGCAAAAAGATTTGCATTCTTTCTATCAGAGTTTGCTTCCAGCAGGGATTTTGGAAGAAATGCGTAGAGCAAAAACAGTAATGCTTATCCCACACCATATTTTGCATTATTTCCCGTTCTCTGCTCTTGTGGTTCAACCAGATAAGCAAGAATTGCATGGGATGTGCATGGCAAAACCTAAATTTTTGGTGGATGAGCCATTTGATCTTTGCTATGTCCCTTCTTTACAGATATGGAAGATTTTAAGAGAGCGCAAGCTATTGCCCATCCAACAAGTCTTTGTTATGGCTATGGACAATTTGCCAGGATATCCTCTTCCTGGAGTAAAAAAAGATGTAGAAAGCATCCAGGCAGTCTTTGGCAAACTGCCTTCTGTGTATTGGAATGAAAAAGCAACCAAAAAAATTGCTTTTCAAATCTTTCGAAAAAGAGGGCTTGTGGTGTTGGGAACTCATGGTACAAACAACCCAGATCAGCCTATGGAAAGCAGCCTTGTTTTCCCATCTGATAGTGAGGGGAACAGTTGCCTGTCTTCTGCTGAAATATATGAAACCAAAATATCGTCTGATATTGTTGTTTTGAATGCTTGCTATGGAAGCCTTGCCAATAGAACGCCCATGCCAGGAGACGATTTGTTTGGACTTAGCAGAGCTTTTCTACAGTCTGGTGCTAAAAACGTTCTGTCAGGGTTTTGGGATATTTATGATGGCACTGCTCCCATCCTGCTAAAAGGATTTGCAGAAAGCCTTGCCAGAGGAATTCCAGCTCATGCTTCACTTGCAATATCTCAAAGAAATTTTCTCAAGCAGCTTCGTGCTTCTTCTTCATGCGAACCCTGGCTTCATCCTTATTTTTGGGCTGTATATCAGATACAAGGGGACGATAGAATCACGATGAAAATTATTCCTGATTTTGAAAAAAATCTTTCTGATCCAGAAAACCAAGCTGTATGTTCTTTAGAAAAGGAACTCAGGCAAACCTTGGAGCAAAAGCTGAACCATACTACTCGAAGCAGCAAAAGAATCCTGCTGCATATAGGAAACACCAAGATAGAGCAAAAACCGAGTTTTAGCGGTTCTGTGCTACAATGCCAATATAAAGAAAAAGTATGGGCAGAGGTAACTTCTTACATTGGAACAATGCATTTAGAAAAAGCAGCAGAATCTGCTAAAGAAGCAGCGACACAAGAAATAATATCAGGCTATCTTATTTCTGTAGCTTCTGTCCGTGCAGAATCTCAGTATACAAAATCTTTTCAAGATATTTTAAGTAGCAAAATTGGTAGAAAAAAGGCAAAAAAATTTTCTGTGAACCTTGTTTTAACAAGAGAATATTAATGTGAGCTTTCGATATTTTCACCTCAAAAGAGGAAAAAATATCAACTAAACGCGACCAAGAAACAGGAAGCCCTGGAGAAAAATTGGATAAATTGGGCTAGAAATTCATGCTGTTCCCTGTCAAAATTTGAGTGTGAAAAAATTCGGTCAGCCCAATAAGAACATCGCAAGAGAAGCAGGATGCCAGAAAGGGACTCCCGTTTTTGTTGATATACAAAGGATCTTTGACATTACGGAAATAATCGACGAGACTTGCTCTTTGATATATGGGTGATTGATATAGTAAGGTTTTCGACCGCCTCCTCTTTTTCTAACTCTATCTTGATCTATATGGCGGGACGAAAGATTTTTTAAATTTTTAATTCCTTTGCTGATGGTTTTTCGATCACAGCCTAGTAAATTCGAGATATATACTATTCCCCCATGCCCAAGTTTTAGAGCTTCAACCCCTGC
>JABWCH010000338.1 GCA_013359215.1 Candidatus Brocadiia bacterium | reverse complement strand
AGTAGCTACGGCTACACTTGCGGCAATTTTGTCACTTTCTCCTCGCTCTCCGAGCGCCTCAAAATTTTCGCCTAAAATTATTTTTCGGATAGGCTCTTACAATAGATTATGTTATCTACTCAAGGATAAGAAGAGCGTAGTGTAAGCCTTCTGTAAGGAATTAAAAACAGTACCGCCTGGCAAATCAAAAAATTGGATTCTACTCTTGAGCCTGGCGCAAAAAGAAAAATGGGATACCTGTTTTTTTGATTCCTGAAAGAAGGCTTACACGGAGCGATCGCTTCAGATAAAACTCGCTTGCTTTTTGGGTTAATACAAGCTATTTTTTTAAAGATACTTATAACTTAACACGTATGAAGATTACGATTACGATTAAGATTAAAATATCGAAAGTCCACATTTAGGAAAGGTAGTATATGCATCAAGAAGGCACGATCCTTCGTATTGATGGAAAAACATGCATTGTACATAGTGATCAAAAAGAGTACCGTGCATACATAAAAAAAAGAATCAAAGGTGCTGTGGAAAACCAGCTCAAACCTGTTTGTGTTGGAGACAAAGTTTTATTGGAAGTGAGAAAAGAAGATGAAGTTTTAATCCATGAAGTTTTGCCAAGAAAAACCTGGTTAGCCCGAAAGGCAGTAGATCATTTTGAAAAAGAGCAGGTCATTGTCGCCAATGTTGAGCAACTTTTCGTCGTTGCTTCTTTTTCTGAGCCGCCTTTCAATTCAGGCATTATCGACCGTTTTCTCCTGGCGGCAAGCAAAGGGAACTTAATTCCTGGTGTCATCATCAACAAAAGCGATCTCAAAGAAAAAGAAGAAGAAAAAGAAGAAGAAGAAATCCATACAAAAATAGAAATTTATAAAAAACTAGGGTATGAAGTCCTTCTTACAAGCATCTATTCGAGAGAGAGCATAGAAAATCTGAGAAAAAAGCTACAGGGAAAAAGTACAGTTTTGGTAGGCCATTCTGGTGTTGGGAAGTCATCTTTGCTTGTCTCTTTGGATAGCTCTTTGGAAGTTTTTGTTCAAAGCGTAAATGCAAAAACCTTCCGAGGCAGGCATACTACGACTACTGTCACTCTATGGCCATTACCTTTTGGTGGATTCCTGGTAGATACGCCTGGAATCAGGGAGTTTGCATTATGGCAAATGGATGCACGAGAGGTTTCTCTCTATTTCCCAGAAATGAAAAGCCTTTTGCCCTTTTGCAAATACAAAAGCTGCACTCATACGCACGAGCCAGATTGTGCTGTAAAATTAGCTTTGGAAAAACAAGAAATTGCACTTTTTCGCTACCAAAGCTATTGTAGAATTTTAGAATCTTTGCAAGGCGGACAAGAGAATTTTTAAAATGGGTGAACCAGAATGATACCAAGAATTTTATATCGCTATATGACAAAAGAGCTTGCAAAAGCCTTTTTGCTTTCTCTTTTTATCCTTACTATGCTTTTTTTTCTGGTTATTTCCATGAGAATGGTAACCAAATATAGCCAGTATATTTCTTTCTTAGATTGGATAGCCTTGTCGCCTTATATTTTTGCTAATGCCTTTTCCCTAACAATCCCTCTTTCTTTGCTTGCTTCTACAACATTAACCTATGGACGAATGTCGCAGGATAAAGAAATTTTGATCCTTAGAACATCAGGAATTCATACTCAGGAAATATTGAAGCCAGCTTTGCTTATTGGGCTTAGCCTGAGCTGTATATGCTTTTATCTCAATGCAGAGATTGTTCCTTTAACAGTAAAAAAACAAAAGGAAATCAAGTTCAAGGCATTGGAGGTGCTTTTGCAGGCAAGTTTTTCTTCCAGAGAAACCAGCATAGACTTTATCCCTGGAGTTCGTATATACTACCAGGCTTTAGAAAAAGGAGAGTTCAAGTATTTGATCATACAACAGATTAACCAGGAAATGCGAATAGTAAACGAAATACTGGCAGACCGTGGCAAGCTCTTATATGATAAAACTAAAAGTCTTCTAACCTTTGATTTAAAAAGTGTAAGCCTATCTCATATAACACCAGAGAAAAAAGAAAAAAAGGAAAAAGAAGAAAGGTTTTTTTTTGAACGATTCACCTTGCCCATCCCTTTAACGCCACCAAAGATGGATACAAGCAAGAACAAATACAAAGACTTTAGAGCCTTGACCGAAGAAATGTATAGTCTATACTCTTCCTATCTGGATTTGGAAAAAAAATCGGAATCAGAATTAGATAAACAGAATAAAGAAGCTTATAAAAAAAAGATGCAGGCAGCTTATGAAGAATATGTGGATTGTGTCTGGAGATGGCATAATAGGATCGCCCTTTCGTTTGGCCCTCTTTTGATTGTATTTTTGGGGGCATCTTTAGGACTGCTTATACAACACAGCAACAGACTTGTAGGTTTTGCCATCAGTTCCCTCCCCATCATTTTGGTATACTATCCTCTGGATATTCTGGGTGAGGTTCTTGTGGAACGATGTGTTTTACATCCTATTTTAGGTGCGTGGATGTCAACTGTAGTGACCGCTTCGATAGGAATTACTTTATTGTGGATTCTATATAAAAAATGAAAACACTAGACCGATATGTACTAAAATCTTTGCTCGAATCCTATTTGATTTGTGTTTTTTTATTGCTTTCGTTTTATATTATCCTGGATCTTTTTGGGAATTTCAACAAGTTTTCGCAATATGGAGATCTTGTGGAAGAAACGCAAAAAGTCTCTTTGTTCTTTATTGCAGTAGAGTACTATAAAGCCAATATCCCTTTAATTCTCTACAATCTTTGTCCTATCATTACTCTGATGTCAGCCATGTTTACCATCACCAAAATGAGTAAGGCCAACGAATTGACACCATTAAAAGCCTGCGGCATATCCATGTACAGGCTTTTGTATCCTTTTATATTTTTTGCTTTTATTTTATCTTGTATGATGGTAGGTCTCCAGGAAAAAGTGATTCCTCATTTTGCTGAAAGGCTTGAATTTCTGACGCAAATCCAGCATGGAAGAAAAAAGAGCATTGACGCAACACAGTTGAGCGATATTTATGGAAATATCATCTACATAGGGCAATATCTGCCCCTTACAAAAGAGCTAAAAAATATTCGGGTTATTGTTCCTGATAGAGATAAAAACAGCAAACTGCATGCAAAAAAGATTATCCAGGCATCCTATGGTGAATGGTTCAGGGAAAAAAAGCAAAACTTTCTTCTCCTTAAAGAGGGAATGGTAAAAATATATGATGATTCAGGAGTGATGGCAGCGAAACCTGAACCTCTTCCTCCAGAAGGCTTACTTCTAAAAACCGATTTAAACCATTCTAAAGTTCTTTACCCTGAAGCCAAGAAATTGGACACGCTTTCTTCGAGAGATCTCTATAGAATTTTACAGCAAAAGCCAGACCACAATGCAGCAAAAGTCACTTTTTATAGCCGCTTTAGCATACCTATGGGTAACATTTTATTACTATTTCTTGGTTTACCCTTGCTTCTTATGCGTGAAAGCAAAAATTTCTTTTTAGGAACAGGAATGTGCGCTTTGATATCCGCTTGCTTCTATGGCGTATCTATATTTTGCCTAAACCTTGGCTATAAAGAAATATTGCAACCTATTTTTTCTGTGTGGTTTCCCGTAGTTTTGTTTGGCTCTTTTGGGTATGGCCTACGTGCGATTATCCATACATAGTCATAGAAATGAAACAGCTTATCCTGAATTAAAAAAAATTATCTGGAATTTAGAGGAAATTTTTGTTATAAGAGCCTATCCGAAAAATAATTTTAGGCGAAAATTTTGAGGTACTCGGAGAGCAAGGAGAAAGTGAAAAAATTGCCGCAAGTGTAGCCGTAGCTACTCTGAAGACAATTTTGTCACTTTCGATGAAGCTATCCGCGATGCATCGAAATTGGCAGCCAAAAGGATTTTTCGGATAGGCTCTAAATAGCAGAGTCTCTGTAGCCAGGTGGTGATTGAAAAAGCTGAGGAAACTTTGAGAGTGAGCCTCAGCTTTTACCATTTACACGCTATTTTCTTCCTATCAGAAAGGACATTTTGTGAAGAAACTTTATATTGTCAGGCTTTCTTTAGCAAGCTTGATGTTTCTTATTTCCTGTTCTGTCGCTCATTTAGATACAAAAAGTATAGAAAAGAAGCAGCAGGAACTAACACCTTTAGATCAAGCCAATCTTTATCTGGAAAAGCAAGAACATTCCAAAGCCATAGAATCTTTGAAAGATCTTGTTAATAGAGATCCATCCAACGCGCAAGCCTACTATCTTTTAGCAAAAGCATATACTTTATCTAAAGACTATCCGAATGCTATTTCATGCTATCAGAAATCCTTGCAAATCCACCCTGTTTTTCACGAATCGTATATATCTTTAAGAAATATATATCGTTTGAACTTGCTCAACATTCGCAAAAAAACAGAGGATGCTGTAGAAAAAAGAGTGCAGGCAAAAAAAGAAGGCAGTCCAGAAATCCAGACATTGCAAAAAAATTGGGTTGAGCTGCTTTATGAAAAGGCAAAGCTGCATATCTCAGAATCAACAACCTATTTGCTTTACCAAGACAGAGACAGCAATATTTCAGAATTTCCAGAATTAGAGGCACACCTTCGCGATATACAAGATAGCTTGAAGGAGATAGAAGAAGGCAAAAGCAAGCAGCCTATCAAAAGCAAAGATATTAAAGACCCCCTTTATCATGAAATCCAAAATAAAAGAAGCGATGTGGCTAAAAAGCATGCTCGCGTTCTAATAGAGTATGCACAGGAATGGCAATCTAAAAAAAATCTTCAAAAAGCCATCGATTCTTTAAAGGATGCTGATGCCCAAATTGCTAAATTTTATAAAGAAGAAGATCCCACATCAGAGACTTTTCTTCTAAATTTTGACAATGAAGTCCTTACGCTTTCTCAGACAATCTATTCCAAACTTTTGGAAAACTATGAGGCAAGTCTTATCATCTCAGCTTCTAATCGTAGCTATCTAAAAGAAATAGAAGAATGGCAACAAGCAGAAGACGAAAGCAAGTATATGGAGCAAATTCTGGAAAGCATGGCACAAACTCAAATTAACTCTTTGTGGCGATATGAAAAAATTAAAAAAGAAGATGCAGAAGACCATCCTAGCATGATTGTTTTTTATGAAAAATTTTTGCAGCATACACCAGAGTCTTCTAAAATAGGAGAATACCACTATCGCTTGGCACAAGCTTACCATAAAAAAGGCGATACTGGTAAAGCACTGGATCATGCACGAACAGCAGAACAAATGCTTCAGACCTATCAAGCAAGAGATTTCTTAAAATTATTGGAAGGAAAACAGTAATATAGGTTTATTTCTAAGGAGTTTATAATGGCTAAGAAAGATCCCGTTTGTTTTTGTTTTGAAGTTTACAAAGAAGAGCTTGTTGAGATCATTAAAAAGCATAAAACCAAAACAGTAGAAGAAATACAAAAGTATTGCCAGGCATCCATGGGATGTGGCAGTTGCAGATCGGATATAGAGCAAATCATTGAAGATGAACTAGGAAAATCCTAGAAATTTCCAGGGAAGCCAATGGATGGCTTCCCTGTTTTTTTTTATAAAGAAATTTTTATTTACTTTCAGATAAAATATTATATATATATTGCATTATCATTAAAATATATTATATACAATATTATAATACAATATAAGTATTAGTATACTTATACTTATTTAAATCCAAAATTATATCATTAAATTTTAACATAAAAAACACAAAATATCTCAAATCAGGGCTATATAACGATAATCAGATTTACCAGGGTGTTACCCTGGGCTGGTATGTATAGGTCTTTCAGGCTAAAGATTAAAGCCTTTTCAACTGGCACAAGTCGTAACTATATATCAGATAATAGCTTATTTTTTTTTATGCTTTTTGTGTGTTTTTTGTGCAAAAATCTGCAAAAGTA
>JABWCH010000026.1 GCA_013359215.1 Candidatus Brocadiia bacterium | reverse complement strand
AAAATAGTACCGCCTGGCAAATCAAAAAATTGGATTCGACTCTTGAGCCTGGCGCAAAAAGAACAATGGGATACCTGTTTTTTTGATTCCTGAAAGAAGGCTTACACGAAGCGATCTCTCCAAGTAAAACCCGCTTTCTGCTTGAAGTTTCATAAGAGTCACTATGTTACGCTTTGCGTAACTTTTTTAAAAGATTCTAGCTTAACATTGTCAAATATCAATGCCCTGCGGTCATAGCACCAGGCCGTCTGGGGTCAGATGCACCAGATAAGCCTTGTGGGGTAAGCATTATGCTTTGGGTGCTTCCCATAGAATCTTTTGTGGATACAGTATGCCCCCATTCGCGAAGCAAAGAAATCGTATCAGGGCTAATCCCTACTTCCAGGCGCAATTCATCAGGAAACCATTGATGGTGGATTCGCGAGGCATTGGTTGCAGATGCAATGTTCATTCTATGATCAATCACATTCAATATGATTTGCAATGTGCAGGTAATGATGGTGCTTCCGCCTGGACTTCCTGTGACCAAGAATATTTTGCCATCTTTTGTGACAATCGTGGGTGTCATAGAACTCAGCATTCTTTTTTCAGGATGAATGGCATTGGCTTCTCCGCCTATCAGGCCAAACGAATTCGGTGTTCCTGGTTTTGCGACAAAATCGTCCATTTCATTGTTGAGCAAAATTCCCGTGCCTTCTGCAACGATTTTACAGCCATAGTTGTGATTCAAGGTATATGTATTGGAAACAGCATTGCCATATTGGTCAACAACAGAGTAGTGCGTTGTGTCGTTGGTTTCATAAAAAATGGCATTTCCCTCTTTAATCTGGCTGCTCAGGTTTGCTTGATTCATTTGAATTTTGCTGCGGAGTTTATCGGCATATTCTTTGGAAGTCAGACCTGAAACAGGAACTTTAATAAAATCGGGATCGCCTAGATAATACGATCTGTCTGCGTATGCCAGTCGCATGCTCTCTGCTAAAACATGGATCGTCTTTGCACTGTTGTGACCCCATTCGCCTAGAGGAAATTTTTCGAGAATATTGAGCATCTGGATGATATGAACACCACCAGAGCTAGGGGGCGGCATAGAATAGATGTTATAGCCGCGATACGTTCCCTGGACAGGCTTACGGATCGCTGGCTGGTATGATTGCAAATCTTCGGCTGTAATCAAACCACCGTGCTTTTGTATATCGGCAATCAGCTTTTGGGCAATTTCACCTTGATAGAAAGCTTCTTTTCCTTGCATAGCAATCTTTTGGAGCGTCCAGGCCAAATCAGGCTGTTTCCAGATTTCCCCTGCCTCATAATCCTCTCCATTTTCTTTGAAGAATACTTTCATGCTGGCGCGGCATGATGCAAATCGTGGCTTTGTGATGCGTAAGCTGTTGCTTAAATCAGCATCCATGACAATGCCTTCGGATGCTAATGCTATTGCTGGTTGCAATGCTCGCTTTAGGGAAATTGTACCATATTTTTCCAAAGCATATACAAGCCCTGCCACTGTCCCAGGAACGCCAATCGCCCAATAGCTATGGCAGGATTTTTCTGGATCAGCATTTCCATGCTTATCTAAAAACATATCGCGAGTAGCAGCTTTGGGGGCTTTTTCGCGGTAATCAATGGCTGTAAATTCTTTATTTTTCGCTAAATAAGCAACCATGAATCCGCCGCCGCCAATATTGCCAGCGCGAGGTAAGGTCACAGCTAAAGCAAAGCCAATCGTGACAGCAGCATCAACAGCGTTGCCGCCTTCCCGTAAAACCTGTAAACCAGCTTCTGTTGCGCGGGATTCCTGGGAAGATACCATGCCTCGTTTGCTTTGTACTGGAACAAAAATATCAGGATAAGAAATCGTTGTCTGGCCTTGTGTATAAGCTAAAAAATGCCAGACCATACATAGCAAGAGTATTGTTTTCATATAAAATTCCTTAGCATAAGCAGCTTGTGCAGGCTAAGCAGTGCTATGTTAATAGCATCTGCTTGAGTCTGCGGGAGGAAATGGGGAACTTATTTAATTCTTGTTCCTTAGTTTCTATTGTAGAGGAAAATATTCAAAAGGGTTTTCCAGGATTTTGACTACAGTAGCAATCCCATTTGTGGAACTCATTCCATCGTCGATTCTTTCATCATAGCTCCATCGGATATGGAGGGTTTTTTGGGCTATGATCTTGCCATCCTCTACTATAGGCATATCTTTGATTTTTCCTGCCATGCAAAAGATGGAAATAGTGCCATATTCATAAAGATGGTGGTAGCCTGGGTCTAATCCAATGCTACCAAGATTAGCGATAAAAAGGCTGGCATAAAGAGGGTCGTTTTTAATGAAGGCTTGAGGCAAAAGGTTATAGTAATCCAGAGCGCGTACAATCTTGACTAAGGTTCTAAGAAGAAAGCGAGGCAAAAGAGACAAATAGTCTATTTCTTTATCTGTGTAAGTTTTTTTTTCGCTTCTTTCTACCCCAAGCCGTTCCTGGATTCTCAGGGAAAGCTCTTGTAGGCTTTCCTTTTGGGGTATTTCCATTTTGAGGACTTTAATCGGGGAGTGGGAAACCTTTTCTTTTTTGAGGGAAAAAGAGATTTCCACAGTTTCTTTTTGGTAAAGGCGTTGCCCTGAAATATACTGGTTCATTGTAGGATGCTGGTACATCCCCATAGCACAGGCTTTCACGAGAAGATGCGTTAATGTAATTTTAGGATTGCTATCTTTTACGCTTTCCAAAAAGCGCAGCAATTCCTCTGCTTTAATATAGGTATCATAGTAAACCACAGATTCATTCCGAGTTGGCATCAGATAAGGCATAAGCTGTCGATAGCGATGCAGTTTTTTGACTAGAATAGACCCTTGTCTTCCCATATTTCCTTCTTTCTGCGAAAAACACTAAAACTATAATTTCCTATCCATTCAACTATAAACTTTGTTTTTTGGCCTAATATCAGAAACAGAGCCTTTTTATCATAAAAAGAGATTACAATCAGAATAGAGCAAAATTTTCTTGCAAATCTTCTATAGCCCACTATAATTTTATACTGGCTTTAAAATTTTATGATTTTTAAATAGTGAAACAAAGCATTCTTTGTGGCTTTATTTTAAAGGAGAACTTTATGAGACAATTCGTACTCTTTCTTTTTATCGCCATCATGGCAGCTATGCCTTTACAGGCGGCTAGTGTTACAGCCAGTGCGCTCTTAACACAAACGTATGCAAACCAGATAGAAAGCTGGCTAGGCGAAGGCCCGATCACTTTAACACGCATTTTTTACAAACAAACAGGGGATGGCTTGAACTCCAACAACTTCCACAATGCAGTAGACGGCCAAGGGCGCACTATCACAGTAATGAGCGTTTCTAACTACAGCAACCAGATCATTGGAGGCTATAATCCTATAAACTGGGATACACATAACCATTATCATATGGCTAGCAATACGAATGCTTTTCTTTTCAACCTGACAAACACCATGCTTTTTAGAAAAAATAATACTACTTGGACTCATGAAACTTATAACAATGCAAGCTATGGCCCAACCTTTGGTGCTGGGCATGATCTTTATGTAGACTCTAGTTTACAATCTGGCTATACTTATGGTAACTACAGCTATGGCAGTGGCAATGGATCAAGCAGCAATCCTTTGGTTTCAGGCGCATGGGGAAATAATACCTATTATAGCACTCTTGAAGTCTTCACGATCACCAATGGGGTTGTACCAGAACCAGGCAGCATTTTATTGCTAGGCATTGCCTGCTTATTAGGTAGATTGCTATTTTCCAAAAAATAGCAGAAGAGCTGAAAGCAAAAAAATATTAATCGCGAATGAGACGAATAGACAAATTGCTCGAATGAAATTTTTATAAAAACTATTCATGCCATTCCACCATTCGTCTTCTTCGTGATAAAAGTCTTTGCTTTTTCTGCAAATATCTAACTTCCTAAAAAGCAAAACCAGCAATCTTTGTCCCAAACAAAGCATAATCCTTAGCAAGCATCTGCTTACTAAGGATTAATTTCGCGATGGTTGTTTATAATTTCAGCCATTTCTTGCTCAAAAGAGCTAAGATTCCTGATGCTATAAGCAAAACAGTGTTCATCTCTGGGACAGCACTATGCGCACTATGGGCGCTGTAGGCAAAGACATTTCCTGCCAATGTTTGCCAAGATGCTCCATAGTAACCTAAGCTTATAAAAGCATCTGTATCTGCATAAAATACGACAGAACCCGATGTGCCTGTTGGTTTGATAACAGAAACCATGCCCCAGTTGTCTAAGATAGTAGAATTGCCAGCCGATGTGATTTGCGTTGTAGCATTGCCACCCCAGCTTAAAGAAGAAACCGTACCAAAGGGGCCAGTTGTAACACCTGCTACGGAATTCTGCATGCTAACAGATCCGCCAGTGCTTGCCCATCCATTATAAAAACTAACACCGCCAAAAAGACTGCCAACCACAGCAGGGTATGTGTTATCTGCATCGCCTGTTACTATCAGGCTTCCCCCCTGCTCTACAAAGTTCTTTAAGGTTTGTGCTTGGGTACTATTGATGTTCCAGCCTGATCCATAAGGAAACATCAAGACAAAAATATCTGCATCGCTGAGGCTTGATGTGGTTATGCTGGAAACATCGGTAATGCTCGAAAAGCGTACATCTGAAACTACTCCGCCAGATCCGAAATTAGAAGGATTGAGTAAAAAAGAACGGAAATTTGCTCCATAGTTTCCCGAAGCAAAACCCCAGTTCCCATCTCCATTGGGATTATATGCTTTGATTTTATAATCCACAGCATGGATTTGTATTGCAATCATAAATAAAATAAAAAAGAATAATACTTTCCCCATTTTTAACTCCTTTATAGATTTTAGACAAGCTACAAGAAACGTGAATTCTTACAGTATATATTTATCTGCTTGTTTTTTCAAACTTTTTTTTGGGTGCTTTTTTTTATAAAAAATTTAAGATATTTGGATGAAAATTTTCTCCAAAATAGAAATCTCTTTGCGTAACTCTTATGATTTCATTTGGCAGATAAGCTCGTGGACTTGCTTCCAAACTTCTTTTGAGAAGCCGCTTTTGGAACGGCAGGCACGAAAAGGCTGGACAAAGCCTGATGGAGTGCTGATTTTGATGAAACCCACTATATATTCAGGACTTAGTGAGCTAGAGAGAATCTGGCAATTTTCATTAAAATCTTCTAGCTTCTTAGAAAGAAGCCATTGAGGAGAAAACCAATTTTGGAAGCTTTGCTTTTTAGGCTCGGAAACTATAATGGGAAAGCTTTGGTAGAATTTTTTCCAATAGGCAGCATTATCATAAGGTGCATTTTTTTCCCATTCTTCTCGCTTATCGATTTCTTTTTTATAATGCAATTCTAAAAATTCATATACTGCATCCCATTGCCCTAAAGACTGGATAAAATCATACATCTCATCGCTAATCTCAATACCCAAAAAATTGTAAACATAACGTTCTTCCTTGAGTTTCTTATAGTATTGATGCTGCTCTTGGGGGGAAAATATCAGAGTATCCTGTTCTTTTGCTGGACGTTTTGAAACTTTTTCTGATAGTTTTTTCCAATAATAGTCTTTTTCTTTGTGTTGCGTCATGCGAAGAAAAATCTCTTTTCCCACAAGCCGAAATTCATGGCGAATAAAAAAATGCAATCTGACGTAATCATCCAGAGTTTTGTTGTCAAAAATAGCGATGATCTTGTTCTCAAGATCTTCTTTGGGAATGTCTATAACAACCAGATAGCCGTCCTGGTTTTTGCTTTTAGTATTACCGTATGTAAAGTAAGAAGGGTTTCCCCCTTCCCCTGATACTGGATTTTTGGCAGTGCAGCAAACAGGTTTTTGAATCGCTTCTAGTAGCCATTGGTCTTTTGTTGCGGCTAGAAGCCCATTTTTTTTGATGCTTTTTAAATTTTCTTCTAAAGTCCCATGAAAAAGAATCATCTTGCCCCCTATTCTCTTGAAGCGTTCCAGTGGTAAAGGAAGCTTTCTTTTGTTTTTGCAGCAGAGGAAAAGCATGACAAAAGCATTTTGTTGGAATAGGCAATTTCTGCAAGCTCTATGTTTGTTATATCATTTTTTTTAGATCTTGTTTGCACTTTGTAATATGCATCATAGGAATTTTTGTGTTCCAGATCTTTCCAAAAAGAAAATAGCAAAAGAACACAGGCTGCCATAACCCATTTACGCCAGGAAAAAGAATCCCCTTTTTGCTTTGTGCAAATAGCATAGGCTATACACCGTGCCTGCAAATCATGCTTTATTTTAGCAGGCTGCAATTTTTGTAGC
Source organism: Candidatus Brocadiia bacterium (assembly GCA_013359215.1). Lineage (GTDB taxonomy): Bacteria > Planctomycetota > Uabimicrobiia > Uabimicrobiales > JABWCH01 > JABWCH01. Next base: position 20,241 of record JABWCH010000026.1, on the reverse strand, counting down.
TGTTTTTCTAGGTCTTCTAATTCGTTCATATTATTAACCAAAATTTCTAAAATTTTTTAATAAAAAGACTTAAATAAACTGAGTCATTTCTCTCTATGTTGGAAAACTAAACTTTTTATTGACAATGGGCATAACTGATATTGCGCTCAAACAAGGACTCTAGGTAACGAATATATTTTAACCACGAAAAACACAAAAAACACAAAGGAAAAAAGGGAAATAATATTTTTTGTATTTTTTTCGTGTTCTTCCTTCGTGTTCTTCGGGTTATAAGTCTTAGAATTAAAGACATTCTTAACAAAGCGCGACAACGGTTACGCCAATTGACAGTAAAAAAAAATTTAAAAATAAAGAGAGTAAAGTATGGATGAAGTAAACATAATTTCCTAAGGAATTGCAATATTAATTTTAGCAATAATAGGAATTTCTATAAATAGTAGGCTTACTCAGGCATTCTCACTCTTTGATAATTCAAGATTTTAAAAGAAAAATTTAGCGTAGACAAGACTCTGGCAGAAGAAAAGAATATGGCAAATGTTTTCTAAAAAATTGGCATAGACTTTATGGAAACAGGAACATTTTTTTTGCTTTTTGTAGGAGAATATTTTAAAATAGAGTGCAAACCGTTGCTCATAGTAAATTCCCTTTTTTCTTTGATAAAGATATTTTTTTACAAAGGAGTTGAAATGGTTCGTAAATTTAACTTCAATCCTGGCCCTGGTGTTTTGCCCTTTTCGGTTTTACAGAAGGTTCAGGCTGAGTTCACGGACTATCGTGGTGTTGGGATGTCCATTGTGGAGATGAGCCATCGTTCTAAAGAATTTGAAGCGATACTGGCGCATGTAAAACAAAATTTCAAAGACATTCTTGGCATTCCTGAAGGCTATGAGATTATTTTTGTTGGTGGCGGAGCAAGTTTGCAATTTGCTATGATACCTATGAATTTTTTGGGTAAAGATCAGGTGGCAGATTATGTAAATACGGGTGAATGGGCAAGAAGAGCCATCAAAGAAGCAAAGCTTTTTGGTAAAGTCCACGTGGCAGGGGATACAGAAAGCGATAACTATACCCATTTGCCATCCGAGCTGGTATTTTCAAGCAATGCACAGTATCTCCACCTCACATCCAACAATACCATTTTTGGTACCCAGTGGCCTTCGTATCCAGAGACGGGAAATGTGCCATTGATCGTAGATATGTCTTCGGATTTTATGTCTCGCAAAGTAGATGTTAAAAAGTATGCCATGATTTATGCTGGAGCGCAGAAAAATATTGGCCCTGCTGGAGTTACTGCTGTTATTATCCGCAAAGACATGCTGGACAAAGTTGTAAATCGCGAAATTCCTACAATGATGCAGTACAAAACCCATGTCGAAAACAATTCTTTGTACAATACGCCTCCTGTATTCTCGATTTATATGGTGGATCTTGTAACCGAATGGATCAAAGAAATGGGTGGCTTACAAAAAATTGAAGAAATGAATGACAAAAAAGCCAAAATGATTTATGATATCATGGATAGCATGCCCGATTTCTACAAAGGCACTGTCACTCAAAAAGAGCATAGATCTAAGATGAACATTACCTTCCGTTTGCCTTCTGAAGATCTGGAAAAGAAGTTTGAAAAAGAAGCCACAGCGAAGAATCTGTTTGGGCTTAAAGGCCATCGTTCTGTTGGTGGAATGCGTGCTTCTGTATACAATGCTTTCCCCATAGAAGGCGTAGAAGAGTTGTGCAAGTTCATGAAAGAATTTGCTGCAAACAATCGTAAATAATGGTATGGCAAAGCATTTTGTGTGCTTTGCCGTAAAAACCTAACCCCTTTTCAATCTTTTAAGGAAAGTGTGGAAAAAAATGGCAGGTGTTATATTTAAAAACGTTTATAAAATCTATGAAAACAAGACTATGGTTATCCAGAATTTTGATCTGGAAATCCGAGACAAAGAATTTTTAGTGCTGGTTGGTCCTAGCGGCTGCGGAAAATCCACTACTCTAAGAATGATTGCTGGCCTTGAAGAAGTTTCTCGTGGTGATCTGATGATCGATGGCTTGAGAGTAAACGATGTTGCGCCAAAAGACAGGGACATTGCTATGGTTTTCCAGAACTATGCTTTGTATCCTCACATGAGCGTTAAGGAAAATATGGCTTTCAGCCTGAAGCTTCGAGGCGTTGATCGCAATGAAATCGAGAAAAAAGTATTGGAAGTAAGCGAAATTTTAGGTCTGAAGGATCTATTGGAACGCAAGCCAAAGCAGCTTTCTGGTGGACAAAGACAGAGGGTAGCTATGGGAAGAGCCATAGTAAGAAGCCCCAAGGTATTTCTCTTTGATGAGCCGCTTTCCAACCTGGATGCCAAGCTAAGAGTCCAGATGCGCGTGGAAATTGCCAAGCTGCACAAACTCCTCGGAACAACCATCGTTTATGTAACACACGACCAAGTTGAGGCCATGACCCTTGCAGATAGAATCGTTGTGATGAAAGATGGGTTTATCCAGCAAATCGGCACTCCGCTGGAACTCTATGAAAAACCTGCAAATGCCTTTGTCGGTGGTTTTATTGGAAGCCCTTCCATGAACCAGATTGCAGCGAAAGTAGGAACAGAGAAAGGGCAAATCGTACTCCAGGGACAAGATTTTCTCGTTTCTCTTTCAGGGGAAAAAGCAAAGGCATTGGAATCCCATAAAGGGGAAGATGTTCTTATGGGAATTCGTCCTCAGAATATCCATCCACAGCCTGACGCGCAAGGAAAAGTTGCTGTTCTTCGGGAAGTGGAAGTGATTGAGCCTATGGGTACAGAAAGCTACATTTATTTTACCATGTCCAAAGATGCTGACCGAACATGGGTTGCTCGTTGCGATGGAATGCCCCAGGTTCAGGAAGGCCAGAAAGCGGCTATGGTATTTGATATTGACAAAGTACACATCTTCTCTAAAGATGGAAGCAAACGACTTGCTTAAGGCAAGATAAATGAAAGGATTTATCCATGCTTTCCAAGCGTGTTAAAGAAAATTTTATATCCTACGGCTTTCTTGCTCCTTTTCTTACGGTCTTTTTGGTTTTTCTTGCCTATCCTGTGATTTATTCTATATGGCTGAGCTTGCATAAAACAACAATCTATACGAGCTGGTATACTCCTTTTGACAGCATGAAATATATTGGTATGGGACATTATATCAGTATTCTCACAGACGTAGAATTCTGGTGGTCAATATGTCTAACATTTTGTTACGGTTTTATGACAATACCCACAGGAATTATGCTTTCTTTGCTTCTTGCCATTTTTCTGAATAACCAGATCAAATTTAAATCCTTTTTTCGCAGTGCTTACTTTTTGCCCAATGTGCTTGACCTCTTAGTCATAGGAATTATCTGGATTTTGATCTTTAGCCCCCAGTATGGGCTTTTGGAAGTGGCATTGAGAAACCTGGGTTTTGGCGGGGAGAATGGCATTGTTTTTAAGAATGGTATTTTGGGCAATCCTTATCTTTGCCTTCCTGCAATAGCCCTTGCTATGGTTTTAAAGGGAGCAGGCTTTGGCATGATTCTCTTCATTACTGCCATACAGAATATACCCCAGTCTGTGTATGAAGCTGCTGATATTGATGGTGCAAACTGGTGGCATAAGCTTCGCTACATTACCATCCCTCTTGTAAAGCCCATCATTCTTTTTATGGTAATCACGGGAACCATTGCCTGCCTCACTGCTTTTACAGAAATCTATGCCATGACTACAAACACAGGCGGCCCAACCATACAGGTTTTCGACCATACTTTGAAATCCGCTAACCTGGCAGGTTACCATCTGTACTGGAATTTTTCCGAAGGCTACTATGGAAAGGCAGCAGCGTTCTCTTTTGTTCTTCTTGGCATCGCTCTTTTGATTTCTCTCATCAATATGAAATTGCTAAAAAGCGATAAATAAAATCTTTAGATGGGAATACAGTATGAATCCTAAAGTAAAAACCATAGCAAAAAAATTTGTTTTATACATTGCTCTTTTAGGGGGAGCAATGATTGTTCTTCTGCCCTTGTTCTGGATGATTCTTACAGCATGCAAGCAAAGTGGGCAGGCTTTGGAATTTCGATTTCTTCCTTCTGCTTATATAGAAAGCGAACCCAAATCGGTTATATCATCCCAAGAAGGAAAGGCTTTCGTTATATTCGAATACGATCCCACGCTCCATACTTCTATTCCTGGGGCTACAAGAGTTAGTGTTGCAGGGGAATTCAATAGCTGGAATAAAGGAGCAAACCTTCTTTATAGAGATGGGAATGTTTGGATAACCTTGATTCCTAACCTTGCGCCAGGACGCTATGAGTATAAGTTTGTTGTGAACGACAATCGATGGACTCAAGACCAGTCCAATTTCTCTAAAGATAGCGACAATTCTGTGATAGTCTTGAAACCAGGTTTCAACAGCAATAAGCCTCTTAGCGATGCAACACAAAGGATAGGAAACGAATTGGTTTTTAAAATCCTGCGTCCTGAAGCCCTTTCTTTGCAAGCAAAAGTAGAAGGGAAAACCTACCCTCTCGAAAAAGACAAAGAGGGTTATTTCCATGGAAGAGTTCCTGTTCAGGGAGAAAATGCCCAGTATTCTATTCTTGAGCCTCAGTCTTTTTGGGAAGGCATGAAAAAAATCTATACCTTTTCTAATTTTGAAAAGGTTTTGAACAACTCCGACTTTCCTTTTGGTACTTTTTTTCTCAATTCCTTGATCGTAGCAGCAGGGACAGCCCTGGCAACAGTATTGCTCTGTACAATGGCAGGCTATGCCTTTGCTAAAAAGCAGTTTTTTATGAAAAAGCAGCTCTTTGGCATTTTGCTTAGCACAATGATGATTCCTGGTATGATTTTTATGGTTCCCCAGTTTGCTCTTGTCAACAAATTCGGATGGATCAACACTTACCAGGGTATGATTGTTCCTCATCTTGCCAATATTTTTGGGCTTTTCCTCTTGCGCCAATACATTTCTACCATCCCAGATTCTCTTTTTGAGGCAGCAACCATTGATGGAGCAAGCGAAATCCAGATTTTCAAAATCATCATCATCCCACTTTCTCTTCCCATTATGGTGACTTTGTTCTTGCTCACTTTCGTAGGGCAATGGGGGAATTTCCTCTGGCAACTGATTGTCAATACTCCTGATTCTACTTATCGTACTCTGCCTGTAGGTCTTGCTTTATTCCGAGGTCAGTATGGGCAGGATTGGGAAATGATGATGGCAGGTGCCTGCTTCTCCATTATTCCTATTGCGATTTTATTCTTGTTAGCCCAAAGAGTCTTCATCGAAGGTATGACAAGCGGTGCTGTCAAGGAATAAGGTATAGTTTTCCCCCAAGGGGATCAACATGAATAACCGCAGGTCTTGCCTGCGGTTACCTTTTGAAAAGAGGTGAATTTATGGGAAAGCCAAAAGATCCAGCAGAAAATAGCGCGGAAATCCAGGATCAGAAAAAAAATCTGGAGATAGAACTTTTAACAAGTGCCTTGCAAAAAGAGCAAAATATTGTCGAAGGCTTTTTGGAAGAATGGGTTCCTTTGTCTTTGATTGAAAAAATATCAGAAATTTTGAAAGATCTTTTTGCCAGAGCAAGCCAGATCCAAAAAAAGGGAATCTACAAAACATCCCAGGAACAGTCTGAACTCAAAAATACAGAATGGCTCTATCAGAAGATTTCCCAATCTAAAAAAATCAAATACTGGCAGCTATTGCAGCTTTTGTATAAATTTCCAAGCAATTTGCAGATTGGCTTGGATGAAAATATTTTACAATATCTCGAAAAGTCTTTATATTTTAAAGGTTTGAAAGAGCATTTTCCTCTACAATCCTATATTGATAATTCATGGTCTTTAAAAAGATTTCTCACGGATTGCATTGCTTTTGCCAGACTAAAACGCATCCAGCTTAAATATACTTCAGAATTGGAAGCAGGACAGACAGCAGCGGAAAAGGTAAGCCTCTTAGAAAAAGAATTTTCCTTGATTCCCGATAACTTTTTATTGGAAAGAAGGCTAGGCGGACATGGTGGTGTAGGAATCTTTAAAGGGATGGACATAGCGAAAAATGTCCCTGTTGTCATTAAATATCTGACACAGCAGCAAGAAGAAAAAGGCGATTCTTCTTTTAGAAGCATGGGATATCAAGAGGCAAAGAAGCGTTTTGAAAGAGAGGCTAAGGCTTTTGAAAAGCTGGAAAGGCATAGAAAAGCTAAAGAGCAAGCTGTTACTATGCTCACAGAGCAAGCCCATAAACAAATCGAAGAGGGAAAAAAAAGCGGAAACTCCGAAAAGCTAAAAGCAGGGTTTGCCTTGTTGAAACAGGGACAGGAACTGGACTGCGACAGATATTTTGTTAAGGCATATTGCCTTGCCACGGGGCAAATGAACCATTTTAGTTCCGAAAAAGAAGGTTTTCAGCGATGCAATCTGGAAAATGTAGGCTTTATGGTCATGGAGTATGTCGAAGGGATCAATCTGGAAAGCTTGATCCAGGAATACAAAGAAAAGAATACCTTCATGCCCATGAAAGTGTTTATCCCTATTATGGAAGGGATTTTGCGTGCTTTGGACTATTGCCATACTGAAGGCATCATCCATCGAGATGTACGGCCTGACAACATCCTGATAACGCGCAATTTTAAAGTAAGACTTACCAATTTAGGGCGTGCTAAAGTAGAAGACATGACGCAACTTACAGCTCAAGGTGTTTTTGTCGGAACGCCTGGTTATGCTGCGCCAGAAGGGATTCTGCAAGGGAAAAACTATTCCCAGGATTTTTCTGAGCTTATTACTGCAACAGACCATCGTTTTGATTTATATTCTTTAGGCTGTGTTGCTTATGAAATGCTCACAGGAAATCCTCCTTTTATAAGCACCAAAAAAAGCCTGGAAGAAAGAGATATGGATGTTTTGAACAAGCATCTTACAGAACAGCCCATAAATCTTTTGGAAATACGCAAGGATATTCCTGAAGCCATAGCACTTTTGGTTATGAGGCTTTTAGCGAAAAAGCCAGAGAATCGTTTCCCCTCAGCAAGAGAAGTTTTGACGACTTTGCGCTCTGCTCTATCTTTAGGACAAAAAGCAGAAGAGTATACACAAAAATTTTTAGAAAAGCTCAAACCTGTTGAGCAAGAGAGCATTTTTCCTAAAAAGAAGCCTTCTTTGCTTCACAAAATGGCATGGGCAGCTATCATTCTTTTGATTTTTTCGATGCCTTTTCTATACGCATATCGCCAGGAAATTTTTCCCAGGGTAGAACAATGGTCGCGCATGGCATGGGAAAAAATCCGCTATGAAACAGTGAGCTTTCTAAGGCAGGACAGAAAAGAGAGCCAGGAAGCACAAAGTATTTTAGAAAATTTGGCTCTATACCATCAAAAGCTTTCTAAAAAGTGGGAAACCAATGAATCGCTGAGAGAAACTCTAAACAGACATTTTTCCCCTGAGCAAGGCTATCCAGAAGTAGGGGAAACCATAGAGAACCTCTTAGTGAGATCCAAAAAAGATCTGGATCGCTTAGGCAATGTGGTAGACAGCGGTAAAGAACTTTTGATTTCTAAAGGGGGAAAAGAAACCCTCGCTTTCCTCCAGCCTTATGCTGCTTCTTTAAAAGAAGAACAAGAAGATGCTTTGCTAGAGAGAATATACAAAAAATTAAAATCCAGCTATGATCTGGCCTGGGGCTTAAAAAAATCCAGGGATGAAGAAGAAAACACTCGTAAGAACGCTCGTCTTTTAAGGAATTACCTGTTTTCTGCCCAAGAAAGAGTGGCACTGGTGGAAGAAAAGCTAGGAATCCTCAAAGAAAGCTATCCTCCTAGTCTTATGTATCCTGGAGTAGATCCAGAAACCATGAAAAACTTCCGCGTCAAGCAGCAAAAAACAGAAAATTTGTTGAAAACAATAGATGGGCTGAATAAGATATTCCTCCAGGGTGATATTGCCCAGGCACAAAAGAAAATGGAAGAATACCAGGATTTTTCTAAGACACTGGATGATCTTGTCGATATGGACGAAAACATAACGCAGATTTTAGATGCTTGCAAAAAAAGAAAACAGCAAAGAGAGAACAAGCAGATTATAGACAGAAGTTTTTTGGTTCTTGATGAACGATCTCGTAGCTTACAAGATAAATTGAGCCTTTCCAGGAAGCTATGGGAAGAGTATATTTCTTTCCAGCCAGAAGATAAAGAGCCTAAAAGCTTATGGGATAAAGCGCAAGATGATCTGAAAAAATTAAAAGAAATTCAAAGAAGCATAACCCAGTTCCAGGATCAGAATAAAGAAAAAGAGGCAATACAATTTGCTTTGTCTTCTACGCCTAAAGATGCACCAGAAAGTATTGCAGATTTGCAACAGTATATTGAAAATACACAGGTTAGAATCAATATTGCCAAAGCTGCTCAAGTGGCACAGAAGAAAAAAAGCGAAACAGATTACTGGCAAAAGCAGATTACGCCTCTCCTTTCGACAACCAAAGCTTCCCTGGGGAATCTGAATATTGCCTATGAAAAATGGGAACAAGAACTCAAGTCTTTAGAACAAAACTTTCCAGAAGACTATAAAAAATTTTCCGAAAAAGAGAAAATCATAAGCCAGACACAGAAAAGGCAAACCTATTTGCAAAAGGCGATTGATACAACGCAAAATTTTATATCAGAACAAAATTTTGAAAAAGCCTATCAATCGCTGACTCAGAGCCAGAAAAATGTAATGAGTATTCCTCTTTATGTTGAATCTCTAGCTTCTGAAGAGAAAAAGCTGGTTTCTTTGCGGAAAGAGTTAGAAAGCAAAAAAGAAACCCAGGTATCTTTGCTTCGTACCACAAGAATTGTCCAAAAATTGCAAAGATATATCTCTATGATGCAAGAGCAATTAGATCCAGTCCAAAGAGAAGTCAGGGCATTGTATGATGAATTTCCTCCAGAGAAAAAATATCCTGCTCTGAGTGAAAGATCACAAAAGACGATACAGGAGGCACAGAAGTCTCTTTCTTTCTACCAAAAGGAAATCCAAAAGGCCCAAGAGTATCTTAATAATAACCGTATCGCTGATGCATTGTCTTTTCTTTCAGCTTACGAAGAGCAAAGATTAGTAGGCTACACAGAATTCAGCAATAACATCAAAGACCTGCAAGAAGACATTGCAAGAACAAGAAGCAACTCCTTGCAAAGGAAAGCAGACATACAAAAAATCAATGAGGTAGAGGACTATCTTGGCGAAATACAGGATAGAAAAAAGCAAATCGATGATTCCATCGCTTCTTTAAACCAGAAAATCAGCCTGCTGGTGCAGTATTCCAGCCAGGAAGGATACCAAAGAGAAGACCCCAATATCAAAAAATACATGGACGATGCAAGCCAGGAAAGCAAACAGCTTGGGACTATAGTAGATAAGGCAAGCCAGCTTTTGGAAGAAAAAAAATATGCAAAGGCCATTTCTCTATTGCAACCCTATAGCAACAAAATCAATCCAGGTATGACACTTTTGCCTTTATTGAAAACATATATAAGCCAATGTGACAGAGCATTGCAAGTGAATTCCCGAATGGAAAGCGACCCTCAACTCAGGCAAAAGATTCTATTCCAGGAGCAGGAAAAAAACAAAAAAATGCAGCAGCTCAAAGACTGGCAAAAATCTCCTGGCCCTTGGTTTGATCGCCTTATTCCTATCGCAGAAAAGTATATGGAAATGGACAAAGGCATATTGAGTTCTATCCAAAATAAAGGGAGCATGCTGGTTCATACGCGAATACAATCGACAATCATTAAGCTTAAAGAATCCCTTGAAGCTATGGCAGAGCTTAGAGAAATCGAAGAAGAAATTCGCAAAAAGGGAGGCAGTCTGCCTTCTGTTCCTGAAGATAAAGACAAATGGCTTGTCGAATACCTTAGAAAAAACAGGACGATCCTGATTGATGCTGATTCTGAAATTTCGGAAATCGAATCTGTTGTAAAAAAAATTGCAGGGGACATCCGCAGTGGATGGGTAGAAGAAAGCACCCTACGTGATTGTCTGCGTAGTTTCCAATCTTTAAGCAGAAAGTTTGAAGAAAAACACGAATCCATCAAAAGCCGTTTGCTAACCATAGCGACAAACTAGGTATCTGCTCAAAGGGGGGAAAATTTTTGTAAAAATTTTCCCCCAAACCCCCTTTAAAAATTTTTATATATTGATTTTTTTGATGGCTGCGACTATGTTTATCAACAATGTTTTTTGATTTGCAACATAAAATCTCTTTATGGCCGTGAATTCTCAGGAGAGAACAATGGATACTCTAACATACTATAAAAATAACCAGGTAATATGTGTCTTTCAAATACATCCTAAAGCAAAGGACTTGTGGTCTTTAGGCAGTGGAAAAGACAACGATTGGATCATCAGGGATAACCCTGAGGTACGGCCTTTACATTTGCAAATACAATATCTTATAGGAATTCCACAATACAAGGTTATTGCAGAATGCTCCATGGCTCAGGAAAATACTACATTACCTTGTAATATTTGGTTGGATTTGCCTGTAGAGGTGAAGCTATACCTTCATCCCATGGATCAAAGTGCTTATTTGATCTTTCGACAGAATGTATCAGAACAAAAAATAGAAAGAGAATCAAATGCACAAAGTTCACAGGCTACTTTGATCCAAAAAAACAAGGAAAAAAAACCAACAAGAAACTACCCCTTATTATCGCCTAACGAAGATACAATGATCGGATCTTCAAGCATAGATCCATGCTTTTTTTCCAAAGAACCAGCAGACAAACAAGAAGACCCACTGGAATTGCTTCCATTATCAGAGCCAGAGATAACACCCTTACCCATAAATCCCAAAATGGAGAGCATAGACCGCGAAGCAGAAAAAGCAACCCAATACCAAAAAGACCCTGATAGCTTTTTCGAAAAGATGTTTGAAAAAAAAGACCAAGAAAAGCCAGAAGACGAAAAGGTCATTGCTGAACGCTATCAGGTTGTGAAGATACTAGGCAAGGGAGGCATGGGAATCGTCTATAAGGTATTAGATAAAAAGCTCAACAGGCATGTTGCACTTAAACTTTTGTTGCCACAGCAGGAAGCTTCCCTGGAAGCCACAGAACGCTTTTTCCAGGAAGCCAAATCTATGGCAAAGTTGCATCATGAAAATATTGTCGGTATACACGATATAGGGCAGCATAAAGGGCATCCTTATTTTACTATGGATTTGATTGATGGTAAGCCATTGCAGGAAAACCTGAGCAACCTAAAGCCAAGACAAGCCATGATGTGGATGCTTAAAATTTGCGAAGCGATTCATTATGTACACCAATCTGGCATCATCCATAGGGATTTAAAGCCATCCAATATCATGATTGCGTCTCATGGCCCTATTCTTATGGATTTTGGTATTGCCAAAGATGAAGCAAGCCAATCCAATTGGACAGCAGATGGACAATCTATAGGAACGCCAGCCTATATGTCTCCAGAGCAAGCTAGAGGAAAAATTTTAGAAATAGACATAAGAAGCGATGTTTATGGCCTTGGTGCTATCCTCTATGAAATGCTCACAGCAAAAGCTCCTTTTTCTGGGCCGCCCATGCAAGTAATTTATAAAGTATGCACGAGCGATCCTCCCTCTGTCTTGGAATATAATCCTGGGATTCCCAGAGACGTTGCGGTAATCGTCGAAAAAGCTATGTCCAAAGAAAAATCGCTTCGATATGCCAGTGCAGCAGAGATGGCAAAAGACATACAACGATACCTGGATGGGCTACGCATTTACGCCAAACCTGCATCATTCACGGTAAAAGTATGGAGAAGCCTTAAGAGAAAGAGAGGTCTAAACTATACTATTGCCATAGGAGTGCTTGCCTTTGTTTTGTTATCCAGCCTGATTGTATGGCAGAAATCCCGTGCTTCAGAAGAAATCCGAAAAAAAGTAGAGCATCTTTGGACAGAAGCAGCAAAAAAAGAGAAAGAAATTACAGAAGAAAGCCCTATATATAAATATATAGAAATTTCTGATCTCTATACAAAAATTTTGAGTGTTGACAATAAAAACGAAGATGCAAGGCTAGGAAAATATGAGATTACTATAAAGATGGCTGATAAAGCTGCTTCTGTAAAAGACTACATTTTCGCAAAAGCCATGTACAATATAGCAATCCAAATGGGCATAGCAACGGCCAAAGCCCAAAAGAAAAAAGAGCAAGTAGAATATGATGAAAAAGTAGCAAAAGAAAAGCTACAGCAGCTCATTCAGGGTATTTTTAGCACTCTTAGAAAAGAAAAAGGATAAAAAATGTCCAAGGCAAAAATACTTGTTGTTGATGATGAGAAAGAAATGCTAGAGATGTTAAGAAAACTCATCAAGACTAAAGTAGATGTTGATTGTTTTTTATGCTCTTCTGGCAAAGAGGCTTTAGAATATGCTACCTCTGTAGATTTTGATTTGGTTGTTCTGGATATTCAAATGCCTGGAATGGATGGGTATGAAGTATGCAGAATATTAAAAAATTCAGAAAAGACAAAAAACATTCCTGTTCTTTTTTTAACAGCAAGAACAGACACTCTTTCTAAAATCAAAGCGTTTGAAATAGGTGCTGTAGATTACATTTCTAAGCCTTTTCCTCCAGAAGAAGCCATAGCAAGGATTCATGTTCATCTTAGGCTCAAACAGTCTCAGGAAGAAAATCTAAGATGCAAAGAAGCTCTCTATCAGCTTCGTTATTTAGATATTGTTAATAGTATGGTACAAGGGTTTTCTCATAATTTTAACAATCTTTTTACCATTCTATGTAACCAAATTGGTCTTTTAGAAAGAATATACCTGGAAAGACAACAAGAAAAGCACCCTATTTTTGAAGGGATTTCTCAAACCATAGAAAGAATTGTCAATTTAATAGGGAAGCTAGAGAGTTTTGCCATAAACAAACGAAACGATTGTGAGCTCCTAGACCTTTCTCTGGTATTAGAAAAAACTTTGGAGAGTTTTTCGTCTTCCTTGCCTGCAAACATAGAAATTCATAAGTGCCTGGAAAAGGATTTGCCTAAGGTACAGATGCCATTTTCTCTTTTGCATCAGATCCTCTGTATTTTACTTACAAATGCAAAGGAATCAGTAGAAGATACACGGGGTATTTTAACAATCCAGTCTTGGAAAGAAAAAGCAAAGCAAGAAAACCAGGAAAAAGAGCGGGTTTGCCTAAAAATTCAAGACAATGGGAAAGGTATCTCCGAAGAAAATAAAAAGCATTTGTTTGAGCCTTTCTTTACAACCAAAAATACTGTAGGTGTTGGGCTTGGTTTATGTATGGCCTATACCATGATGAAAAAATACAATGGTGATATACAAATAGAAAGTGAAGAAAATAAAGGTACTATTGTAAAGCTTTATTTTTCAATTTAATAGGGCTGCGCCCTTTCCATTTTAGGATATAAAATATGGTATGGAATTTAGACCCTGTGTTTATTGATTTTGGAATGGTTAAAATTCATTATTATGGAGTTGTCTTTGCTCTTGGTATTTTTATTGGGTATTTGTTCTGGCGAAAGCAAATGATGGGACAGGGTTTTTCAGAAAAGGAAACAGAAGACTTTGTTTTATGGGCCTTCATTGCTGTTATCGTTGGCTCAAGGTTAGGCCACTGTTTGTTTTATGAGCCTGGCTATTATCTAAAGCACCCGCAAGAAATACTTTTCTTCTGGCAAGGAGGGCTTGCCAGCCATGGAGCTACGATTGCTTTGCTTCTGACACTTTTTTTCTACCATCGAATTAAAAGAATCCCTTTTCTCCAGTTGTGCGATTGCTTTGCACTATCCGCGTCTGTTGGCGCAACAGCAGTAAGGATTGGAAACTTTCTCAATAGTGAAATTGTGGGAAGAAAAACAGAAGTTCCCTGGGGTATGAAATTTCCCAGATACGACTATTCCATGAGACTCCCAGAATCTGTATTGCGGCACCCATCCCAACTGTATGAAGTGGCTTTAGGGCTTTTTGTGTTTTCTGTGATTTTTTTTACAGACAGAAGCTATGGGAAAAATGGCAAAAAACGCCCTGTGGGCTTACTCAGCTCTCTTTTTCTTATTTTTTATTTTACAGGCCGCTTTCTGGTGGAATACTTCAAAGAATACCAGGCACTTCCCTCTTCGTCTCCTTTGACTATGGGGCAAATTCTAAGCATCCCCTTTGCCCTGGTAGGCTATGTTCTTTTCTTTAATGTTTTAGCGAAAAAAGAACAATAGGAAAATTTTTATTGGGGGAAAATTTTTGTAAAAATTTTCCCCCAAACCCCCTTTAAAAACTTGTATATATTCTATATTTACGATATTTTAACAGGGATTTTTCGTGCTTGTGGCTTAGGGGATTTAGGCAAAACAATGCTCACAACACCATTCTTGACAGATGCTTCAATCTTTTCTACATCGATTTCTTCAGGGATAGAGAAGCTTCTGCGGTAGTCTCCTTCTTTGTATTCACCATAGAACAATCGATGACCTTCCAGAGGTTTTGGCTCTACATGCCCCGTGATGGTCAATATCCAGTTTTCAAACTGTATATTCACATCTTTTTCTGTAACTCCTGGCATATCCACTACAAATACAAGCTCATTTTCTTTTTCATAAATGTCTACGCTTGGATTGAAAACAGGTGTAGTATGGGTTCTCTCAATTTCTTGAGCAGGATTCTTTTTCGCCATTTCGTTTGTCATAATTAGCTCCTTTCCCTTTTTTATGAAATACTTACCTTGATTTGTTTTGGTTTTTCTTTTTCCGATCTTGGCAAGGCGATTTTAAGGATTCCATTTTCATATTTGGCTGTTACTTTGTCTGTTTCTACCCTGAAAGGCAACTGGAATCCTCGTTTGAATTTTCCCGATGCCCTTTCTTGACGATGGTAAGTAATTTTCTTTTCCTTGTCTTGTTCAACAACAGGATTTTTTCTTTCGCCTTGTATAAAAATTGTATCTTCTAATACATTGATCCCTATCTCTTCAGGCTGAATGCCAGGAAGCTCGGCAGTCAAAACAACCTGGTCTTCGTTGCTCCACATATTCACAAGAGGGAATTCCTGGTTGGATCTCATTCCTTGCAAAGCATAATTCAATGGCGAATATTCTCCAAACATTTCATTCATTTCACTCAAGACTCTGTTCATGTCTTTCCAAGGGAATTCATTCCAATTTTTCAAACCTTTTGTCATGTTTATCCTCCTTAATAAATTTGTAATAATTTATATATGAAAAATATCTTGATTTTAATCAATCTTTTAATTCTTTCTTTCTGGTTTTAATTTACGCAATATTCGTACCAAAAAAATAAAAAAAAATTTTTGAGTATAAAAAATATTATAATATATTGAAAAATAAAAGATTAAAAAAATATTATAAAAAAAAAGAAACAAATAGGAGGAAAAGAGTTAAGAAAAAAATTTGCCATTTTGACAAAAATACGTAACACTTTTTCTTGCAATTTGATATAATTTCCATTAAAATAATTGTAAGGTTTTTAACATTTTGTGTAGCGTATACCCTCAGTTTTGGAAAGAGCATATACCAATCTTAGCCACCAATGGTATAAGGAAAGGCTCGTAAGGAGAAATTCATGTCGATTGAAAACAGAATTGGCAAAGTGAAGAATACCAAAAAAGGTTTTTTGATGGATTTTAGCAAAGAAAAAATTGCCCAAGCCATAATCAATGCGGCTCATGAGCTAGGCGGTCTTGCTAAAAATATTGACCCTCATTCTATTTATACAAGATTTAGGAATGAAACAGACCAGGCCATTGCAGAAGCTTTAACAGAAGATGTGATTTTATGTCTTAATATGCAGAGAGAATACAGATTCCCTCACCTCCCCCCCACACTAGAAGAAATCCATGATATTGTCATTGATGTTTTGCAAGATAGAGGCTTTGGGAGCGTTTCTGCTGCTTACAGCATCTATCGCGAAGGAAAAAACGCTGTACGGAAGGGTTGGCTGAAAGAAGAGATGTTTGCTAAGAATGGCTATCCTTATGAAAATATGGAGAAAAGATCGAAATGGGCTTCGGAAAACGGCCTTACAAGCATTGAAGAGATCAATGCCAGAATCAAAGAAGGAAAGTTCCTGGAAATGGTGCAACTCGATAGCCAGAGATACGAAAAAGAATTGAAGCAGGCAGTAAGCTTGTTTGAAAAAAAGTCCAAGAAAAAAAGCTTGAGAGTTATGATTATCGCAGGGCCTTCTTCTTCTGGTAAAACAACGACTTCTCGTAAACTATGCTCTTATTTAAGAGAAAAAGGGCATGAGTTCAAGCTTTTGGCAGTGGATAACTATTTTTTTTCTAAAGAAGAATACCCTAAGGATTGGTTTGGCGATATGGATTATGAGTTGCCAGAATCCATAGATCTTTTCCGTCTCAATGAAGACTTGAAATCGCTAATGGAAGGAAAGACAATCTATCCTCCTCATTATGATTTTGCCAAGGGAACTAGAATAGAAACCAAAGAGCCTTTTGTGCTCAAAGAAAAAGAAATTCTTTTGCTCGATTGCTTACATGGTCTTTATCCTCCTACAACTTGCGGCCTTGATGATGATTTGAAATTCAAAGTTTATATAGAAACACAACCAAATCTTATCATAGATGGTGATACTAAAGTCAAGTTTACCGATGTGCGCTTGCTGCGTAGAATGTGTCGGGACGTTAGAGAGAGAGGCTATTCTGTTCAATATACCTTGGAACATTGGGCAACCGTTCGTAAAGGAGAATTCAAAGGAATCATTCCTTTCCAAAAAACAGCAGATGTTATGATCAATGGCTCTGTCATTCATGAACTTCCGACATTGAAATATTATCTCATGCACAACTGCCATTCTCCCTTTGATGAAAAAATATTGGAAGCGTATAGAGCCAAAGGAAGAATGGATGTTTACCGAAGGGGATACCGAGCTAAAAAGCTATTAGAAAAAATAGAAGAGCCCAAACGAGAAGAAATTGAAGCTATACCGCTAGACAATGTTATCAGAGAATTCATCGGTGGGCAAAAGCTAAGAGATTAATTTCGAAAATAAATATATAAAAGTTTTTGAAGGGGGTTTGGGGGAAAATTTTTACAAAAATTTTTCCCCAAATAAAAATCTCTTTGCCAACGCCGATTACATAACTTATTATCAAAAAAGGACAGTATGCTTCCTAAACAAGAATGGAAATTAGCTCGTAAGATCGTCCAAAAAGGGTTCGTTACAGGGGAACAGGTTTTGGAATGTATTGAAATCCTTCGTGGCCCTAACAAAAAAGACAAAGACAATCTATCGCATCTTCTTGTATCTAAAGGTTATATGACGCGCAAAAAGATTGCAGAAATGCTTCATGAAATACAAGAGGAAGAAGAAAAAAATCTCATAGAAGAAAGTATGGGAAAACAAAAGATTGCCTGCTATGAAATTTTGTCCAAGCTAGGTGAAGGAGCAATGGGGTCTGTTTACAAGGCACGAAATGCTGCCAATGGCACAGTGGTCGCTCTAAAGGTATTAGACCAAGAACTTTCTCAAGATCCAGAATTCATTACCCGATTCCTCCGAGAAGCCCGCAATGCTGCTAAGCTAAAAAAGCATGAAAACATTGTGGAAGCCTATAATTTTGGCGAAGAAAAAGGCATTTACTATTTTGCTATGGAGTTCATAGAAGGGAAATCTCTTGCTGAGATTCTTTATAATAAAGGGAAAATAGAAGAGCGTACAGCACTAAACATTACCATGCAGGTCGCCAAAGCATTGCTGCATGCTTACAAATTCAAGATTGTTCACAGAGATATTAAACCAGAAAATATTTTGATTTCTATAGAAGGGAAGGTAAAACTTTGCGATTTAGGGCTGGCTAAAGATTTATCCCAAGATTGCTATAGAACAAAAGAAGGCATTACTTTGGGTACTGCATGCTATGCTTCTCCTGAACAGGCAAGTGCCAGCAAAAACTTAGACATTCGAAGCGACATCTATTCTTTAGGTATCAGCTTGTACCAAATGCTTGCTGGAGAAGTTCCCTTCGATGCACCGAATCCCATCCAAATCGCCCAGCTTCACTTGCATGAAACTCTCCCCAATCTGGAAGAAAAAAATCCCAATATCTCCTCTGCAACTATCCAACTATTACAGAAAATGACTGCAAAAAAAACACAAGATCGACACCAAACCCCCCAGGAGCTTATAGAGGATATCCAGGCTATATTGCAAAAAGGAAAAGAAAGTAATGGTGTCAACCATAGCTCGACAAAAAGAATCTCCGCTTTGCCTCTGGAAAAATCAAAAGCAGAGCTTCTCAAGAAAAAACAAATCCAGTCTATTTTTTGGGAAAAACGCTACTATTACCTAGCCATTAGTTTGCTTTTCTTTCTGATTTCTTTGTCATTTTTTACATGGTTTTTCCAAACCCACAGATGAACTCATAAAAAAAAAATATCATAATTGGTTTTTATAAAAAAAGTTATAATTTTTATTACAAAAGATTAAAAAAATATTCTTGACATTTGCAAAAGAATTTGCTAAGATACTTCCAGTTTTGGGCGATTAGCTCAGTTGGTTAGAGCGTCTGCCTTACAAGCAGAAGGCCGTTGGTTCGAGTCCATCATCGCCCATAATTGTGTCTGGGGTCGTAGCTCAATTGGTTAGAGTATCGGACTGTCGATCCGATGGTTGCGGGTTCGAGCCCCGTCGACCTCGCCAGGCATTTTAGTTTGGGGTCGTAGCTCAATTGGTTAGAGTATCGGACTGTCGATCCGATGGTTGCGGGTTCGAGCCCCGTCGACCTCGTTACATTTTTCTTACCTTCCCAAAAAAATCTATCCCTAAAATATCCCAATTTTTTTGTATCTTCAAAAATACAAAATTCTCATTTTATAATTTGTTCAATAAGGAGTTTTTCATGGATCCTGCCCAATTAGAAGAATATTTGGTAGAACGCAATACATTAAGTCTGACTATTGCCAAAGGCATTATCAAAACCATCTCTGCACAATTAAAAAAGCTCCCCGAAGAAGCACTGGAAGAAATGGGTGCCACCATCCGCGATTCCAGCAATGAAATCGCCGAAGCTATTTTAGACATTATGTCAGCAGAAGAATATGAAGGCGACTGCGATTGCGAAGGCTGCAGATAGTCTATTCTTAAAGTTTGGGAAAAATTTCATAAAACTTTTTCCCAAATAAAACCCTCCCCATCATTGTTTTATCCCCGCAATATAAGAGATTACGCAATCCACAGGATGATAGGAAAGCTTTACTTTTTTTAAATTAGGCAAATAAGAATCATCCATAATGTTAATATATCGATATGAAAGCAGCTCAGAAGAGAACTCCCGAAAGATAAACTGCGCCAAACCTCTTTTGTTCAAATCAGTAACCTCATAAAGAATACAAAACACATCTTTATTAATAGGATAACCAAAGGTAAATCCTTTTATTTGGTTTTCTATTTCCACTACTCTCCCTTGTAGAGAAAGAAAAGGCATGGAATCCAGCAGAAAAGGCAAATTTTCCCCACTATCAGAAAGCATATCCAGGTAAAAAGTGTCTTGGTTTTTTCTTTGCCGCTGCTCCATCCATTCTTTTTGGAGAGCCAAACATGCCTCTTTATCCTTTTCATTATAAGCACGGTAAACAAAATTCTTATGATGGTTGATAAAAAAATTATAAGCTCCCCTCTTAGACTTCAGCCTGCGACCTGAAAGCTTTGCCATATCGTCTGGCAGACAAAGATAGTCTCCTGCTTTTTCAATGCATTCATAGCCAAGATTTTGATAAAAGGGCAAAAGCTCTTTTTCGATATTTTCTATTCTGCTCATGGCAGGATACTTACGATTTTTTTGTTTCATCCATGCAAAAACCTTTTGGATTGTTTCTGGATGCTGTTCCTTGCTCAGGGGAGGAAAGTATGAAAAAACTCCTATTTTATCCTGAAAAAAAATGCATAAACTTTTGTCTTGCCATGCACATAAGATGCTATAAGAATTTTTCCATAAATAGAGATTTTCAAAAGAATAAACGGCCAGCTTATGGTTATGTAAATTCAGATATTCTTCTATAACAGGTTTTGCTTCTAAAGAAAAAGGAAAAAATTTCATGGAGATTTTTATTTGGGGGAAAATTTTTGTAAAAATTTTCCCCCAAGCCCCCTTTAAAAACTTTTACGACTTGTGCCAGTTGAAAAGGCTTTAATCTTTGGCCTGAAAGGCCTATACATACCAGCCCAGGGCAACACCCTGGGAAATGGAATTATCATTGTA
>JABWCH010000337.1 GCA_013359215.1 Candidatus Brocadiia bacterium | reverse complement strand
TAAATAGAGTCAAGATTTTAATCACTCGCAAGATAGATATATATTGTATTTCAATATGTTAAGAATACCTGCGTAACTCCTATTATTTAATTCTGATTCTTTAACATTATCTTTTCTGCAAATTTTGGATATCGTGCAAAGACCATATACGAGGGTTTTTTACACGGCGGTATCCTATGCTTTGATAGCACATTTCTGCCAGGGCAACAAGATAGCTTCTGAGTTCTGACATGAAAACGATTTCATCGGTATCCAATTGCCTTGCGCTGAGAATGGGATCCATGTCTGCATTGATTCTGCTTTCAACCTCTTCCATACCTTTTTTGATTTTTTCATATTCTTCAGGATTTTGTGCCACAATCTGGAAATTGTCGTCTAGCTTTGTGTTATATGTAGCAATAGCTAAAGTTCTGCCTTCCATGACTCCTAGTCTTGTTATGGGAGTAGAAAGTTGCACAACAGGCTGGTATGGGCTTCCCGCCATGGCATAGTAGCCAGCTCCAGAGGCTTTTCTTAAAAGAACGGTAATCATAGGCACTGTGTTTGTGGAATTTGTATAGATCAGGCTTGATCCATACCCTAACAGACCTTCTTTTTCTGCTTCTGCCCCAATATCAAAACCAGCAATGTCTTGTAACCAGACAAGAGGTATGCCATCGTCATTGCAGGCACGGGAAAAGGCCGAAATTTTAGCTATGCCTTGCTGGTATAGAATGCTGCCTGGCCTTTGAATCTGGCGATAAACAGGGTGTTCTGTCAACTGGATATTGTTTGCAATGAATCCCATATAAAGTCCACTGACTCTGGCAACGCCACAAATCATATCTTGTCCTTGCTCAGGAAGAATTTCCCAGAATAAGCTGTTGTCTACAAGTCTGGCAATAACCTGCTTCATGCTGTAAGACATTCTATAGTCTTTAGGGAATATTCCTTCGATTTCCGATATATTGTATTCAGGTGCGGATGGCTCAGCACCGTAGCGATAGTAAGAAATGGCTGTGCTAGGCAGCTTTTCTACTTCATGGCGTACCTTCAACAAAAGGGTGGCATCATCAGGGACTCGGAAATCAGCGCATTGGGAAATATGGACATGAACATCAGGGCCGCCGATGTCTAAGGATGTGATGTTTTGGCTTTTCCCTCCTTTTACAAGAGCTGCTCCTGCAATAACCATATAGGCTTGCTCTGTCATATACACTATATCGCTGATAATAGGCATATAGCCTCCACCCGCAATGCAATCACCAAAAACTCCCGCTATTTGGGGAACCTGGCTTGCACTTAGAAGGCTGTTCATTTTGAAAATATAGCCCGCTCCTCTTGGGCCAGGGAAGGTTTTGGCTTGCTCTGGCAAATAAAGACCGCTGCAATCCACCAGATAAATAACAGGAATGCGTAGCCTTAAAGCGATTTCCTGCGCCCGCTCGATCTTTTCTGGGGTCATGGGCCACCAGGAGCCAGAAGCAACAGTATTGTCATTGGCAATCACCATTGTGTATTTCCCTGCTACCTTGACAAAAGCGGTTACAACTCCTGCCCCAGGGGAAGGGCGATCCCCAAATTTAAGGCCATAGTTTACGAATGTCCCCACGGGAAAAACTTCTGTGCCAGGATCTTTTAAAAAGTCGATCCTTTCCCATGTTGTCATTTTTTTCTTCTTGTGGATTCTTTCTACATAAGATGGTCCCCATCCTGCTTTTACTTCTTCTCTCTTTTCCTGATATTTTTGGTTGTATAGCATCATGTTTTGCTTATTACAATCAAAATCTTGTTTTTCCATAAACTGTTCTATGGGCTGGCCTATTTTTTCTAGTACTATTTTTGCCATGGCTATCCTTCCTAAGCTTTACAGCAGCAATCATGAACGAAAATGATTGCAAACTGAAAATGTTTTAAAGAACCTTACCAAAACGCCTCTCTCTTTTTTCGAAGTCTTCTAATGCTTTATGGAGTTCTTGCTCATTGAAATCAGGCCATAGTGTAGGAGTAATCCACAACTCGCTGTAAGAAAGCTGCCATAAAAGAAAATTAGAAATGCGCATTTCGCCTCCTGTGCGAATCAGAAGATCTAAGTCAGGCATACCAGGCTGGTACATGCTCTGGCTACACATTTCTTCATTAATATCGTCTATCTGGATTTCTCCCTGGGCTACTCTCTGGGCGATTTTTTTTACAACATCAACGATTTCCATTCTGCCTCCGTATGATAAAGCGAGGCACAAGGTCATTCCTGTGTTCTTTGCGCTCATCTCTTTGGTTTTGTCCAATTCATCGATGACTGTTTTGGGCAACCGATGGATGTGACCAATGGTGTTGAAACGAATGTTGTTTTCCATGATGGTTTTTCGCTCTTTGATCAGAAACCGCCTCAATAAAGTCATAAGATAATCGATTTCTTCTTTTGGCCTTTGCCAATTCTCATGGGAGAAGGCATAGAGTGTCAACTGTTGGATGCCAAGCCTGGAGCATTCTTTTGTTATAATATCCACAGTTGTTGCTCCTGCCTTATGACCCCATATTCTTGGCTTGTTTTTTTGCTTTGCCCATCTTCCGTTTCCGTCCATAATGATAGCAATATGGCGCGGCAATTGACGGAAAGTTAAATCCATAACATATTCTCCTTACACGAATTGTAAATATATATATCTTGCAAATTCTATTAAAAAGGCCACCAGTTTTTTTTCTGTTTGCCTTTTTCTTTGCCCCAGAGCTTTAAAGTTGTCATTTTTGTTTTTTTCTGCTCTTCTCTTTCTCTTTCTTCCTTTTTTTCACGTTCCTTTTGGTAGAATTTTTTTCTAATCTCTTCTTCTTGCTTTTCCCGTTCTCTCCAATCTACCTTGGGTCTTTTGTCAAGATACTGAGCAATCATCTTTTCTATTCTTGCCTCTGGAGTTGCTGGTTGTTCCTCATTTTCTAATTGTTTCTCTTGCAAAGAGGGATCATCAGAAGAAAGAGCTTCTTCAAAAACCATTTCTTCTATTTCTGTTTTTTTAGATTTTTTAGGCACAGAAGGCAGAGCTTGAGTTTGTTTTTTAGGCTCTCCACTTGCTTGTTTAGCTGAAGAAGGCAACTTTTGAGTCTGCTTTCTTGATTCTTCTGCTATCTTGGGAGAAGAGGGCAATCTTTGAGTCTGCCTTCTCGGTTCTTCCGCTGTTTTAGGAGAAGAAGGCAACTTTTGAGTCTGCTTTCTCGGTTCTTCTACTACTTTGGGAGAAGGAGGCAACTTTTGATTTTTAGTTTCTTGTAAAATTTCGTCTTTTTCAAGCACATTTTCTTTTATGGGCAGCTCTTTTTTCAAAGTTTCTTCTGGGAAAATTTTTGTTCCTGTTTCTATGGCAATTTCTACAAGGCTTTTTTTCTCCATAGCAGGCTTTACAATGGTATTTTCTATATGAACTTTTTCTTTCTGCCTTTCTCTTGCTTGTGTGGATTTTGTGCCTTGCAAAAGACTTTCAAAGCTTACCAAAAGATCATAAAGTGCTTTTTGCACTTGCTCTCTAATAGGATTAGGCGATTTTTGGTTCGCCCGTCTCCATTCTATTTCAGCCATGAGTTCCCGATTTTGCTTCTGGTATTTTTGATATACTTCTTGCAATTCTATTCCAGGAACACGAGATGCAAAAGATTGGATTTCTCTTTCTTGCTGCCACAAAGGGGATTCATCATCTCCTTCTCGTGAACTAAAATATTCTACATCGAACAAATATGTATTGATCATTTTGTCCAGGCGTTCTTGTAAAGAACTATTGCTATTTGTTTGCATCGGATTTCCCTGTCTCTTTATAATAAAAGATTTTTATTTCTTGAGATATATCTGGCCCAGGATTTAAAGAAATAGGGGAAAGAAGAGGGCTTTCTATCAAAGCAACGACAAAGTTGCAGAGAGTATCTTTCTGTAAAGCATTGCTAAGAAATTGCAGCATTTTTTCGTTTTGAAAATTCCATTTTTTTTGTATTGCTAGTTGGATTTCCCTGGAGTTATACCTGTCGTTTGACAGAAGATAATGCTCCCCATTCGATGTGAAAAATTCTTTTTGAGTTTCTGGAGTTTCAAAATCTCCTAAATAATATAAATTGTAGTTATTGAAAACTCCAAAGATTTTTTTTATCCTGACGGATGCTGGTTTTTCTATTTTTACGGAGTTTTTAGAAAAGTTCACAGAAAAATTCATATTCCCTTGAAAATAGAGAGAATAGAAAGTTCCAGTTTGCCAAAGGCTCAAAGGAAAGTCCTGGATCATAAGACCTTGCTTTTGGTTATAGTTCATTACTGAAGAAGATCTTAACGACCAATTAGAGTATAGGGGATACAGGCTGCCATTGTCTTCTAAATGGATATTGTATGTTGAATGGGAAGAAGACAAAAGAGAGAGATATTTTTTATGGCAAATATAATCTGAACCCTCGACAGGCTGCACAATATGGAAGCTCAATGTTTCAGAATTCATGCCCCTGACCCAGTATCCATAAATCAAAATAATCGTCACAAAAAGCATAGAAAGGCAAGGGATGCTCCAAACCAAATGCAAAGTAAGATTTTTTTTCCGAAAATAAATAAAATTAACAGGTCCAACTAAAAGCAAATAAACAACCAATATAGCCAAAATACTCCATATTCCTGGCATCCTGCCAAAGGAAAGATTCAAGGCAGAGCTTAGATTGTATTCGTCTTGTGTATCTTTTGTGTCCCCTTGATCGAGGAAATGCCATGAATTCTTTCTTATGATTATATCCCGTATTTTAGGAAGCAAATGCGTTTTCCAAAAAATGGAAGAATTAGCACTTTCTTTGCCTAGATCCATTCCCACATAAAGGATAGCACCTGCACCTTTATAAACATGCCAGAGGCTATTCGTCAATTCTTTATCCTGAATGGCATCGCCTGGGGGTTGGAGGGCCAGCATTTGGGTTACATTTGGCAAGTACGCCTTTACGGAATCTGGTATATCCACATAAGAAACATCATCTTCTGAAAAGGTCTGGTTCATGACTGTTTGTATAAAATGAGATCCTGGTATCCAGAGCCTTTCCTGGGGAGCAACAATCAGAATTCCGCCATTATAAATCCATTCCTGGATAGCCTTTTGTCTGTCGGAAAGCAGGGATTCTTCCTTGCTCATAATCATGACATCCATGTTGTCATAGCCAATCCATCGGTCTGGCAAAAGGCGGCTATCAAGATTGATGACTTCAATTTCTTCTAAATCTTTGTTGTAATAGGATTGAGGTACCCAGGGATTGTATTTTTCAATTTTTTTTAGGAAAAATAGATTGTGGTCATTTTTGGGTGGGAAGTAGCCAATGCGTAGTATGTTTTTATAATTATAATTGAGTTGTATTTCTTGTTTGTCTAAAACCTGTCCGTCTTTTTTAACAGAAAGCTCTATTTCCCTATGGGTCAATCGTAAAGATATATAAAGAAAGAACCTCTTC
Source organism: Candidatus Brocadiia bacterium (assembly GCA_013359215.1). Classification (GTDB taxonomy): domain Bacteria; phylum Planctomycetota; class Uabimicrobiia; order Uabimicrobiales; family JABWCH01; genus JABWCH01. The sequence continues at coordinate 511 of JABWCH010000337.1, read as the reverse complement.
CGACTTGAGGAAGGAAGGTTTAAAGTCATGCTATATAGGCGTGTTCCATAACCCTGGACATTGGCTACGATTTCTATATCAGAGGACTTCCATCTCATATTGGTGATGATTTCGCCTGTCAGACAGGCCCAGCCTTTGGTCTGTTGTGAAGAAACAGAAAACTCTGGTATAAGTTTGGCATTTTGTATAATGATATTCTTTAATTCTTGGGCGAAAAGAGAAAAGCTGAAAAAGAAACAAACAACCCACATCGTTTTCATAGAAGCTTCCTTGGTTTAAATTTGCAAATTTTTGTTATTTTACCAAAAATTTTTTTATCCATAGATTACAAAGATTATATCTGTAAGATTTTTGACCTCTTTGGGTAACCTGCATAATCTATCTCAGACAAGCCGAAAGCAAAAAGGCATTCATCACGAATGAGACGAATATACAAATTACGCGAATGAAATTTTTATAAAAACTATTCGTGCCATTCGACCATTCGTCTTATTCGTGATAAAAATCTTTG
>JABWCH010000336.1 GCA_013359215.1 Candidatus Brocadiia bacterium | reverse complement strand
AAGAGCTTGCAAAACTAAATAGAGTCAAGATTTTAATCACTCGCAAGATAGATATATATTGTATTTCAATATGTTAAGAATACCTGCGTAACTCCTATTGATAGATTTAGCCTACGCAGAAGTCTTGTATGAAACGTCAAGCTGCTTGTCCCTAACGTTTCATCATGAAAAAAGTTACACAAAGCTTGTATGAACCGTCAATCCGCAATAAGCGTGAGCATGGGCCTCGCCATAAGTTTCATCATCCAGAATAAACATCATTGTCCATAACGGGCTACTGTGGAGCCTTCTCTGTCTTTATGGACTACGAGTCTGGCAGGGAGGTAGTTGTTTAAAACAGGCAAATGGCTTATGATTCCAATGGTTCTGCCTGTATCTTGGAGATTGCTAAGGGCTTTTACAACAATATCCAAAGACTCTTCGTCCAGACTGCCAAAGCCTTCGTCCAGAAACAGGCTTTCGAGAATGGCACTTCCGCCAGAGCTATGCCCAAGCTGGTATATTCTTTCAGCCAGAGCCAAAGCCAGAGCTAAAGAAGCAATAAAGGTTTCTCCTCCGCTTAGCGTTTTCGCCAGGCGAAGCTGTCCTGAATTCCAGCTATCGTTGACATAGATATCCCGATTGAGCATACTAAAAGTATACCTTCCACTAGAAAGCATGTCAAATTGTACGCTGGCATCTTCTACAAGAGTTTTTAAGGCTTCTTCCAAAACATACACAGGGAAGCGGTTGGCTCTAAGATCATGGGCAAGAATTTTTTGGATTTCTTCTTGCTTTTGAAGGGAACGAAGCTCGCTATTCCATCCTTCTATTTGCGAAAGATTGGCTTCCATATACTGTATCTCTTGTAGCCTGCGCCCCTTTTCTTCTATTTTTTGGGAAAGCTCATATTGCGTGTCTTCCAGATTCTTTTTGCACTGCTGAAAAATTTCCAGAGACGTACTTCTCCCCATAAGTTTTTTTTGGCATTCTTCTATACGATTTTCCACTTCTTTTGTGTGGAATCTCTGCTGTACAATCTGGTTTTCCCAGCTTTGCAAAGAAGCCATATCTACTTTTAAGGAAAGGAGTTCTTCCAGATTTTGCAAGGAAAATTCTTTTTGGATATTTGTGAGAATCTCCTGCAATTTTTCTTTTTCTGCCACGGTCTCTCGGATATTTTCTTGCAGATTTTGCCATTCTTGCTCTAAAATTTTCTTCTCTTGCTCCAGAATCAAGCTCTCTTCTCGTAGTTTCTGATAGCTGGCAAGAATGATTTCTTTTTGTTTTTTGCAATTTTGCAAAAGCATTTGTGCATCTTTGCCTTGCGTGATCTGCATTATCTTTTGCAATAGATCTTTATGCTCTTGCTGCAAACTTTGAGCAGACTGTTTTTTTTCTTCGAGAGTCTGGTTTATTTCCGCCAGGATTGCTTCTTGTCTTGTCTTTAGAATCTCCTGTTCGGAAATTCTCTTGGTCATTTCCTGTCTGTAAAAAGAAAGCTGGTCTAAAGCAAGACATACATCCTGATACTGCTTGATTCCATTCATAAGGGTTTCCTGGATGTTTTTTACATCAATGCCTAGCTTTTTTTTGATCATGTCTTCTTTTTGTTTTTGTTCCTGGGTGCTGTTCTGCATTTCTTCTTGTGCTTCCATGAGCCTTTTTTGCGAAGCATTGCGTTGTTCAGAGGCAATTTCTTTTTGGAGCGATATATCGCTAAAATTTTTTTCACTTTGGGCCAGTTTCTTCTGGCATTCCTGGATATATTCCAGGCTTTTTTTGATCTCTTCCTGGGTTTTTAGAATATCAGCCCCTCCAGAAAGCGACTGGATTTTATTTTCCAAAGTTTGCTTTTGTTCCTGGTGTTGAGAGATGCTTTGTTTACGCTCTTCTTTTCTTTTTTCCAGAGAGCCTATAGCCGCAGTGTGTTCTCGGATGATGCTTTGCTTTTCCAAGAGATTGTTTTGTATTTTTTCCTTTTCTTTGCTTAAGATCGCTATTTCTTTGGCGAATTTTTCTGCTTGCTCCTGGTAAGATACCTGGCCCATGATTTTACAAAGTTTCTCTTCCATGGCTTCGATCCTGGACTGGATCTCCTGGAGTGACTTTCTTTCTGATTCCCATTCCTTTTGCTTTTCTGCCTGTTCCAAAACAAGAGCATTCAACAGAGTTTCTTGCTCTGTCATCTGCTTTTCTATCTTTTGCAGCTCTTTTTGCTTTTGTTCAAGGCGTTTTTGGACTTCCTGGAAGCTTTCCTTTTCTCCTGGCTCGCATAAAGGAAGATTTTTTATGTCATTGCCACAAACAGGGCATGGCATCCCTGGTTTGATATGCTGGCGGATAGAGCCTGCCAGGTTGTTGGTATAAAGATGTGTCCAGCTCTCTTTGCATTGTTCTACCTGGGAAAACAGACGGTCTTTTTTGCCTGAAATTTCTTGCTTGCGCTTTTCCATCTCTTCTTTCTCTTCGGAAAGCTTTTGTCTATGCTTTTCCAAAGCAAGGATAGCATTCTGGATTATGTCTGCTTTGCTTTTTTCCTTTTGATATGGTTCGAGGATTTGGGAAATTTGGGAAAAAACCGCTTCTTTTTGCAATAGATCCTCTGAGGTTTCTTGAGATTTCTTCTTAAGGAGAGCAAGGCTTTTTTCTTCAGAAGAAAGCTTTTTGGCAGTATCCTTATATTGCTTTTCTTCTTGTTCGAGGCGTTCTTTTTCTTTGCTTTCTTCCTGAATGTGGTATTTCCATCGTTCTTGCAACTGAGAAGCTTGCTCTAGCTCCAGAAGCCTCTTTTCCATCTGCTTTTTATCCCCATATTTTTCTAACTCTTCCTGAAGTTTTTTAACTGAAGATTCCCATTTATCGTAGGCTGCTAAAAGAGATTTGTATTTTTGTTCTTTTTCTGCATTTCCTTTGAGTGCATCCTGAAATAAAGCAAGCTTTCTTTCGCTATTTTGGCTTGCTTCTATCAGAATGCTCTTAAAGGCATCTGCTCCCTGGAATTTTTGCAAAACCTGTTTCTGGATTTCCATTTCCGAAAGTTTTTTTTCTTGCTCTTTTTGTTGCTTATAGAGGTTTTCCAAATAGGATAAAAGCTTTTGCAAATGCTGCTCTATGTCTTGTTTTCTTTTGTATTCTTTCCTGTAAAAATTTTGCCTTTCCGTAATTTCCTTTTCCATAGATAGGAGTTTTTCCTGCCAGCCTTTGCATTCTTGAAATCGTTCGCATTGCCAATCCAGTTCAGGGATACGTTCGTAATTTTTTTGGGCTAATTCCATCCTGGAAGCCTGCTCTTTTTGCTGATTTTCCCATTGGTTTTGTTTTTCTTTAGCCAATTCTAGCTTTTTTTGCCATGCTAGTGACCTGGCTGAAAGAAGCTGGTATTGCTCCAATTGCGGTACTAATGGCAGGATCTTTTTGGACAAGGCAATCTTTTCTTCCAGCTTTTTTATTTTGGCTTCCTGGGACAAAAGTGCTTTTTGTTTGGATTCATGTTCTTTCATCAAAACCATAAGATCCCAGACTTCCTGAGCTTCCTTCATGCTTGAGACAAAAGACTGGACTTCCTCTTGGGTTTCTTGTATCTTCTTTTCTAGGGTTTTGTACGTTTCTTTTAGTTCCTGCATTTTTTCCAGGGTAACACCTGAAAATTCGTCTTGAAGCCTTTTTTGGATGGATTCTATTTTGTCTTTGATTTGCTCATATTTTTGGGAAGCCTCTTTTTGCATTTCTTCCAAAATTCCCAAATCCAAGAGCCGAATGAGTATTTCCTGGCGACCTTTGCTATCCTCTAAAAAATTCGCAAATTCTCCTTGTGGCAATACAATACATCGGGTAAAAGCATCATAGTCTAGCCCAAGGATTTGTCCTATTTTCTGGTTAACTGGTCTTACCCCAGAACATACTCCTTGCCAGCTATCGTGGGAAAATTGGTCTAAGATAGCCTGGCTTCCTTTGGCAGAACTCAGTTTCCTCGCTACTTTATATCGAGATTCGCCCATAGAAAATTCCAAAAGCACATTGGCATTTTTCATTCCCTGAGAAATCAGGCTAGATGTTTCTGTTCCTAATCTAGGGATTTTGCCATATAGTGCAAAAAGGATAGCATCCACCAAAGAACTTTTTCCACTGCCTGTAGGGCCAGTAATGGCAAAGAGATCCAGTTCTGAAAAATCTACCTCAACAGGCTTGCGAAAGCAAGTAAAGCCTTCTAATCTTAGTTTTAAAACCTTCACGTTATATCTATTCCTTAAGAATACCTGGTTGATTTGGCATTTCCCTTGAAGAAATTTTTTATTTTGCTAGAATATCACAGAAGATTTTTTTGGGCAAGAGAAATTTTAGCAATTTGCTTAGAGTCTATCCAAAAATCCTTTTGGCTGCAAATTTCGATGCTATCCAAGTGCCTCAAAATTTTCGCCTAAATTATTTTTCGGATAGACTCTTAACTCCTAATTCAAAGAGATTAAAAAATGAAAAAAATTTTATTTTTATTAGTTCTTGTAGCAGGGATCGTCTTTTGGAGTATGTATAAAAAAGAAGCAGACTCTACTCCTAAACAGGAAATCAAGACAGAAAAAGTAACCAAGGGAAGCGTTATATTAAAAATCGACTGCAATGGAAGGGTTGTTTCTAATTTTGACGTGGAAATCAAGTCCAAAGCAAGTGGTGAAATCATAGAGTTCCCCTTTGATATAAGCGACAAGGTTAAGACAAACGATCTTATTCTGAAACTAGACCCCGTGGATGAAGAAAGAGGGCTTAGGGAAGCCCAGACAGAAGTGGATATTGTTACTTCTCAGCTCAAGCAGATGGCAGAAAAAATCAAGATTGCTCGACAAGAATTGTTCATTTTGCAACGGAACACACGGGAACAGATTTCCATAGATACTCAAAAATATGAAGATGCAAGACGCAAAGTAAGAGACGCACAAAAACTTTTGCCTAAAAAAGTGATTAGCGAGGATGAATACCAAGATTTGCTTTCCCGCGAAGCGCAGGCAAGGTCTACATTAAGCATGACAGACCTCAAGCAAGAGGAATTTAAAATCAAAGAATGGCAAATACAAAATTTGCAATACGAAGAAGAAATCCTAAAGAAAAAGGTCATACAAACAGAAATCAAGCTGGAAACAACAAAACAAAGGCTACAAGACACCAAAATCTTAGCCACTATAGACGGAACAGTTACAGAAAAATTTGTCCAAAAAGGCCAGATCATTTCCTCAGGAATCAGCAATGTTGGAGGAGGAACGAAAATTTTAGTTCTTTCAGATCTTTCCAAGATTTTTGTGATTGCTTCTGTGGATGAAAGCGATATTGGCAAGGTTTCCTTGGAACAGGAAGTGATTATCAGTGCCGATGCTTTCCCTAACCTCCGTTTTCGAGGCAAGGTTGTCCAGATTGGGGCCAAGGGCATTAACCAATACAATGTCGTGACCTTTGAAGTAAAAATTGAAGTTCTGGGGGAAAAGAAATCCTATCTTAAACCAGAGATGACAGCCAATATTTCCATTGTCCAGGCTCAAAAAGACGATGTATTGCTAGTAAATTCCGATGCTTTAATGTACAGCTATAAAACAAAAAAATACACTGTAGAGATTATGAAAGCAGGCAACCGAGAAGTCCGAGAGGTTGAAATTGGTTTGAACAATGGAATGGTTGCCGAAGTAGTGAAAGGCTTAGAGGAAGACACCGAAGTCATTTTGCAAGCTGCAAAAAAGATGCCTTCTTTTGATACGCAAAGAGCCATAAGACGCATGGGTAGACCAAGATAGAAATTAATAAGTTAAGTGTTTGCCGAAAAACCAAAAATTTTTATCACGAATAAGACGAATGCTCGAATGGCACGAATAGTTTTTATAAAAATTTTATTCGCGTAATTTGTATATTCGTCTCATTCGTGATTAGAGCCTATCCGAAAAATAATTTTAGGCGAAAATTTTGAGGCACTCGGAGAGCGAGGAGAAAGTGACAAAATTGCCGCAAG
>JABWCH010000335.1 GCA_013359215.1 Candidatus Brocadiia bacterium | reverse complement strand
CTTTGGTTATAATCTTTGGCTGGGATTTCAACCACAATGGGCTTTGCTTTTGTAAAAAAACCGCCAACATCCCTTTTTAAAGGGACAATTTCTTCAGGATAAGCATCTTCTAAAAGCATTCTATTGAGTCTAACTAAAGTTTCACCCTCTGCATTGCCTTTTTTTACTAAAGAATCGGTTTCTGTACTTAGCTTTACATCAGAAAATATTTCTTTGTCATAGATCATTGGGCCAACAATAAGTCTATTTAAATCTATGAGCAAAAGTCGGATGAGCATAGGGCTTGGTTCGCCCATTTCATTATAGTTCATTAGCAGAGTATGGGTTTTAGTCGATAGGGAAGTGTTCAGAAAAGCAGATACTTTGTCGTTGTTGTTTCTGATCTTGACAATAAATCGGAAAATATCTTTGATAGATTCTTTGGTAAGATGAAGGTGAAGATAGAGCGATTTTTCGCTTTGGTTTATTTTTTCTGTTATCTGGTCTTGCTTTTCTTTCTCTGCTTTTTTGGAAATTTCCTTGGGAAAAACAGCATAGCTCATCGGTAGAAAAGTTAAGAATATCAATAGAAGAAGCAAGCTTCGAGCCATAGTATTTTTTTTCAGGTTTTATATTCCCTGAAGGACGCCTTTCTTCGCCCACTTATTCATTAATGTAAAGAGTTGGGGGAAAATTTTTGTAAAAATTTTCCCCCAAACCCCCTTTAAAAACTTTTATATATTTATTATGCAATAGGTTGCAATAGGTATAGAGTCAAGATTTCAATCATTTACAAGAGTTATTTATGAGATTTTTATCTCTGTAAAGATTATTTTATAAGGTTCAACTTCTATAACACAATCAGAATACACGAAGAAAAGCCTGTACAGGCTAAACAGTGCTATGTTAATAGCATCTGTTTGAGTCTGCGGGAGGAAATGGGGAACTTATTTAATTCTTGTTCCTTATGCCTATTCCACGGTCATGCTAATAGGCTGCAATTCTTTCCAAACACGTGGGATAACCATTCCCAATGTTTCTCCTGTTTCTGCTGTTAGTCGGTCATCGTGGTTGAAAAGCAATTTGTTTGCAGTATAGTAAATGCCATCGTTTCTGGAAATGATGGAACCATTGAAAACAATCTGCCCTGAATAAAGGGAAGTCGTTTTCTTTGTGTTGTCAACAGTGTAATTCTCTCCATTTACAAGCCCAAAGTATTCGTTGAGATATTGGTTTTGCACATAGCCAGCCAAAAAGTGGTTGGTGTATAAAATGGCATCTACCTGGGGGAATAAACTATATTTTACATGCGGATTAGGATTCTGCGCTACAGAAAGAGTCATTGGTCTATCAGAAGATGTTCCCATGGTGTTGTTATCCCAATACGTAACAGAGCGATAGCTGTCTGCCTTGGATGGGATATTGCCACCCCAGTCAGGGTGACCATAATAGAATGAACCAGTTTGCAGATAGAAGTCCTCTTGTAAAGTTCTTCTATCCTGTATACCATCGCCATCATAGTCTTCTCCTGATCCAGGAATCACATTTCCAGCAGCGTCTCTTTCTACATCCCACGTAGTGTTGTCCTCTCCAACATCTCCTGTCCCAGGAATTTGGTCTAGTCCCAAATCTTCTTCGTTTTTATTTCTGGAATCCACAAGGGATTTATTGACTTCATTTTGCCATTCATCGTTGGTAAAATCTCCAAGAACAATATTTTCCTTAGCAAAAAGGCCGACCAGATCTTTACCAACATTCGCAGAACGCCATTCTTCCCTATCGGTTTCTTTTCCGCTTTTGGCCTCTCTATATTGACTCAAAGTTCCCTTTGTGTTCACAGGTGGATTTTTATAGAGCAACCGTTGGGGCAAGTAGGCATTGCGAGCGCAATAGATGCTACCGCGGCCTGTTATATAACCGCGAATGACCAAATCTCCCTGGATAACAACAACTCCGTTCACTTTAATGGGCTTTTGAGCACTGCCTTCGAGATATAAATGCTTTTTTCCATTGGGTTCATTGTCACCCCAAACTCCGTCATTGAAAATAACCTGGCTTGTTCCTGCAGCAAGGTCTAAAATTTCAATGCTTCCATTTTTTTCTCTGGCAATGCTTTCATAGTAGCTTATGTTATTTAAATTAGGCATAGGCACTTGAGGTACAGGAGGAGACTGGTTTTGTCCCATAAGACCTGCATAAAGGTTAGCAGGCTTATAGCCATCTTTTGGCCTTCCCAGGATTTCGTTCCAGGCATACATGCCTCCATCTTGCCCATCGGCTTTACCATCTAAGTTATCATCAATATACCCAATAAGATCAATGCCAATGCTATTTTCAAAACGTGGCCTGCCTTGCAAAATAGGGCGATAGTCTTTTGTATCGTCAGACATGCTAAAAGAACCATTGGAGCGAGCGTTTCCCTTGCAATGGATGCTATCACCAAACCACCATCCCCAGTTGTTGATGAAATAGCTATAATCGAAGATTTTAGAAACATCTGTGCTGACCTCGTAGACTACCTTGAAGGTTGTGCTTTTCTGGTCAACCCCTGATTTGGGAAATTGCCCTACAGAAGTGAGGAGAACATAGCGCACAGAGTTGATGTTATTTCCTGTCATATCCTTCCCTGTGCTAATATCATCGGGGCCTAAAATACGAGTGCCTGCACTATATTGCCCTAAGTTGTACAGGCTTTGAAATTCACCAACAGTAACAGCAGCTTCCAGGTTTTTTTGATAAAAAACCTTAATATAATCTTCATTGTAGATAGTAATTACTTTTTCTGCTCTCTCTTCTGGCGAAATCACGCGGCTAGGATCCAAAACTAAGTCGATTTGCAAATAGTTTAGGTTTGCCAAGAGACATTGGTCCTTGATAAACTTCACTCCTTCCGCCAGTCCTGCCTCCGCTGCGTATCTGGATTTCAATTTATTGGACTGATTGTATGTGTATCTCTGTTCTGTGACAGCCATAAGAATGGCGGAGGATGATAGAGAGATAATGACGATACTCATAATCATAGCAATAATCAAAGCACTGCCCTTTCGAGTATCTATCGTAAAAAACATAGTTATCTCCTTTCCAATTCTATAACATACAGGTTTTTGGAGGAGCGAATGGATAGTTGTGAATCAATCTGCTTCCTTTCCGCCTGGTTATTACTATAGATTTCTAACATAGACTTTACTAAGCAATTCTCTTTTGCGTTCTGAAGTAGGATCTATCATTTCCTTCAAACGCAAATATATGGTAAATTCTTTTGTTCCCGTTTTTTGAATAACTCTAAAGCCTTTGATTGCCCCATTATCAGGATCATCGATTTTTGTATTTAATGTTGCGCCATCTATTCCACGCACCAAAAGTCTAGCCGTTTCTTTCACTCCACTAGACATATAAACATCTCTGTATAGAGCATATTCTCCAGCAAGATCACGCACTTCGTAAATAACGTAATAGTCCACTTTTCCATCTGCCCCTGTTTTTGTATATTCCACCGGCATCTGAATTTTTACTTTAGAAAAAGAATTGCTGTCTACAGTGACCTCAACAAGTTTTGCTCTGAGTAAGTCCATAAAACAAACGTTCATACCCTGCTGCAAATTCCAGGTAGCCGCTGTTTCTTTGGCACTCAGACCCCAGACAGACATGCCTCGTATAACAGCCTGAGAAGCACCAAGCATGACCAGAGAAAAAAGAGCTATAGTAATCATGGTTTCCAGCAAAGTCATACCAGAATTTTTTGCTTTCATAGACTGTTCCTTCCGCGCATAGTAGAGAGAACAAAGGGGGGCCGTCCTTCTCTTCCAGGAACTTCCACTAGAATGGTAATCTGAATAATATCGACCGTATAAATATGCATTGTTACCGTTGCTTTTAGACCAGAAGAAGATCCATCGTATTCCCAACCCTTGATTGTATAAACATTATTGCTTAATGATCCTCCTTCTAAGCGAGTATCACTTATTGTAGTAGGAGTGTTTGTTGTTGTTTTGAGTATAGTTTCCAGTTCACCATAAGGTTTGCTCAACAATTCCTCCATAATCAACTGCGCCAGCTTTTGCTGCCTCACTTGCCATTTAGAGTTTTCTGAAGTATAAAGGCTTGTGGTTAATGCAGCGAAAAGCCCCATAAGCATGATAGCCATCACAGCTACGGTGACCATCAACTCTGCCAGTGTAAATCCTTGTTTTGTGGAAAGCTTTGTCATCATAACCACCTCGAAATGAAAGAATAGTTTTTATTGATTTTTCTTAAAAAAATTAAAATTTCTATTTCACGACACAACTAGATAATTATCTCTTTTAAATACCTTTTTGTCAACATCAGAAATGTTTATTTTTAGAATTTTTCCTAAAAGATAAAAGTCTTTGATATATCCAAAGCCAAATGATACAATACCAAGCCAAATGGTTACAGCTTGTGGCAATATTTCTATCTCAGCGAAACCGAACCCAAAAAAGCATTAATCACGAATGAGACGAATATTCAAATCACACGAATGTAATTTTTATAAAAACTATTCGTGCCATTCGACCATTCGTCTTATTTGTGATAAAAATCTTTGCTTTTTCGGCAAATTTTTCGATGGTACAAATCGTAATCATTTGACTTTTATCTTATTTAGACGAAATTTGGCTTTTATTCGATTGAAAAGGAACTTTTATGGTTCACCAACCCGTGATGTTAAATGAAGTGTTAGAATATCTTGAACCACATCCCATGGGAACTTATCTTGATATGACAGTAGGTGCGGCAGGCCATTCTATGGCTATTGCCAAAAAATTACAAGGGCAAGGGAAAATTCTGGGCATAGATAAAGACAAAGAGATCTTGGCTATTGCAGAAGCCAATCTATCATCTTGTGGAACGCCATACCAGCTTGCACATTCCCCTTTTTCTGAGGCCAGCCATGTTTTGGAAAAACTAGGGATTAAAGCATTGGATGGTGTTTTGTTTGATCTTGGCGTTTCTTCTTATCAGTTGGATCTCCCTAAACGCGGCTTTAGTTTTGGCAAAGAGGGGCCATTGGATATGAGAATGAACCTGAATTCTCCTCTAACTGCCGCGGATGTTTTGGCTACCTATTCAGAAAAACAACTGAGCCAGATCTTCTATGAATATGGCGAAGAACCTCAAGGCCGCAAAATTGCCAGAAAAATTGTAGAATATAGAACCCGAAAGCCCATCAAAAGCACTCTGGAGCTTGCAGCTCTGGTTTCTCAGTGCTACGATTACCAAAGAGGAAGGACACATCCTGCAACCAAAGTATTCCAGGCCCTTCGTATATGCGTAAACCAGGAACTCCAGGAATTGGAAAAAAGCCTTTCCTGCATCCTGCCTTTTCTTTCGGAAAAGGCACGTATGGTAATCATTAGCTTTCACTCTCTGGAAGACAGGATTGTCAAACAATTCATAAAAGCCAATCTTGCTTCTCTGACAGAAATAACGCCAAAACCTGCCACTCCGACCCAAGAAGAACAAAAGCTCAACCCTAGAAGCAGAAGCGCAAGGCTACGCTGCGTACAAAAGAAATAGGGATAATCCGAGCGTAGTGTAAGCCTTCTTTAAGGAATCAAGAATAGTACTGCCTGGCAAATCAAAAAATTTTATTCGACTCTTAAGCCTGGCACAAAGAAAAAATGGGATACCTGTTTTTTTGATTCCTGAAAGAAGGCTTACACGAAGCGATCTCTTCAGATAGAACCCGCTTTGCTTCTATAAAGCCACTTTGTTTCTGCCATATATTTCCAGAATCCGATTATAGTCTTCTGGCTTATTCATATTCATAAAAGCAGAGGCATGGTAGCCTGGAAGAGATTCTGGTGTTTCGATTATGGCAGAATCGCTTGAATCAACGAGTCTGTGTACTAGACATTTCCTTTTCCCTTGAGCTTTATCTCGGATTTCTTCTTCTACAGCCTGGGCAAGGATTTTTTCAATCGATTCTATTAAAGATTGGGAATATACAGCACAAAGTTCCTGGACAAAACCATCCGCTTT
>JABWCH010000334.1 GCA_013359215.1 Candidatus Brocadiia bacterium | reverse complement strand
CGTCTTATTCGTGATAAAAATTTTTGCTTTTTCTACAAAAATCTAATTGCACAGGATCATTTTGACTACTACAGAAATCCGATTTAACATTGTCAAATTGGACAATGTCAGATTGTAGCGTCTGCTTAAGAATAATTCTATTTTTGTGCCTTATCTAAATCTCTTGTCATCCAGGAATTTTTATAGGGGGTAAGCATCGCGTAAGGGGTTATCCAGGAAAGGGATAGAATCCAGAAAATGCCATAGGGGAATGCCCAAAAACCATTGCTATTATGATATTTAAGCCAATATACAATGGCAGGAAACAAAGAGATGATAGCCGCTCCCAGGAAAAGATGGACACCAAAAATGTAAGGGCTGATAAAAAAATAGAGGATCGTTTGCAGTCTGAGAATTTGCAGAAAAGTCAATGTTGTCCAATGTAGCAAAAGGTTGACTCTCATGCCTGATGCGGGTGTAGATCGAAATTTTTTGAAAGCAAAGGCTGTCATCACAAGGGTTTCACGGATATTGCTTCTGGCCCATCGCAAAAACATTTTGCAAAGCTTGGTATACTTTATGGGGACTTTTGTATAAACAGTTGCCTTAGACTGGAAGGAAACATGGTAGCCTGCCCTGAGTATAAAATTTGTCATCGCCCTATCTTCGCCTATTGTGGCTTTTTGTCCTAAAAATTTTTGATGAAGCCATTCTTCCAAAACCAGCATAACAATGTCTTTCCTGTAAGCAGAAAGAGCTCCTGGTGTACACATAACGGCATTTACGCAGCTCTGGCTGGCACGGATGAATTCAAAGCTATAGGCAAAGCTTACATCCAGCATCCTGGGGATGAATCCTTCTTTTCTATTGAGAATCCTTACATTTCCTGCCACAGCCCCTACGCGGGCGTTCTGGAAAGGGCTTACAAGATAGCGCAAACTATCTTGATCCAGAATAGAATCGCTGTCTACTGTCACGAGAACATCGCCCTTACTCCTCTTAAATCCATGATATAAAGCACATCTTTTTCCCTGGTTTTCTGAAAAACGTAGAATACAAATCTTTTCTCCCCACCTTTTTTGGGCTTCTGTCAAACATTCCCAGGTATCATCATGGCTTCCATCGTCTATGGCAATAATATGCAATTTGCTTTCGGGATAGTTGCTGTAGACCAGACTTTGTATGGTTTCTAAGACTCCTTTTCCTTCGTTATAGGCAGGAACAACGACTGTGATTTCAGGTAGGTCTTCTTCTTTTTGTATAGCGACACATTGGTATTGATACTTGATAAGCAAAATGCGCCACAGGAGTGCTACAATATTGATGAGCAAGAGCGTTTGGTTAAGAAACATGAGAAATCTGAGAAAAATTATATTTCGAAATTCTTCTAAAATCATGCTTAGAGCATTGTATGTAATAAAAGATGCAAGTAATAGCAAAAAAAGCCATGCAATTGTTGTAATCTTAATTAAACGATCTAATGGGTCTGTATCATTTTGTTTCATGGTAATGGATATGCAAAGAAATTTTTGATTTTAAGGGGAGGAAAATTTTGCAAACTTTCCCCCCATCAAAATTTTTTAGTGGCTTTTGGCGGCAACAACTTTCGCCATTCTTATTACTTCCCCTTCATAGATAAAGCCTTCCTGCTCTACTTGCACGATTTGCCCATCAGACGTGTTTTCCTGGCAAATCTCTTGTACGATTTCATGGTATTCCAGGTTTGCAATCTGCCCCAAAGAATTGATCTGCCTTGCTCCATAGCGTTGCAATGTTTGTAAAATTTTTTTTAGGACAATCCCAAAGCGTTCTTCGACGAAAGCTTGGGCTTCCTGGGGCCAGGGCTGTTTTATGGCAATATCCATCATCTTTTTTAGACTATCGTGAATTTCCAAAATCTGGTATAGAATTTCTTTTATGCGGGTTTTGTTTTCTATTTTTTCCCTGCGCAAAAGGAATTCCAGATCTTTGATTTTTTGTTGTAGTGGGTCCATGATACTGAGACTATGCCTTTTTCAAAAGAGCAACAGCAGCCAAAGCAATCCCTAAAAATAGCAAAGAAGAAGGCTCTGGTACAGCAATGAAGTCAGGTGTGGCTCTATACAAAGCCCATCCATTCCCAAGGCTGGTTTTGCGGATGATAAACTGGAAATACTTTCCTGATACTGTTGTATTATTGAAATCAAAAACCTGATAAGCATATTCTGGCAATACCTGCCCTCCCATAGCATCTCCGCTTGGGCCAAAAACAGAGCCAAGGGAAACCATAGAGCTTAGAGAATTTCCAGCAAAGCCTTCGATTTTAGTAACACCATTGGTGTGCTGGACAATTTGTAAAGATTTTACGGTAACGGCTTCGCTAAATTCATAAGTAACAACAGCTCTTGTAGGATCTGGGATATAGCTGCTGACATATACATGATCATGCAAAGTAAAATCGCTATAGGAATAGGTCAGGTTAGGATTAACAAGATACCCGATGCCGCTATAGATGTTTAAGGGGTTGGAACTCCAAACATTTTCATCCTTTGGATGACAATAAGCATCCATACTATTCACAGGAATAGAAATCCCTACTATGCTGGCAGCGTTCGCCATAATAGTAAAACTCAAGAAAAACAAAAGGGTAACTAGAATTTTTTTCATAGCCTCTGCTCCTAAAAATTTTAGCAAAATAAACAGATAGTAACTTTATTTTATCAAAGCATAATTAAAAACAAAAGAAAAAAGGAATTTTATTATTGATTTTCCCATCAATCTATGAAAAAATTCCCTACCAAAAGGATCAAAACTTGTGCCAGTTGAAAATACTTATAAAAATTTCTTTGCATAACTACGTGCCATTCGATAATTTACAAGTGAGTTTCTAAAATTACCGCAAAAGTTACATGATGAATACACCTATTGGACTTGAAGATATTGTGCGCATTTTTACTTTTCTCCTGGGAACGTCCTTGCAGATAGCGACTTTGATTTTAATGGCAAAGCGTAAAGGGCAAAAAAGGCGAGAAATGTTTTTCGCTTTTTTTACTTTTTCTGTTTTAGGATGGACTTTTGGAATTTTTATTTCTTTATTCTGTGGTTATTTATATTGGACATACAATACCATAGAAAAAATATTTGCTAGTGCGGCTGTTTTTAGTTTTGCTTTGGTTCTACCTCTTTTAAACCATATACTGGCTGATTTTGCGCAGAAAAAATACTTTAAAATTAGTGCAGTAATTCGCTATTGCCTGTATCTTGCTTTGTATTTGCCTTTTGGTTGGTTTGCCCATTGCCTTTGGCCGATCCTTAAGGTATCTCCAGAAACAAACTTTCTCCTCTTAGAAAATTTCATTTCTCAGTTTATCCCATGGGTTTTTGTTCATTTACTGCTTGCACTGTATATAACATTAGCCTCGTGGTACAAAGCAACAGATGAAGACGAGAAAAGCTGGATGAGAATTCTCTACTATACTTTGGTTTTTCTTGTATTACTTTATTTCGTCTGTTTTATCATGGATGTAAAAAAAATTTCCATAGCAGGGCCTTATCTTGCTATGTTGACGCAGATGACCACCTTTTGTTTGCCGCCTATGCTGGCTTATTATATGTATTCGTATTCTTATATTGAATACGTTTTTAAACGAGGTTTGATCTATTCTGTATTGGCAGTTGTGATTATTTCTTTTTATGTTTCTGTGATTCGGCCTGTTGGCGATGCTATGGAAAAAAACTATTTCATTAACTTCAGGATGATCGAAGGCATCTGGGTCATGGCTTTGGTATTTTTCTTTGACACAATGAAACGTGGTTTGCAAGAATGCTTTAACAGGATTTTTTTCCGCGAGCGGCAATACTATCATAAAGTGTTTAGCGATATTTCCACTACGATCAACCATTCTAGCTATCTGGATCTGGAAAATCTTCTGGATGATGTTGCCCGCACTATCAGCAGAGCCATGAAGATTCGTGAGGTTTCTTTTATTTTCTTTACTAAAGAAAAAGAAAAGCTTATGATTACAGCAAGCACATTGGCTATAGACCCTGAAGATATAAAAAGCACTGTGGAATATATTGCGAATCAACATTTATTGGTTCTCGATATTTATGATTTAAACGAAGGCGATCTGGAAATCATCAAAGAAATGAAAAAAATCAAGGCGTTTACTATCATTTCTGCATATAATGAAAAGAGGCTGATTGGAATACTAAGCATCGGGAAAAGGCTTATCAGGCATCGTTTGCTGGCAGAGGAAGAAGAAATGCTTATTTTGCTTTTAAACCAGATGGTAATCGCAATTGAAAATACCCGTCTTGTGAGGCAAAAATTTCTTTTGGAGCGCAAAATCTATGAAAATGAAAAGCTTTCTTCGTTAGGGAGGCTTTCTGCCAGCATTGCCCATGAAGTGAAAAACCCTTTATCTTCTATTAAAACTATAACACAAGTTACCAAAGAAGATTTGCCTCCCGATGATCCCAAACAAGAAGGATTGGATTTAATTCTAGGCGAAATCGAACGGCTTTCCCGTGTTGTGAAGCAACTTTTGCGGTTTGCCAGACCTCACGCATCTCATCTCGAAGAAGTTTCTGTGCAAGAAGTCTTAAACGATGTGCTTATCTTATTGCAAAAAGAAGCGCAAAGAAACCACGTTATTCTCATACACGAAGGAGAGGCAAACATTTCCTTCTTATCGGACAAAGACGCTTTGATAGAAATTTTTTTTAACTTGATAAACAATGCTATCCAGGCTCTTCCCTCAGGCGGGATAGTAAAAATTTCAAGACTTTTAGAATATCAGGAAGGAAAGAACATTCCTGCCATGATTCGCATTTTAGTGAGTGACAATGGCCCAGGAATTCCTCTTTCTGATAGAGAAAAGATCTTCGAGCCATTCTATACTACAAAGCAGAGCGGCACAGGTCTTGGCCTAACGATTGTAAAGCAAAGACTAAAAAAGCTAAAAGGGGACATTCTGGTTTACGAGAACCATCCTGGTGCTGTTTTTGAGGTACGATTGCCTGTAGAACCAGTACATAGCGTGGAAATCCCTCTTTTTTATACTGGAAACAATTAATAAAGGAAAAAAAGAATATGAACCAGGCTAATATGCTTGAAAAAAAAAGTTTGAATAAAAAAATTTCTATCATCGTCAAGCTGATTTTAGCAGGCTTGATTTTATTCTATTATAAAGGACAATTTTTTGCCCAAGAGACAAAAGAAAAAAGCAGAATATTTGTGGAGAATTCTGATAAAGCAAACATAGCTTTAGATGCAGCAACAAAAAAAGCTGACCCAGTGATTCCACAAAAAAATACGTTAGAGGATATGAAAGAAGAAAAAAGAGAAAAACCAGAAGATACGAAAATAGCAGTAGCTCCTGAATCAGAAAAACCAGTAGAAATCAAGAAAATAGAAATACCTGAAGAAGAAAAAAATCCTGCTAAAGTAGAAGAGATTCTGCCATTGTCGCTTCATTTGCAGGAAGATACAAAAGAATTAAAAAAGATCGTTTTAGAATATCATAATGCTTCAGAAAAAAAGATAGAGAAGCTCTCTGTGCTTTTGAAGCTGTCTGAAAAATGGAAAATTTCCTCGCAAGATTTCATCAAAAAAAAATCTGGCTATGTATGTGATTTTTTGCAAATAGAGCCAAAAACAAGCCAGAAAAAATACCTTTCCATCCAAGGCTCAGAAGCAGGAGCTTATACGATTGAGATAGCACCAAGCCAAATAAAATGCAGTGAAGCTACAATAGATTCCAGCATTAAAGAGAAACTCCCTGTAAAGTTAGAAATTTCCTTTTGAAGTTGTCTAAAAAAAGTTATAATCGGGCACACAAAATAATTTGACAATGCCACATTTCGATAAACCAAGGAAAAACTAAGAAACAATAATCTGGGCTTGAACAAAAAATTGCTCTAAGAGCCTATCCGAAATGTAGCCGTAGCTACTCTGAGGACAATTTTGTCACTTTCGACGAAGCTATCCGAGATGCATCGAAATTTGTAGCCAAAAGGATTTTTCGGATAGGCTCTAAGTTCAAACCAAAAACCAGGCTTGTGTTTAGGTTTAGGTTTAGGATTTGCATAGCGTTACGCTTAAATTGGCGGCTATGGGGTAACATCCTGGGTAGTCAGATAAATCAACCAAGTAAAATCTTAGCCCAAAGAGGCAAAAGAGAATAGCCAGAGCAATGTCCCTGGCTATTCCATCAATCAAGAATAGCAAAGAAGAACCATGAAAAACTATAGGCTTATTGGATTAGAACGCAGAGGAAATCTGCTTTTTGGACTTGTATTAAAGCAGGAAAAAGAGAAACAAGAAGTCTATCTGGAAACAGGAGAAAAAGTCCATGTTCCGATTGCAAAAACAATCCATTCTTTTGTATCTACTGTCCCTGCTGATACAGAAAAAAGCATGAAGCTTGCCTTAAAAACAGCAAAAGAAAACTTTTCTACGGAAAAAGTAGATTTGGGAATGCTATGGGAATGCTTAGAAACAGAGCAAGAATATAGCTTTAGCGATATGATGGATCTGTATTTCAGCGAAAAAAACGATTCTCATGCAGGGGCTTTTTTTTTAGCCCTTATGGAAAATCCTCACTATTTTGAATACAGAAATGGATATTTTTCTAAAAAATCTTCTAAGCGTGTGGATGAAAATTTGCGACGCGAACAAACAGAACAAGAAAGAAGATACCAGGAGCAATGCTTTATTTCGTGGCTGCAAGACAATGAAAACAATGATTTTGATCCTGAATCCGAAATAGGACAGCGTTTTTTGAATGCCTTGAAAAGCTATGCTTTGGAAGGGGAAGAAAAAGCCAGCGCAGAAGCGAAGAGAATCGCAGCTTTCTTTTCTTTAGGCCCTGATGAGATCATTCTTCTTCTGGAACAAAAAGGGATATTGCCAAAAGATGTCAATGAAACAATATTCCGCTTTTCTTTACCTTGCCAATTTCCAGGCACAGTAGTGAACGAGAGCCAGAATATCTTAGACCAGCCTGTAGACTACGCAAATCGCTTTATGGTAGATCATCCATGGAATGTCGCTATTGACGATGAAGAAACATTAGAAGTAGACGATGCTATATCGTACAAATATGAAAATGGCCTTCATGTTGTAGGCGTACACATAGCAGATCCTTCTTTTACGATTCCCAAAAATAGCGAATTGGATATTTTTGCCTGTGATCGCTTTGCAACGCTGTATTTTCCTGATGAAAAGATGTTCTTGTTTCCTTTTTCTATCATCCAGGATAGAATGACACTTATGGTCGGACAGCCAAGACCAACAATCTCTGCTTTTTTCTCGTTTGATGAAAACTATACTTTAGTGGATTCTTCTTTTAAAGCTACAATTTTCACTTTGAACCAGAGAAAAACATACCAAAATACAAAAGAAGAGTTCGGCCAAGAGCCAGAATATCAAAAGCTTTATGATATTGCCAAAACACTCAGGGAAAAAAGAAAAGCCAAGGGTGCAGTTATTATGGATCAGCCAGAAATGAAACTGAAAATTTCAGAAGGTCAGGTGGAGCTTCGTGTTTTGCCTTTAACTTCAGGCCATCTCTCTGTTTCTGAATGGATGATTCTATTCAACAGCACGCTGGCAAACTTTTTTTCTGAAAAAGGCATTCCTGCTTTCTATCGTGTCCAGGCTGCTCCAGAAGAGCCTTTAGAAACAAACAGAGAAGACCCCTTATATCCTCTAAAAACAAGATGGGCACTAGGTAGTGCGAGCTTAAGCTTCCAGCCTGGCCCCCACTATAGTCTTGGACTGGATGCCTACGTCCAGGGTACTTCCCCCATCAGGCGATATACGGATTTGGTCATGCACCGCCAGTTGATAAGCTATTTAAAAGGGCAAGAGCTTGCTTATACAGAAAAAGACCTTTTGCAAATCAAAGTTCTTTCTGAGCGAATGGAAAAAGCCATCAAATCAGCAGAATACAGCCGCTATATGTTTTGGCTTTTAAAATACCTGAAACAAAACAAGGGGAAAGTCTTTCAGGGTTACGTCAGCCGCTTTTTAGAAAACTCCCGCATCATGATTTTTATACCAGAGCTTATGCAGGAATTTCCTTTTAAAGCCTATAGCAATAGCATACTTCAGGGAGATCCTGTGTGGCTGAGAATCCAAGGGGCTTCCCCCAGAAAAAAAAGAGCGCATTTTGAAAAAGTCTTTTCCCCTACTGAGGCATCCTCTGAAATAGATTCCGAAGACACAACAGAATAAGTTGGCAATGCTATAGAAACTAAGAAGTTAGATGTTTGCCGAAAAAGCAAAGATTTTTATCACGAATAAAACGAATGGTCGAATGCCACGAATAGTTTTATAAAAATTTCATTCGCGTAATTTGTATATTCGTCTCATTCGCGATTAATACCTTTTTGGTTTCGGCTTGTCCGAGATAGGAAAGAAGGCCGCAAGTCCCGCCGACTAGAGCAGATGCTATTATCATAGCACTGCTCAGCCGTCCCATCTTTAATGGGAAAAAAATTGAGCGGATGATAAAATGCGCCTTTCTAAAGGCCAAAACATGACATTATCAAAATAATTTGCAAAAGTGCTTGCAAGATAGTAAAATTCTATTTGTGTTCGTTGAAAAATTATTAATATACTGATATAACTTATTTTAAAATAAGGAGCTAAAATGTTGAAAGATGTTGAACAAATTCCCTCTTTTCCTGATTTAGAAAAGGGAATTTTGAAGCTTTGGGAAGAAAACAAATCCTTTGAAAAGCTAGTGCAAAAAAATAAAGGCCAGAAAAAATGGAGTTTTTTTGATGGCCCAATCACAGCAAATAACCCTATGGGCGTACACCATGCCTGGGGACGAACATATAAGGATGTCTTTATAAGACACAGAGCCATGCAAGGCTTTGACCAAAGATACCAAAATGGTTTTGACTGCCAGGGACTTTGGGTTGAAGTTGTGGTGGAAAAAGATCTCAATCTCAATTCTAAAAAAGAAATCATGGAATATGGCTTGGATAATTTCTCTACAAAATGTAGAGAAAGAGTAGAAAAATTTTCTAAAATCCAGACACAGCAGTCTATCCGATTAGGGCAATGGATGGATTGGGAAAATTCTTACTACACGATGAACGACAGCAACATCGAGACAATATGGCATTTTTTGAAGAAATGCCACGAAAAAGGCTGGCTATATCAGGGACATCGCTGTATGCCTTGGTGTACAAGATGCGGAACATCCCTTTCCCAGCACGAATTGCATGATTCTTATCATGATATGAAGCATAGATCTGTCACTCTGCATTTGCCCATTGTAGAAAGACCTGGTGAATACATCATGGTTTGGACAACAACGCCCTGGACTCTTTCTGCAAACACGGCATTGGCCGTCAACCCCAACCTGGACTATGCAAAAGTAGAATGGGAAGGAAAAATTCTCTATCTTTCCAAAGGAACTTTGTCAAGGCTGAAAAAAGGAGCTAAAGAGTTAGGCGTTATTAAAGGAAAAGACCTCGTAGGACTCCACTACCGTGGGCCTATGGAAATTCCCGCCAGGCAAAAGTTAGAACTTTGCATTGTTCCCTGGGAAACAGTAGGAGAAGAAGAAGGTACAGGTGTTGTGCATATTGCTCCTGGATGTGGTGCAGAAGATTACGAATTGTCCAAAACCCAAAATCTTTCTGTTATAGTCCCTATCGATGAATCAGGATACTATGTTTCTTCTGACTTCGGCCCACTTTATGGAAAACGTACATCCCAGGTTGTGGACATTGTCTTTTCTCATTTGAAAGAACATGGATACTTTTATGATAGTGAAAACTATGAGCATCGTTATCCAGTATGCTGGCGATGCCAGGATGAACTTGTTTTCCGTTTAGTAGACGAATGGTTTATCCGATGCGACGAAATTCGCGTACCCATGAAAAAAGCAGCAGCGAGCGTAGAATGGATGCCTGAGTATGCTGGAATGCACATGCAAAACTGGCTTGACAATATGGGCGACTGGTGTATCTCACGTCGGAGATTCTGGGGCTTACCTCTTCCTTTCTTCAAATGCGATGCTTGTGGCAAATGGACAGTGGTCGGTAGCAAAAAGGAATTGCAGCAGCTTGCCTTGAGTGGAATGGACTCGCTCAAAGAGCTGCATCGTCCCTGGATTGATGATGTAAAGATTTCCTGCTCCCATTGCGGTCACAAAGGTTTATCTCGCGTTTCGGAAGTCGGAGATTGCTGGCTTGACGCAGGTATCATTCCTTTTTCCACCCTGGATTATATGAATGAAGATAAAACCTATTGGAAAGAATGGTATCCTTGTGAATTCATTACAGAGATGATAGAACAGGTAAGACTTTGGTTTTACTCTCTTTTGTTTATGAGCGTCACCCTGGAAGACAAGGCACCTTATAAAAAAGTTCTGACCTATTCTGCTGTTGTGGACGAAGAGGGAGCTTATTTTTCTAAAACCAAAGGCAATGCCATTCCTTTTGATGTTGCAGCCGAAAAAATCGGTGCTGACCTCATGAGATGGATGTATGCAGGCCAGAACAACCGATCTAACCTGCGATTTGGGTATAAACCTGCGGAAGAAGTCAGACGAAAAATTCTGAATTTCTGGAATGTCTACCGTTTTTATGTAACTTATGCAAGGCTGGACAATCCTGATGTTACAAAAGAAATTCCTTTGGACAAAATGCCAGAATTGGATAGATGGCTGCTGTGCCGTTTGCATTCTTCTTTACAACTGATCAATCATAAGATGCAGAACTATGAAGTCGCGGCTGTTACAAAAGAAACAGAAGAGCTTTGGGATGATCTCTCTAACTGGTATCTGAGAAGAAGCCGTAGAAGATTCTGGAAAAGTGAGAACGACCAGGACAAATCCAGTGCTTATTATACATTATATACAACCCTTAAAACGCTTTGCCTTGCTCTTGCGCCAATTATTCCATTTACAACAGAGTATATCTACCAAAACCTGGTAAGAGGAACAGAGCCAAACGCACCTGAAAGCGTACATCATAACCAATACCCTGTTGCTCAGGAAGACAAAATAGACCGCGCTTTATTAGAAGACATGGAAATTGCAATGCAGGTATGTACTATGGGGCATGCCACCAGGGAAGTCGCCAAGACCAAAGTGCGTCAGCCTTTGCCTTGTTTGATGGTGAAACTGGAAAAGGAACAAGACAAACGAGGCATTGAAAGATTCACAGAAATCATCAAAGATGAACTCAATGTGAAGGCTATCCAGTTTGTCCAGAATACAGAAGAATTCCATACATACGATATTAAACCCAATCTGAAGCTGTTGGGCAAAAAATATGGTAAAAAAATGGACATTCTGAAAGAGGCACTGGCAAAACTAGATCCAAAAGAAGTAGGCCATAAAGTTACCAATAAACAGAGCGTAGAAATTGTTATGGAAGGGGAACAGGTTTCTCTTGCTCCTGAAGAAATCCTGGCAGCCCAGAAAAAAGATGAAAATTTCTGCACTTCGCAAGACAAAGACATGACCATTGTTTTGGATACAAGAGTAACGCAAGAACTTAAAGAAGAAGGTGCTATGAGAGATTTCATGCGCCAGATACAAAGCATGAGAAAAGAAGCCGATTTCCAGGTTTCTGACCATATTCATATTTTGTATCAGACGGAAAACGAGTTCTTGCGCAAAGCGATCCAGAACTATGCTTCTTATATCATGCAGGAAACTCTGTGCGACAGCATACAAGAAGGAGTTCCTCAAGGCAATTTCCAAAAGGAAATGGACTTAGGAGAAGGAAAAATCCTTCTTTCTGTTGCCAGAAAATAGCCACAAAGATCACAGCGCAGCCAGGCTGTAAACAAAAAAGAAAAACGCTTATTGACTTAGCTCCTAATTTTAAAATCACGAATGATACGAATAACACAAATGAGACGAATTAAGATGATCTATTCGTGCTATTCGTCCA
>JABWCH010000025.1 GCA_013359215.1 Candidatus Brocadiia bacterium | reverse complement strand
CTCTTAACCAAAAGGCTCTATTTTTGTCTTTTTTAATGCGTTATATCATTTTTTTTACGATGCAATTTTAGGGATAAGTAGAGCGTAGTGTAAGCCTTCTGTAAGGAATCAAAAACAGTACCGCCTGGCAAATCAGAAAATTTTATTCCGATCTTAAGCCTGGCACAAAAAAAAATGGGATACCTGTTTTTTTGATTCCTGAAAGAAGGCTTACACGAAGCGATCGATTCAGATATAGCTATTTTTCCTCTGATAGAACCTGCTTTTTGTTTGAAGTTTCATACTTTGGGAGAAAATTTTTACAAAAATTTTCCCCCAAATCTCTTTGCCAGCTTCTACATTAGTATGGATTATTATGGACGAGCCTGGCGGGTGTATTCAATCCCTAAAGGTTCTCCATCGCCGATCTTCTCTATTTTGATAGCACAAGCTTTATATTCTGCTGTTTCTGTTACACTATCAAAACGATCGATGGTAAGCACATTGGCACAAGCTTCAGCAAAGTGGAATGCACACCATGCAACGCCAGGAGCAGAACGTTCTGTTACCCAGGCTTTAAGCATGATAGAGCCTCTTCTGCTGGTTGCTTTGACCATGTCGCCTGTTTTAATATCCATTTTGGCTGCATCTACAGGGCTAATTTCCAGGAGTTCTTCACCAAAGATATTCTCGAACCCATCGCTGTTGCGGGTTTGAGTTCCTGAATGGTAGTGCCATAGTCTGCGGCCTGTGGAAAGAACAAAGGGATACTCTTGATCAGGCGGCTCTGCTTGTGGAATCCATTTGGTTACAGAGAAAAGCCCTTTGCCGCGAGTGAATTTTCCATCACGATGCAAGAACGGAGTTCCTGGATGCTCTAATGTTGGGCAAGGCCATTGCAAACCGATTTTTTCAATTCTCTCCCATGTTATACCAGCATAAGAAGTTGCAGTTTTTCTCATATCTTCCCATACTGCATTGGCAGAGCTGAATCCAAGATCTTTGCCAAGTCGTTTGGCTAACTCTTGCATGACCCACCAATGGGAACGCGCTTCACCAGGAGGATTGAGGGCTTTACGCACTCTCTGCACTCTTCGTTCTGTATTGCTGAAAGTACCATCTTCTTCGCCCCAGGATGTATCAGGGAAAATAACATCAGCATAAGGGGTTGTGAGATTGGGGAAAATATCGCATACAACAAAGAATTCCAATGCCTGGAGTTCTTTGATCGTGTGTGCCATGTTTGGCTCTGTCTGCACGGTGTTATCGCCAACGCAGTAGAGAATTTTTGTCCCGCCATCCAGTGCTTTCTTCAACATGGTAGGCATTTTATAGCCAGGTTTTGTAGGCAGAGAGGGTAGTCCCCATGCTTTAGCCATTTTTTCAGAAGCTGCGGCATTGTCTACAGGCTGGTAGTTGTGGAATACATTGGGCAGAGCACCCATATCGCAAGCACCCTGAACATTGTTTTGTCCACGCAAAGGATTCAAGCCAGCAGCGTACTTTCCGAGATTTCCAAGAACCATTTGTAAATTTGCCAGGGTTTTTACATTGTCTGTTCCGCAAATATGCTCTGTAATACCCAAGGTATAGCAAACGCTTGCCGATTCAGACTCACCCAGAATTCTGGCTACTTTTTTCATGGTTTCCACAGGAACGCCGCAAATTTCAGAAGCTTTTTCAACAGGATAATCTTTTACAGATTCGCGAATGGCATCGGGATTTTCCGTGCATTCTTTCAAGAAGGTTTCTCTTGCCCATCCATTTTTGAAAATTTCATGGATAAGACCATTGATATAGGCAATGTCTGTGCCTACTTTATGCTGTACATAGACATGAGCCCAATGGGCAAGATCTATTTTTCTGGGATCATTGACAATCAAAGTGGCCCCACGCTTGACTGCTCTTTTCATGAAATAGGAAATGACAGGGTGGGCTTCTGTTGTATCAGAACCAATTACAAAAATGACCTTTGCATCTTGCAATTCTTGAATAGAATTGGTCATTGCTCCACTACCGAATGCTGTCGCCAGACCGGCGACTGTTGGGGCGTGTCACGTTCGCGCACAGTGATCTACGTTGTTCGTTCCGATCACCGCCCTCGTAAATTTTTGGATTGCATAGTTATTTTCATTGGTAATACGGCCTGAACCAAAGGCAGAGAATACATCAGGGCCGTCTTTTTGTACGATTTCTCTGATGCGGTTTGCAGTATAGTCTAGTGCTTCATCCCAGGATACACGAACATGCTCTCCGTTTTTCTTGATCATGGGATATTTCAGTCGGCTTTCATGGGAAGGGAATTCGTATGCATAGCGTCCTTTGACGCAAAGCATACCGTCATTAGGAACAACCTCTCGTCCTGTTACCTGGACTATTTTATTGGCTGCGCTGTCTACATGCAATGTCAACTGGCATCCTACTCCGCAATAAGCGCAAGTGGTGTTAACTTTACTAAGCTGCCATTGGCGACCACGGCCTCGGGTTTTTTTATCGATGATAGAGCCTGTTGGGCAAAGCTGGGAACATTCGCCGCATTGCACACAAGAGGATTTTCCCATAGGTACGTTGATATCGCATATTACCTGGGTATCATGCCCACGCATACCAAAATCCAGAACTTCATTGACTACAGTATTGTTGCAGCCTGAAATGCAACGGCCGCATTGGATGCATTTGGCATGTTCACGATAGATAAATTCAGAGGAATTGTCTACTTCTGTCTTGCAGTCGCCCAGTGTGAAAGATGGATGCTCAATGCCAAGCATATAGGCTGCATCCTGAAGCTCACAGCAACCATTTTGCTCACAAGAGAGGCAATCGTGCTTTCCTGATGAGAGCAAAAGATCGACAACAAGGCGCTGTGCCTTACGTACTGTTTCTGAATTGGTGGTGACTTTCATGTTCTCTTTTATAGGAACAGTGCATGCTGTTTGTAAACCACGCATGCCTTCTATCTCGACAACACATACTCTGCATTTGCCAGCCTGTCCAGTTTTGGGATGGTAGCACAGAGATGGAATATAGACTCCATTTTCACGAGCTGCCTGCAAAACTGTCTGGTTTTGTCTGGCTTCGCATTCTTTTCCATTAATGAAAATCTTCATATAATTTCTCCAAACCACAGCACAAACTGTGGATAACAGCATTGATTCCCTTATAGGGAAATACAAAACAACATTATTTTTTCACCAGTGCTTCAAATTCGCTTCTGAATTTTTGCACCATGGCTCGTATAGGCATGGAAAAAGCATCACCAGTGGGACATAAAGTTGTACCCATGATTGTATTAGACAATTCCAAAATCTTATCTATATCTTTTTTGCTTCCATATCCTTTGATTAGCCCTTTCAATAAGGATTTGATCGCTACAGAACCTTCTCTGCATGGAGTGCATTGACCGCAAGATTCATGAGCATAAAATTCTATAGAACGTAAAGCAATTAAAGGGATGGAAACTGTATCGTTTATAACGATGATTCCGCCAGAACCTAGCATTGTGCCAGCTTTAAGGCAGGCATCATAGTCCATGTTCAGCTTTTCTGCTTCCTGGGCTGTAAGGATTGGGGTAGAAAGCCCGCCAACAATAACGGCTTTGATCTTTCCTTTAACACCGCCAGCAGCTTCCAGGATTTTTTTCAAGGGAGTGCCTAATGGATATTCATAAACTCCAGGTTTATTGACATGACCACTCACACCAAAAAGCTTTGGCCCAGCGTTACCCACAACGCCAATCTTGCGAAATTCTTCAGCCCCATGTTCCAAAACAAAGGGCAGGCAAGAAAGCGTTTCCACATTGTTTACAATGGTAGGACACCCATAAAGTCCCTTAACAGCAGGAAAAGGCGGCTTGAGCCTGGGACATCCACGATTGCCTTCGAGAGATTCGATAAGTGCGGTTTCTTCCCCGCATTCATAAGAACCTGCGCCTCGATGTACGACAATATCGCATTCTGTCAGAAGACCTTTTTGTCGGGCTTCCTGGATGGCATTTTCCAGGATTTCTGAAATCCATCGGAATTCCCCGCGTATGTAAATAAAAGATTTTTTTGCCTGGATAGCCCTTGCTGCTATTTCTATGCCTTCCACTAAAAGATGGGGATCATATTGCATGATTTGCCTATCTTTAAACGTTCCTGGTTCTCCTTCGTCTGCATTGCAGATCAGGTATACTGGTTTTGTATTGTTCTGAGGCAAGAAACCCCATTTCATACCTGCAGGAAAACCCGCGCCTCCTCGACCACGTACAATAGCATATTTTACAACATCTAAAATTTCAGAGGATTTCATGGTGCGGGCTTTTTCCAGACCTTTGTATCCTCCTTTTTGCACGTATCCTTCCAGTGTTCGGCAGGATGCGTCACCTCGATTTTTAAGTAAAATATTGCATTCAGAACCAAAGTAAGAATTGTCTTCTACAGAAGGCATAATCCCATTTTTCAGGGATTCTAGTATCATGCTTACTTTTTCTATGGTGAGGTTTTCATAGTAAGTATCGTTGACTTGCATCACAGGGCAAGTGCCGCATGAACCTAGATCTTCTACTTCTGTTAGTGTAAATAAACCATCGGGAGTCGTTTGGCCAGGTTTGATTTTTAGGGTTTTTTCCAAATATTTCAATATTTCCCCTGCTCCCATGATGGTGGCTGGAATATTTGTATCAAGTTGGAGATGGTATTTGCCAACTTTCGATTTGTTATACATGGTATAATAGCTGGCGACCCCGTAAGCTTTGCTGGGAGATACACCCAGGAGAGACGCTATAGCAGCAATGTCTTCTTTGATAAGGACATTAGCATTAGCCCTTTGAGTCATGTCTAATGCTGGAAGCAAAGCAGAACCACGGTGGGGATACCTGCTGGCAACTGCTTCAATTTGTTGGATAAGCAATTCTGAAATCATATAGTCCCGTTGACTTAAAGTTAAAAGTTAAATAAAAAATGCAACGATTTTAGCATTAAGGCAGGAAGTATAGCTTTACGATTGGCCTCGATAATTTACTTCCCTAGAACCTTTTCGATAGCAGATATCAAAAGGTCAGGTTGAATTGGTTTTTCTAAAGTAGCTTTAATGGCTTCTGATTGTACTGGCAAGTCTTCAGGATGTCGAATACCAGTGATGAGAAGAATAGGGATAGTCTTTGTAGCAGGGTCATTGCATAGCTTTCCAACTGTATCCAACCCTTCGCTATCATATCTCATCATAACATCAAGAATAATCAGATCTGGCTGTGTTGATTTGGCAGCTTCAAAACCAATTGTACCATTCTCTCTGGATATAGTCTTATATCCTGATGCTTGTAACGCTGCTGTTGTTGATTCGACATATTCAAAGTCGTCATCAATGATTAGGATTGTCTTAGCCATAAATTTTCCTTGATTAAAAGATGGTAAAAAATGGACTGAAACTATGATACTAACAAATAGTTTCATCATCTGCAAGGAAAATATCCTGGGCAAAATTTCTGGAAAAGCGTAGTATCATTTGCTAGAATATCTTGACAATGTCGCATTAGATAATAGATTGAAAGCCCCTCTGGCTTGAGCAGATGCTATTTCATAGTGCCGCTTTTTCGTGTTCTTTATGTTTTTCGCTGTCTCTCTCATATCCTGAAAGGAAAAAGCTTGAACCGAGAGGTAACCAGTAGAAGCCAGGAAATAATTCAGGAAGCCTGTACAGACATTACAAAAGAAATCGAAAAAATTTTTCAAGAATTTGTTGATTTTGATGTTTCTCCCAATGCTAATTTTTTTATTATTAGCGAAGAAATAGAAAAAATTTTAGACTCTATTGATCGTATAGACTCTCAGGATTTTTTTTTCCAGGAAGAAAAAAAGATAGGACAGAATTTAAAAAAAATTGTACATTCTTGCCATAACCATTCTTCTCAAAAAGAGCTTACAGATGCTTATTCTCAAGCTAGAATCGAATTAGTCCGTCTTCAAAATGCTATCACCAAAATAACAGAAAGAGTTTCTTTGCAAAAAAAGAAAAAATCATATAAAATATTTGCTCTATCTTTTCTTTTGGGCATTTGCTTTTTATCCTTATTGCTTTTTATAGCAAACATTTCCCATAAACCTACAGCATTTTCTAAGACTGTATGGACTGTACAGGGAGAGATTGTAGATGAAAACTCCAAAACTATATCTCAGTCAGATATAGTTTTTCGTAGTAGGGAAGGAGAAATTTATATATTCCAAAGCGATTTCAATGGAAAATTTCATTTTACCCTTCCCCCAGGAAATTACTATGCCATAGTGCAAGCAGAAGGTTTTTTCTCTTGCCAAAAGGAGATTTCTGTCCAAAAAAACGAAAAAATACGATTTGTTTTATACCAGAAAACCAAATAAAAAACACCCACTATAGCATAAAACTGAGCAAATAAATCGAAAAACTGCCGTAAGTCTTTGGCAATCAAAAACTGTAATTTAACATTGTCAAATTAATCTGCGTAATCTGTGCAATCTGCGGATTTTTTATTTTTGGTCTTCTATATTATCGTGCAACGCCATCTCTGCGTTCTCCGCGTCTCTGCGGTGAAAAATCTTTACACTTTTGCACGAGATTTCACTTGTCAGTGACTATTTTTCGTATAGGCTTTTAAAATCTTTTGGCAAAGAGCGAATATGTATGTCTCTTTGAGGAAAGGCTATCGAAATACCAGCCTTTCGGAATTCCTCGTCGATTTTTGTCAAAAGTTCATCTTGAACTGTAAGATAGAGATCAACATTGGGAAGGTAAACCCTCAACTCAAAATCCAGAGAGCTTTCTGCAAACTTTGTAAAAATAACTCTAGGAGATGGAGTTTTCAAGATAAGGGAATTTTCCTGTGCAATTTTCAGCAGTATTTCATGAACAAGCTTTGTATCAGAACCATACTCTACCCCTATGGGTACTATCAATCTGAGCATATTGTCGGAAAGTGTCCAGTTGAGAAGACGGCCTGTGATGAATTCTTTATTGGGAACGATCAGCTCTTTACGGTCCCAGTTCAAGATAATCGTAGAGCGGATGTGAATCTGCGTAACAGTTCCTGTTGTATCTCCAATAGTAACCACATCGCCAATACGGATAGGGCGTTCAAAAAAGATAATCAAGCCAGAAACAAAATTAGCAAAAATTTCTTGTAGACCAAATCCCAGTCCCACAGAAAATGCAGCAACCAGCCATTGTAGCTCACTCCATGTAATGCCAATAGCATTAAAAGATATACTCACACCAAACAAAATCAAGCCATAGCGTGTTATATTAACTATAGCAAAGCGGCTCCCTTTTTCCATGTTTAGCTTTTGTAGTATATAAACTTCTAGAAATCCAGGAAGATTTTTACTGGCAGCCCAGGTTATAACCATGAGTATAATAGCATAGCAAAGATCACTTAACATGATAGAGTTTTTGCCCATATCCCAAAGATGGATACTTTTGAAAATATTGAAAGCCGCGATAAAATCCTTCCAGATATACCATAGACCCAGAAAAATGCTTATAATAGCGATTGTCTTAAGAAAACGGCGTACCTGAATCAGCAGAGAGGGTATATGAAAATCATCCTGAAGCTTGGTTGCATTATTTTTGACAGGAGAATTTTCTGTATTCGTACTTATCACATTCGCATCTACTACAGGCAATTTTTCGTTTGGTTTCTGAGGGGATGCATTATCTTTTGAATTTTTTAACTGTTTTAATGCTTTAATTTTTATAGCTTTAAGCATCCCTAAGGTTCTGCGCAGAAGCCATAGCCATCTTAAAGAAAAAGAATATACTATAAACACGCATAAAAGTAAAAGCAGAGTTTTCCAAAATCTTTCTGTAAGCTGCAATGCAGTATAATAATATCCAAAGGATGCCAGTAATACCAAGCCTGCTGGAAAGCCAAGGGCAAAGCAATGCCATAGCCAGGAGGTGATTGTAATGCCTTTATTTTCTTTGTTGTCTAATAATTCATGAATGATCTTCAAAGACGCTACCGAAATATTGTAGAGAAAAACCATCAGAGAGGTCATCCCTACAAGGTAGAAGATTCTGCCAAGAGAGCCTTTCCAAAAATCGTTTATATGGGATTCCAGGCTTACAGAGATGAATACAGTCAATAAAGCAGGAAAAGAAAACCAGGCAACATTTCTGCGGATAATTTTCATGACTTCGGGATTCCATCGAAAGTGTGCTTCTCCTAAACCTTTAGGCAGGCATATCGCCCAGATAATTTCTATGACTAAAAACACGACACACAAAGAAGTTAAGCCTTTTGAAATGGCAAAAATAAACTCAGAGTTTTGTAAATTTTGTCTCAGTAACCAGGAAAAAACAAAGATAAGAGCAGGCCAGAAAATGGCAAAGCTTATGCTTATGGCTAGTGCCTGGAAGCTCAAAGAAAGGCTATCTGTATTTACCTTTCCTGTGAGCATAGCAATATCGTTTAGTTTACGTTGTGATAAAAATTTTATCCTCCCGAAAAACAACAAAAATACAAGAAATACTATAGATACTATAAAGTTATCCAGTATAGAGGATTTTATTTTGAGAAAAATTTCCTGCCATTCTTGTTTTTGAAGAAACCAGGATAAAGCTTCCTGGGTTTTATTCAAATCCAATTTCCCTATATGAGTTGTGCTGCGAATCCAGAAGATTCGTTCCTCTACATATTTTTTGAATTTTTTTACTTCCAATACAAACTGGTTTTCCTGGGTATCCATCTCTACTAATTTTAAAAAATACACATTATAGTCTTTGAGCAATTGTTCTAGTAAAAATTTCTTTTTTTCAAGCTGTTTTTTTAACGCAAGCTCCATGATCTGCAATTCATTTGTCTTACTATTGCCAGGCAATTTGGATAAAATGCTATTGCTGATTTGTTCTATATTTTCAAGAGAGTTTACCATATCCTCCCATTCCAAAATTTGTATCTGTATTTCTGGGATATGAAAGGCGCGTACTTCAATATCAGAAGTATGCTTTCTTAAATCAGGCAGCTCCTGGTATTTCTTGCGTAGCATCCATCCAATACTATTGGTAATCCCCGCAATCTTGATTTTTTCCTGGATATTTTCTGCTTCTTTTCTCAGCTCCAATAGTTTTTCTCTCATTTTTAACAAATCTTGAGATATTTTTTCGTGTTGTACTACAGGCCCTTGTGCTGAAGTGCGGAATGTAGCTAGCTGTATGTTTTCTTCTACTATCTTTTTTATGAAGGGATGGGCATTCGCCATCGCTAGTTTTTCTTCTTGTGTTGATTGAATATCACGTTCTGCCTGTACTTTTTTATTCTCCAGGATGGCTTTTTCCCAAAATTGGATATTTTGTTCTGCAATGGCTATTTTATTTTGATTTTGAGTTATCTGCGCTTTTAGAAGTGTATCCTTATCTGCTGAAACTTGTAGCTCTTTGGAAATAGTTATCAGCTCTTGCTGGATATTTTTTAGATTGGTTGCTAAAAAAATCCTTCTTGCCAATACCAGAAAAGCATTCTCTTCTACAATTTCTTTTGCATCAAGAATCCCCTGGGTTTCTTTGACCTGTTTTTGTAGCGCAGGGATCTTGCGCAAAATTTCGCTCTGGCGATCTTTAAAAACCTTTGTTTTCTTTTGCAGCTCTTCCTTTTCCTGGTTGGTAATGCTATACTCATTTTGAGCTTTGATAAGCACTTGTTCTAGCTTTCCCAAAGGCTCTTGAGAAAAATTCCCCTGGATTGCCTTTGGTGTTTTTTCTTCTAAGGCACTTTTGATCAATCCAGGTGCATTCTCAAAAAATTGGGTGTATTCTTTATATTTTAGTTGCCATTGAGAAATTTTTTGAAGATTTTCTAAAGATCCTTGATAGATTTCCAAGATTTTTTTCTTTTGCTCAGCGTCTAAAGTCGCTTCTCCTTCCATGGATTTGATTTGCTTTTGGATAAAATCCACAGTAAATTCTTCTTCCTTGTATTGCCATGGATCTACTGGCTCACAAGGAAGAGAAGAAGCAAAAATAAATAAAAAAAAGAACACGAAAATTATTTTAAACATGATATTCTCCAATAAGTAATCTCACAGTATTTACTTGATTATGGGCTGCGAACGGAGAACACGAAGGAAAGAACATGAAAAAAAATACAAAAAATATTATTTCCCTTTTTTCCTTCGTGTTCTTCTCGTCCTTCGTGGTGAAAAATATTGGTTACACTGAAGTCTTTGCTTGAGTGCAATACCAGTTACGCCCAACTCTCCAAAAAACAATAAATTAAGGAGAGTTGATGATGACGGAAAGAATATCTGATGTAAAATGGGGAAGTTATTTGATTTTCATCGCTAAGCCTATTGCGTTGGCTTCAGGGTTTTAAGTAAAACGAGTTTGTTCTGCATTTGGAGAGTTTCTTCTTTTTGGTTTTTGGCTTTGAAAATTTCCATCTGGATTGTGTTGGCTTCATAGTGCCATGGAAAATCCTTAAGAAAACTCTGGAGTATTTTTTCGGATTCATCGTAATTTTTATTATAGTAGTGAAGCTTGGCAAGCCAGAATTGGTAGCTAGGCGAATCTTTGTTATAATCAGATGCCTTTTGAATATCAATAAGGCTTTTTTCATATTTTTTTTGAGAAAAAGAAACCAAACCTCGTTCAAAATAATAGCGTGGATTGTTTGGGTCTAGTTCCATGGCCTTGCTCAAATAATCATAAAAAATTTCTGGCGATGTAAGTGCTGGCTTCAGTGGGTCTGTTTGCCAATTCTGGAGCGTTTCTACGATTTCATCAAAAAATTGCATTTGTACTTTATGCCAATCCCATTTAATGTTTTCTTGGGGGGAAAAATTAACAGCATCATGGAGTGGCTTACTGTAGCCTAATGCTGCGGTTTTTAAAAATTCGGCATCTTCTCCCCGAATTTTTTCATGTATTAGATCTACTTTTTTTCTATCTTGCTTTGCTAAAATGGAAATAAGGCACATCGCTGTTGCAGACCGAACTCTGAAATCAGGATCTTTTAAAAACTTCACAATGCTATTGATGCCCTCTGGTTTGTCCCCTGATATTATTCCACAAACTGCACCAAATCTTGTATATGGATCAGGGCTTTGTAAATAGTTCAGGATAAACTGCGTACCAAATTTTTTTCCCCATCTCCCCAAAATGGCAAATACAATAATCCTCATACGCTCGTCAGGGTCTTTGAAAAGGTTGTTTGCCACAAGAAGCATGGATGTCGGGTCTTTTTTGATATTATTGCTTGCGCCTAAAAGGACAGCAAGGCGAAAGATCAGGGGTTCATTCGGATCTTTTACAATAGGGAGAATAGAATCTATTGCAAGAATATGAGATAAAGAGATGATGGCCTGTAATCGCATAGAGCCATTTTCTTCTTTTAGATGGCGGTTTAAAATTTCTAAGGATTTAGAATTTTCAAACTTTGCTAGTTGAAACAGAGCAATTCTCCTGATTTCTATATTTTCGTCCTTTACTGCATCTACAAGGAGAGGGAAATACTCTAGCATTTTCTGGTGGCTCGCGCTTTTTTTGTTTTCAATGGGATCAAAATTCCAAAAAGAAGCATGGGCATAAAGTCGTTTATCCGAGGAAGGGGATGACAAAGCTTTTATGATTTCTTCTTTTGCTTCTTTATCCTCAGACCATCTTAATCGGCTGGCTGCAATAAGACGCACATTCTGGTCTTCATCTTTTAAAAAAACGTTTTTTAGTGTTGAAGCATATTCTATGGGCATATACTTAGCAGCGACAGCTCTTGCGTATGGATGATTAAAAGTGGGCAATTGTCGAAAAAATGCCATGGTTTCGGAATTTTTATTTTGTTGTAGTAGTATGCAATGGCAAAAAAGCTTTACAACAGGATCATCGTTTTTTTTGCATTCATGGAGACTAACATATCCTTGCGGGTCTTTTAAATCGCAAAGCATTCTGGCAGAAAGAAATCGCATCATCATAGGTGCGTTTGCATTTTCCAAAATATGGCAAAGGCATGCTATAGCATTGCTTCCCATAGCATGTATCTCTTTTATGCCCTCCTGGTCTTTTGCGCTGTAGTATCTTACTAAGCAAGCGAATAAAAAGATTTGCTGTTCCTCAAAGTATTTTTGCCTTATTCTTTCATAAATATTGTTCAGCCTTTGTATCACAGCATTTTTATAGCTTTTATTCTGGATTTCCTTTTCTAGCAAAAAATGGACTTCGGGTTCATAATACATGCTTAACAGGCTATTGTTAACTATCTTATGCACAGAAGGAGAATCATTTTCTATCAGGCCGCGGATGGAAATTTCTGCCTTCTTTGTATCCCATCTTTTTCTGGAACGAATTTCTTGCTTTAAAAGCAAAGCCTTTTGTATGTATTCTGATTGTAAAAGCTGCACATCTTGTGAGAATAGGTCAATGCTCTTGGGGTCAAAAGCGTAATGGTATTTTCCTAAAACAATCCGTAGATCGACCAATTTATGCAAAATTTGCTGTTTGAATGCAATCTGGCTTATATCTAGTATAGGTTCTAGGAAGTCAGGCTCTAGTTGCTGGCATTTAAAAAAATCCTGTTCTGCTTTATCGAATTTTTCGAGAGCAGCATAGCCTCTACCGCGTTTATGGTAATAAATCGCTTTCCATGGTTCTAAAGTAATACATAAAGAAAAAGATTCTATTGCCTGATTGAAATCCTGGCATTCCATAGCAGCATTTCCCAAAAGCCATTGAGCATGGATGTTTTCTGAAGATGTTTTATGAGATTTTTTAAGATATTCTAAGGCTTTTGAGAATTTCTTTTGAGAAAAATAGATTT
Source organism: Candidatus Brocadiia bacterium (assembly GCA_013359215.1). Taxonomy (GTDB): domain Bacteria; phylum Planctomycetota; class Uabimicrobiia; order Uabimicrobiales; family JABWCH01; genus JABWCH01. The sequence goes on along the minus strand of JABWCH010000025.1, from coordinate 14,005 downwards.
CACCTAAAATAGTATAAATATTTTCCTGGTAAAGGCTTCCTAAAGAAATAGCTTCTTCGAGGCACGCAATCGCATTTTCATCCTGTTTTTCTTTATATAATATAACACCTTTATAATAAAGCAACTGCGATTTTAATGAATCTGGCAAATCTGACTTTAGATCTTCCAGATATTTTTTGACTAATGGATAGTCTTGCCTGTAGAACGCTGTCTTTGCAATTTTAAAGAGAATTTCTTTGTCAGCATTGCCTTTTCTATTGATTTCTTCATAGCATGCCATGGACTGCTCATAGTTCTTGAGGTGGAATTCAATATCTCCTAAAGCTTTTAGAGCCAGGAAGCGATCTTTTTCATTTAAGGCTTCTTCCCATGCTTTTTTGTATGTATCTCTTGCTTCGGAAGCAGAGCCAGCTTTTTCAAGCCATTGGGCTTTTAGCATAAAAGAAGAAAAACCAGGATTGTATTCTGCCATCGCGGAAATATCGGCAATGGCTTTATCATTTTCCCCCATAGAAAAATAAATCTGAGAGCGAATCAAATAGGCTTTCTCGCATAAAGGGTATTTTTGGAGCAACATTTCCAAATAGCTTAAAGCTTGTGTTGTTTCCTGCTTTTGTAGATGCTCTTCAATTTTTTCAATCCACTCTTTTGTGTGAATTTTCTGTTTGTTCCTGGCTATTTCAATAGATTGTGTTGCCTCTTCTTTTTTACCTAATTTATTTAAAACTTTGCCTTTATGATAGTAGGCATCGGCAGTTTGTTTTTCTTCATGTTGCAAATAGGATTCTATTTGCTGGCAGGCTTCCTGGTAGTTTCCTATCTCATAAGACAAAAGGCTTCTATGGTACAGGATCTCTTTTTTATCATCCATCAGATTTTCCGCTTTTTCTAAATAAAGCTGAGATTCGTCGAATCTATCTAAATGTCTATATAGAGATGCCATCTCCAAATAAAAGAAAGCAGATTGATCTATTTTTTCTTGATTCGCTATCAAAATTCCAAGGGATTCCTGATATTGGCCTTTTTCAGACAATTTTTTACATTCAGAGAAAATTTTTTGCTCTTCTATTCTACGTTTATTGGCTTCTTGGGATCGCTGTTCTTGAAAGAAATATAGCCCATAGACTAATAAAAAAGCCAAAGTGGCAAGAGGAACATATACACTGGCAATTTTTAGGAGTCTTTTGCGGTGCTTTCGTATAAATCGTAAGAAATACGATTTGAAGTGGAATTTTTTTGCCATAACACTTCCACCTGCACAAAATTGCTCTAAATCTTTTGCCATGTCTTCTGCTTTGCTATATCGAAGTTCTGGAGATTTTTCCATAGCTTTCTGGCATATACAAAGCAATCCCTCTGGAAGATTGGCAGGCCATATAGGTTCTTCTTCTACAATTTTTCGATAGAGTTCTGTAATGGTTTCTGCTGTAAAAGGAAGCGATGTAGTCAAGACCTGATATAGCACAACGCCAAGGCTATAAATATCGCTTTGTCGGCCTATTTTCCTTTTTTGCCCCTGCACTTGTTCAGGAGACATATAGAAGGGCGTTCCAAGAGCTGTGCCTGTTTGTGTTAGCAAAGATGTGCTGTCAATAAACTTGGCAAGTCCGAAGTCCGTAAGATAAGGCTGGTTTTCCTGATCCAAAAGGATGTTGGAAGGCTTGATGTCTCGATGGAGAATGTTTTTTTCATGGGCATGGTGTAGTGCGTATGCTATTTTAGTCACCACGCTGATTTTATCCATAAGCGGCATATCTGAAGCAATCCATTTTTCAAAAGTGCCGCCATCAATATACTTCATCGTAAAGTAATGGTAGCTTTGATGCTCCCCTATATTATAGATAGGGATAATATGAGGATGAACAAGGCTGGCAGTTGCTTTTGCTTCACGGAAGAACCTTCGTATCTGCTGTGGATCTGATGTGTTTCCGCCCAAAAGGACTTTAAGCGCGACAATCCTTTTTACATCCTTTTGGTATGCTTTATAGACAATCCCCATACCTCCTCGCGCAATTTCATGGATGATTTCATGTCCAGCGAACTCAGAGCCAACAATCCCTGTTTCTTTGTCTTTCTCTTTAGTGCTTTCTTCATTTAGAGGAGCATATACGATGTTTTTCATCATCTGAACCAAATCTGACATGCTTAGATAGCGTTTTTGCACAAGGCTTTGGCCGAGGTTTGTTTTATTCTGGTTGCAATCTTCGAGGCTTATCTTTAAAATATCCTCGGAAATCATTGTTTTTTTTCTAAGCTCTTGTGCCAATTTGTTGTTCAGAGCTTCTATATTATTTTGTGTACTTTCTGCTGGTTTAGACATATATTTTCTCTCTCATTTTAAACAGGCTATTCCTGACTTTGAGATTCTTTTTTGGAAGCGTCGGGCAAAACTTTCCAGTATTTTTGTTGAACCATCATGGGCCAAATAAAATTATTACGCCAAAAATGCAAAATCCCATCTTCCCCGCCTGATATGGCAACGCAGGCATCAGGAGAAGCAGACAGAAATTGCTTTCCTCTTTTATCGCTTTCCAGGAATGCCACTTTTTTTCTGTTTTTTAAATCCCAGAGAATCAAAGCCCCTTTGACAGATGCTAGAAAAAGATAACGTCCATTAGCTGCTATAGCTAAAGAGCTTACAGCATGCTTCATCACAGAAAAAGCCAAAAGTTTTTTTCTATGAACCAAATCCCATACTAGAAGATTATCCCCTTCTTGATCGCTGGCAGTGATGGCGAACTTGCTGTCACTGCAAAGCGCGACATGCTTGACTTCTCCTTTATGGCCTGGTAGAGAGATGGATTTGTTGTTTTGTAAATCCCAAAGAATAATAGAATGATCGCTGCATCCTGCAACCATATAATTGCAGTCCATTGTGATCGCTAAAGAATGGATTTCTCCCTGGCTGGTCTTGAAGCTTTGAGATCTTTTGCGAAGAAAGCGATTCCATATACTTTTATTTTTAGATGAAAAATCCCAAAGGATGACCATCCCCTTTTTATCGGCTGTTGCTGCTAACGCTCCATTTGCGCTAATGGCTACAGCGGTAATTTTTTCTCCCATCAGATGGGATGAAACAGGTTTTTTAGCCAGAAAATCCCATAAAAAGACAGCCCCTGATTTATCAGCAGAAATGCCACGCCTGGCATCCAAAGACATGGCTGCCCCAGAGATAGAAGATTTGTGTTCGGAAAGGCTTACAATGATTTTACGTCGGGAAATATCCCATAGCCTTATTTTTCTGTCTTCACCAGAACTCAGAGCATAGGTTCCATTAGCGCACATAGCGATGGACTTGATCGTTCCCTTGTGTGCTTTCCATGCGGATTCCTCATGCCAGAAAGGTTTTTTCTCTTTGGGGAGGCCAATCGTAATATCTTTTGCAATATCGAAATGAATGTTTGTTCCACATTTTTTTTCTCCTTCATGGAGAACCTCCCAAACCTTTTGTTTTTCTTTTTCTTCTAAAAGAAGGCAAAAAGAATTTTGCTGCAACACCAGTTTGGATTTCTGCTTTTGCAGAGAGAGCTGGGCTAAAGCACCTGCAAGATGATAGAAGTCCTCCCAAAGGCAAAAGTTGCCTTCGGACAGTTCTTGATATATTGCTATAGCCTCTTCATATCTTGCCCCCAGATGAAGCCATTTGGCTTTAAGCCTGAGAATAGCAGAGGACGCATTGCCATTTTTTTCCAGCAGATACAAAGAAGGCAAAATATAACTGCCCCGCTCCAGGGCAGCACCAACAAGGGATTCTGTTTTTTTCTGGGGGTCTATCTCCTTATCTGGGATCTTTTTTACCTTATGCCAAAAAAGTTTTAAAGTTGTTTTGCCAGACTTAAGATAAAAAAGCAGTTGGTTGATCTTCGCTTCTGCGCAATCCGAGGAAAGGCAAAGCTCTTCGAGTTTTTTCCTTCCCTCTTCTGTATAGCTTTCGCCCATCTCAATTAAGGAAACAGCCTGGTTGTTTATATCGCCCTCACTCAACAAAAGAGGGGAAAACGAATGAGCATCGCCGTAGTGCTGAGAAAAAAGCTTATAGTAAATCAGCCTTAGCCTTTCTTCTATTTCCAAAAAAGACTTAGGTCTTTCTTCTATTTTTTTTGCAAGACATTGCATTACAATATCGTAAAGTTCATTTTTACTTTTGCGATGAAAAAAAACAAATCCCGATTTTACCTGGTTTTTGATGTGGTTAGGTGTCTGGTATGTATGGGCATATAGCCATCCCTGGTAGTCTGTTACCTCAAAAGGCTTTTTGCCCTGGGCAAGCATTTCATATAAAATAATGCCAAAAGCATATATGTCCGTATCTTCGCCCACAGCTTTACTGGAATGGTATTGCTGCGGAGACATATACTGTGGAGTTCCTAGCATATCAGAGGTTCTTGTAATATCAGGCGATATAAATATTACTGCTTCAGAAGGATGGCTGTCTTCCTGAACTTGCCCTTTGATTTTGGAAAGCCCCATATCTGTGATTTTAATTTTATCTTGTTCGCCCTGTATCCTGGCTATCAGAATATTGCTAGGCTTCAGATCTCGATGTATCACCCCATTGGTGTGCAAATGGTTCATACCCTGGCAAATCTGGATTGCATAGTCTAAAGCCATTTTCCAAGATAAAACTTTAGAATTTTTGCTGCTGTCTTCAATGATAGATTTCAGATTCGTGCCATCGATATATTCTATAAAAAGGCTAGGGATATTGTTGATCCAATCGAAGTATATCGCACTGACAACGTTAGGATGGCGGCCAAGCGAAAGCCAGGAATGAACCTCTTGTTCAAATCGCTTGGCATGATTTTCATTCAAACAACATTTCATAGCCAGCTTTTGGTTGGTTTCTATGTCTAAAACCAAATAAACTTCCCCCATACCTCCGATGCCCAATAGATTCAAATATTGGTATTTACCAGAAAGAATCTTCCCAGGGTTTAGAGTAATCTTTTGGGTTTTTCTGCTAAAAGAATTTGTTTTTTTATTAGAAGGCATTTTTTTATGCTCACTGTGGCTAATGGACTATCCCGCTTTCTGAAACGAAAATACCCTTGAGATTCATCTTGAGCTGTTCTGGGTTGTGGGATATGCTAATTCCTGTTTTGTCCGTAATCATTCCCTCTTTTATAAGCTTATATAAAGATTGGTTAAAATCACACATGCCTTCTTGCTCATGTGCGCGAACCATTTCGCCTATTTTGATTTCCTGCTTTTGCTCAATTAGCTTTTGCATTGTAGGGTTCATAAGCATGATTTCATTTACAGGCACTCTGCCTACATTGTCTTTTGTTACAGCAAGCTTCTGGCATATAATGGCTCTTAAGTTGAACATAATAGAACGTCGGACGCTTTCCCTTTCTTCTGGAGGAAAGATGTCATAGATTCTTCCAAATGTTTGAGCAATGGTGGAGCTATGGAGTGTGCCAAACACAAGATGCCCTGTTTCTGCTGCTGTAAGAGCAGTAGAAAAAGTTTCATGATCGCGCATTTCGCCAACAAGAATCACATCAGGGTTTTGCCTGACAACAGCGCGCAATGCCTGCTTAAAAGAAACCACATCCAATCCCACCTCCCGCTGGTTGATAAAAGACTTTTCGTCACTATACATATATTCAATTGGGTCTTCTATGGTAACAATATGGCATCGTCTGTTTCTATTGATATGCTGGATCATAGAGGCAAGTGTCGTAGATTTACCGCTGCCTGTAACACCGCATACAAGAACCAATCCTTGCAAATACAAAGCAATTTTTTCCAATATAGAAGGCAAGTGCAAGTCTTCAAAAGAAGGAATAGACGAGTTCACCCTTCTGGCGACCATACTGATAGAACCGCGCTGGCGGAAGATATTCACACGAAAGCGAGCCACTTCAGGCAGGGAATATGCCATATCCAGATCTCCTGTTTTCTGGAAATCGTCTGCTTGTTCTCTAGTTAAAAAAGAAAAGACAAGCTTTTCCAGATCGCCATCTGTCAGTGGCTTGGCATCCAGAGTTCTCATACTCCCTTTGATCCTTAGTATAGGTGGCTCATTGACCTTGAGAAGCAAATCCGATGCCTGGTGCTTGGCTGCTACTTCAAAAATTTTGTCTATAGGCTTTTGGCTGTTTTCCATGAAGGTATCCTAATCTAAAATTTTTTCCCCTTTTTTACCATAATGCATTTTATTTCTCAAAAGATATTCTATATATCCAGGATCTTTTTCTATTGTTTTTTTCTGTATGGTATAAGATTCTTTTTGCTGCTTAAGCAGATGAATTTCCTTTTGAAGATGTTGGATTTGTTTTTGCATTTTGTTGTTATGCCACCAGACGGGCATAATGCTGGAAACAATAGCAATGATACCCAAAACAATCCCAAAAACAGCAAAGTATATACGCTCTTTCATTCTGAATTCTCGTATTTCAATAAAATTTATCAAAAGTAAATCGCTTAACGATTTTAAGAAATGCCCTAAAAAGAATCAAGGGAAAAATGGGAACTGTTACAATATGAATAAGGTGAATCAAGTAAGAGTCATGTTCTTAGCTTATTTTATTCTTTATCTTACTTGATTTCATAGGCTTTTTTATCCTCTGCGTAATTCCTATTACTCAGTATATGCGACTTATGCCAGTTGAAAAGCCTTTAATCTTTAGCCTAAAAGGCGTATATACCAGCCCATAACTATGTATTCATGGCTTCTTTCTCTGTTCCATAAATTTCCAAGAGAGATACCAAGCCCAACATATCAAAAAGAACCATAAATTTTTCAGGTAACTCCACTAATTTTACACTTCCTTCTGCCTCTTTAAATTTGAAGACCATTTGTACCAATGAACCTATTCCTCCACTGTTGATGAATCTAAGGCCGGAAAAATTCAAAATCAAGTTTTTAATCTCCTGGTTAAATAAAGCAGTTAATTGGTCTTCGAATTTTTTGGCGTTATCCGTTTCAAGACTTCCAATTATTTCAACAGTTGCCATTTTAGCATGGTCCAAATGCGCTTCGTTGATGCGAAAAGAAAGCCAGTCTTCTTTGCTAGATCTTAAATGATTTTCCTGCTCTTTAATCATTGATTTTCCTTTATTAAAAAAATTACGACTTTGTGCTTTTTGTGAACGCGAGTGTCATGAGTGTTAAGTTATAACTAACTAATAAATCACCAATTAGTTGGAACACGAAGATTGTAAAAAAATGTCCATGAAAGACACAAAAAGGAAATTAGTTGGAACACGAAGATTGTAAAAAAATGTCCACGAAAAACACGAAAGACACGAAAAGGAATGGTTAAAATTTTTTTTAAAGCCTTTTCGTGCATTTCGTGTTTTTCGTGGACATTAAATTACGGGTAAAGAAGGTATAAAGCGTTATGAACGCTTTAGGGGGAAACGCAGAGAAAAGATATAGAGGTGTGTAATCCAATTATTTCGGACACTCATATATCCTTGTATTTTAAATCTTCTTTTCTCTGCGTTCTCTGCACCTCTGCGGTAATTTTTTTTCAAAATAGGGGAAGTTATTTGATTTTGATTCCTTAGTGGCTGTCTTCGCCTATCATTTTTAGCTTATCTTTAGTCTCTTCAGCAATTTTTTTATACCAATCTTCGCCATAGCCAGGTTGTGATACTTTGGGATTTTTTTGCCCTGGTACGCGAGTTTTGATATTTCCATCCATGTACTTTGTAAAAAGATAGACATACAGATCTTGCCAGGTTTTTACTGCGCGATTGGCAGTGTTGACAGAGTAGTCTGTCAAGAATTCTTTGGCTAGATCAACATTACCCTCTGCCAGCTTTTGGGCCGCCAGGTCTATAGCAGGGGTATATTGGATATATTTTGCTTCGAGAGTGCCTTGGATTTTGGCAATTTCAGGGTGGATGTCTCGATAGCGAGTGTAAGCAAAGTTAGATACCTGGTTAAAAATCCAGAAAGCGGATTTTGTGAATGTCATCATATCTCCATTGCCTTCTTTAAAGGCTTCTGGGACTTCTGTCATGCTGCAATACATGGGAATATAAAGACTGCTGGCAGCATCGTCTACGCCAAACCAAAGGATACCGCCGCAATAGTCTGGCAACCAGGATCTCATTTGTGAAACAAAGGAAAAGCCTGTTTGTTGAGTGGATGTAGCTCTTTCATTGATATAGGTATGGTTGTTTGCTTTCCAGGTCAGAGGTCTCCAGCGATAAGGGCAGTTGTAGGGACCTGCGCCCATATCTTTTGTCATATCGAATTCTGTTCCTTCCAGATGGTCGCGCATGAATGCCATCATGTTTTTCAGAGAGACTTTCTTGTCTGGTTTGATCCAAAGGGGCATTCTGTTTTTCAGATTTTTGCCGCTGGCATAGTCTGCATATTGTTCCATATCTTTGTTGACCTGGCGGAACATGGCCCATACACGCATCTCGCAAAAGCGGGCTGCACCAAAATCTATAGGGGCATAAGCATCACAGAAGCTGAAATCTTTATCTTCCCCTGTATACCAGCCCTTGCTACGGGCTAAAGAAATGACTTCTTCTTCGTAAACACATTCTACTGTGGGCAGAAAAATTTTATCCATATTTTTGGAGCTAATGGATGTTTCGCCATTTTCCTGGGGGAATGTGCTGATGCGAGGATGATTGGCGTGGGCACAAACAAGTCCATCAGGAATTCTTCTTGCTACCCAAACAGCACCTTTTTTTCCTTCGCCTTTGCCGATCATTTCCATAATCCAGACTTCATTTTTGTCTGCAACAGACAAAGATTCTCCTGAGCTGGCATAGCCATATTGTGCGATTAGCTCTGTCATAACCTTGATGGCTTCTCTTGCTGATTTAGATCGGGCTAGTCCAATATAGATCATGCTGCCATAGTCTATAATGGCATCTTTCTGCGACTCCAGCTCTTTGCGTCCGCCATAGGTAGTCTCTGCAATGGAAACCTGAAATTCATTCATATTGCCTACAACATTGTAGGTTTCTTTGGCCTGGGGAATTTTTCCCAGATATTTGCCAGAATCCCAGTCATGAACATCCATCATTGTTCCTTCAGGATACTTTCCTGCTGCCCAATGATATAGCTCACCATAAAGGACATGCGAATCAGCAGAATAGCTGATCATCGTTGAGCCATCTTCTGATGCACCTTTTGTGATCAGAAAGTTAGTACAAGCCATAATTCCGCAATTTATAACACACAGTAATAATGCTAAAAAAACGAAATGTCTCATGGGAGTTTCCTTCCTCATAAAGTTTGACAAAGACTATAGGGAAATTCAAAATTTTCTTTTTTGAGTGAAGAATTGCACACAATAATTTTTAAGCCAATGCCATAGGCTGAAAGTTGGTCAATGAAAGAACGGCGTGGCTCATCCATATCGAGAAATATCACAATAATCGTGCTAAGGTTTTTCATTCGGCTGAGAAGAGCAGGTTTGATGATCTCAAAAGGGTTTTCAGAACAAGGCTCAAGGCAGGCAAGCACATCCAGAATTTGATCCAGGTGCGCCAGAGAACGGCCTGCTTCCATGATGTATATATCTGGGCCTGCTGCAAATATGTCAATTAAATATTCTTGCCTTGCCAGATAGTCTGCAATAGAAGCTGCGTGGCTTAAGGAAGCTTCAAAATCTTTGCGCTTTCGAGCGTGGATTTTTTTGCCTAAATGGGTGTCTAAAACCAGAGCAACTCTGCAAAAATATTCTTCCTGGTATTCTTTTACAATAGGAAATCCAAGTCTGGACCAGGAACGCCAATCTATATCTCTGGGATTATCTTGTTCCTGGTATTCTCTGCTCCCTATATACTCAGCGCAATCTCCTAATTCGCTTGCCAAAGCAATTCCCCCTGGTTGGTAACGCCTTCCTGTTGGAATACTAAACGTGTCCAATGGTGTGAAGTCAGGATATACTAAAACAGGAGACTTCCCTTGTTTGCCTTTGCCAAATCGCAAAAAGCCAAAAGGAAAGATGGTATCGCAGCGAAAGCCTGGAAAGACAAAGCTTCCTCTCCTGGCAAATTGGGCTGAAAAGCGAAATTCCTGTTTAGCTTTTGGGGCAATGCTTTCGGCCATTTGTTCCTGTGGGTCGATTTTGCACCAGGAAAGGCAATCAGCAGAATGCACGACAACTTCTCTTGCTGCTTGTTCTGCAATATTTTCCACTGTAACCGTAAAAGGGATGCTTTTTCCAGCTATGGATCTTTTTGGCAATGTATGGGTTAGCTTTACATCGGGGCGGAAGTACAGAGTGATTACCATAGCAAAAAAACCTAAAGAAGCAAAAAAAGCCACAAGAAGGTAAGTATCCACTTCTGTGCTGGCACTACCCAGGGAGGTAGCAAGGATGATTCCAAGAATCAATGCTCTCCAAGCCTGTGTGAAATCCAGCATCCAGCTTCGGTGGATTCTCTGGAAAAAATGCCCTCTAGTTTCCTTATGTATTTGTTTTAGATTTTTTTGCATGGAACTATAAAATACAAACTATTTTACAATAAATGTAATGTCCAGAAGATCTTCCTTAATCTCAAAATAAGTGTCTTGGAATGTTGGCTTTCTCATGAAGGGACGAGAAGGTCGATACATTCCCCAGGGTTCTTTTGGGCCAAAAGTGCCTATATCAAAAATTTCATTTGCATTTTCATCCTGATAGGCTTTTATGGAATATGTCCCTGCTGGTACTTTTTTGAAAGCAAAGGGAGCTTTTTTGGCCTTTAAATTTTCTTCGGATAGTTCAGAGAGCTTGATAATCATATTTTTAGAAAATGCCTTCTCTGCCTTTTCATCGTCGAATCCTTCTTTGTTTACAAGCTGTAAATAAATATGACCTTTGCCTGTAAAGCTTATGCTTCCTGTAATTTTAAATGATTTCGCTTCTGCTGCGGGTGCTGTTTCTTGGGATAGAATAAAAGCACAGCAAAAGATTGCATAGATAGTAAGCAATAGCAATGATTTTTTCATTTTTTTACCCCTTTTGGAATAACCAAAGTAGATTGGTTTTCGTTTGTTAAACCACAACAAAAATACGCCATTTCTTTTTCTCCCTTGGGTAAGGGACAATTTCGAAAGTGCTGGAATAGCTTTACGGACTGGCACTGTCTTTTGGGATTATGAGAACAAGGCAAGCTATAGTGTTGCAAATGAGAATCCAGCAAAGAAAGCAATTCCTGGGAAATAGTATTTTTGACTTCAGGACTGATTCTTGTCTGGAGCTTTACCAGAACAAGAGCAATCAAACGAAAGAGAATATCGGCAATTCGTGAAGGATATTCCATCCATTGCGGATAGTCTGTTCTGACAACAAAGCCATAGCGAGTCCGTTTAAGATCATTGGAAATTTCTAAAATCTGGTCGCTTAGCTTATCCAGGGTTGTTTCATAAAAAGAATCGCATTCTCTATAATACATTTCTGTTTTTAGCATCTTGACGCAAGATTTTAGTATTTCATATAAATCTAATTCTGGAGAATAGTTGCGGAGCATTCTTATAAGCCCCTGCCAGATAAGCCCCAAATTATCTAAAAGAACGATAGCCTCTAAATCAGGGAAATCCATGCTGAGAGTATACCCATCCTTGATTGTCAAAACCAAGGTTTCCTCATCTGCACTTCTAGGTGAAAAATGCTCAGATTGTTCATCGGAAGAATTTTTTTCATAAAGAGTTATGGTTTTTTCATATTCTTTTTCGTTTTGTTCTAAAGAGGGCATATCTTCTTTTAGAATATATGTGCTTTCATTTTCTTTTTGGAAATGCCTTTGGAGTGTTTTTTGGGATTCTTGCTCTTTCCAGGCATTGAAGACTTCTGAAGGCTGTTTCGTTATGATTTTTCTCGTTTTCAGAACAGAATGGTGTACTGCGGGCCAGGAATCTTCTTGATTTTCCTTCTCTTTCTCTTTCTCTTTGGGTTTTTCTATTTCTATAACGTTTTTGCACATTTCACTACAGGAAATACTCTGCTCTTCGGGCTGTTTTTTTTCTTGCCTTATATTCATTACCCCGCTTTGATAAGAGAATGATTGTGTATTGCCTGGCTTAAAATGGAACATATTTTCGGGAATTCTCTGCTGTGCAACTGCTCCCAAATCTAAGGTGCTTTTAATCCTAGCGGTTATACATCGACAACGCCTTTTCATAAGCTCCATATAGACTCTTCGATTGGTATTCAGCCGAAAAACATAGACAATCACTTCCAAAGAGACTTTCATATCGTTCTGCAGAAAATCGACAAAATCAATGGTGTTTTGGTTATATTTGTCATCATCCAGGAGAAAAACTACCATGCAGTTTTTGTAAGATTGTATAATATATCGTAGCAGCTTTTCGTATTGAATTTTTCTTGTATCTAAATAATGCCTGAAAACGGAACAGGAGGCATTAGAAGAGAAAGGAAGAAAGCACAATGTATAGGGTGGATACTCCATACGAGAAAAGCCTTCATCCTGCGCAATAATTAAGATATTCCCACATGGCATGGGATTATTGCTGCGGATTTCTATAGTATCGCCCTTGTCATCCCTCTGGATGCTTAAAAATGCCCTGCCGTTTTCATCCTGTATAGCATTCACTTTCATTCGGAACTAACCTTTTGTAACTGCTATGGGTTTTAGCTTGACAACCTTCTTGCTAATCCCGCTTTCCTGCATAATAGAAACTACATCTTCAACATCTTTATAAGAAGAAGGCATTTCTTCAGCCAGGGTTTTCTTGCTTTTGACAGCAACCATAACGCCTTCTTTTTCTATTTCTTCTATGATATCATGATTTTTTTGGTTTTTTAATGCTTGTGTTCTGCTTAAAACTCTTCCTGCTCCATGGCATGCACTGCCAAAAGTATCTTTCATGGCTTTGTCTGTCCCCAAAAGCAAAAATGAGTATCTCCCCATATCGCCTGGAATCAGGACAGGCTGGCCGAGTTTGCGATATTTTTCAGGTAAGGATTTATGCCCTGGCCCAAAAGCTCTTGTCGCGCCTTTTCTATGGACAAAAAGCTTCCTTGGTTTTCCATCCACTTCATGTTCTTCCCATTTACCTATATTATGGCATATATCGTAAATCAAAGACATATTTAGCTCTCTGGGTGTTATGGAAAGGATCTTCAGGAAGGTTTCTTGTGTAAAATGGTGGATGGTTTGTCTGTTTACAAAAGCAAAATTGGCAGCACAGGCCATAGCACTGCAATATTCTAATCCCTCTTCAGATCCTAGTGGCGCACAGCAAAGTTGTGGATCAGGCACCTGGATTTTATATTTATTCAAAGCTTTGGACATAACTTTGATATAATCATCGCATACCTGATGTCCTAAACCTCTGCTGCCAGTGTGTATTTGTACCATGATCTGGCCTTGAGAAAGACCTAAGGACGCGGCTGCTTGCTTATCGTAAATTTCTGTAATTACATCGATTTCCAAAAAGTGGTTGCCCGCGCCTAAAGTTCCTACTTCTGGCAGCCCTCTTTCTTTGGCTCTGGGGCTGACAAGCTCGGAATCTGCTCCTGCGATACAGCCGTTTTCTTCAATGTGATCAAGATCATCCTGGCTTCCATATCCCTGGGAAATAGCCCATTTGGCACCCTTTTCCAGAATTTCCTGGAAGTCTTTTTTTCCAGGCCGCAGGCGGCTGTGCGATCCAACACCTGAAGGAACGCTCTGGAAAAGTCCATTAACAAGGTTTCTCAACTTGGATTGAATATCTTGATGGAATAAATCGGTTTTGATCAGACGCACCCCGCAATTAATATCAAAACCAATTCCGCCAGGGGTGACAACCCCTTCTTCCTGATCCATGGCAGCAACACCGCCAATAGGAAATCCATAGCCCCAGTGTATATCAGGCATGGCAAGGGAATATCCTACAATTCCTGGCAAATAAGCTACATTCATGACTTGTTTCAGGCTTTCATCCTGGTATAAGTCTCGCAGAACTTTTTCATTTGCGTAGATTCTTCCAGGTACTCTCATGCCGCCTTGTTTTGGTATTTCATACAAACATGGTTCTATTTGTTTAATTTCTATTTCTGACATTTCTATCCCCTTCTTAGAAGTAGCCTAG
>JABWCH010000024.1 GCA_013359215.1 Candidatus Brocadiia bacterium | reverse complement strand
CACGAATAACACATATAACACGAATAAGATGATCTATTCGTGCTATTCGTCCATTCGCAAAATTCGTGATAAAATACTTTTCTGATGTATCCAGATTAGGAGTTAAATCCATAAGCATTTTTCCTTTAATAAAAGCCTACATAAACTTTTCGCAAGCCTGAAGAACCTTTTCGGGTGTGATCATCGTCATACATTTGTGATCGCCAGGGCATATCTTTTTATGGCATGGAGAGCAATCTATTTCTTCTCTTAAAACGATTGTTTTTTCCAGGTTGCTGGCAGTATATCTTGGATCTGTTGACCCGATGATGACCACAGTGGGGACTCCCAAAGCAACTGCATAATGCCTTGTTCCAGTATCATTTGTAACCAAAATCTGACACCTTTTGACAAGGGGCTTGAGGATTGCTAAATCCAATTCATTTGCAGTATTGATCAAGCAGACCTTGCTTTGGCTGATGATGGAGTTTGCTATTTTTTCTTCTCCTGGGCCAACAAAGAGTAAGAGTTTGCTTTTGATTCGAGAACCTAAAAGCTCTGCAAGTCTTGCAAAATAAGATTCAGGCCAGCATTTAGAAGAGCCAAATTTAGCTCCAGGGTTGATGCCAATTACAAAATCGTCTTTTTGGATTCCGTGCTTTTGCAATAGAGCTTCCCCCCTTTGCTTTACCTCCTCTGAAAAAAACAGACATGGCTTTGGTTCATGGGGAATATTCAAGGAAAGGAATCGGCATATTTCCAAATAATATTCCAGCATAGGGATAGGGAGGATTTTTCCATTTTGCAGCAATGGTTTTGGGCCATTAGCCAGCATCAAAGATCTTCCTCTGACTCTATATCCATAGATTTTCTTAGTTCCCCCAAGCCAAAGAGTAAGAAGAGATCTCCAGGAATTGGGCAGAACGATTGCCATGTCTGGATGTAAAGCTCTTACTGCCTGGGCTGTTTGCCAAAAAGAAGAAATTTTTTGGTCTGAGCAATCTATTATATCATCCAGCCAGGGACAATCTTCCAATACCTGGCTGGCATATTTTCGCACAATGGCTATGATTTTGCTCTGGGGGTAATTCTCTTTGAGACATTGGGCAACAGGAGTTGCCATGACAACATCCCCAACCCAGTTCGGAAAGCGAATCAAAATAGTGTTCGGAGACTTCATACAATTTTCTCTTTTCTTCATAAAGATTTCTTTATAGTTTAACAACAGTTTCCAAAATTTCAACATCCTATACAGTCTGAATTATAAATAATTTCCCTATAAATCCAATGCATTGATAAAGGGATTCTTCGAGAAAATGGATAAAAAGACTAGACAAAAATAGGGAAAAATATAAAATAGCCTTGTGCTAATCCCATAAAGTTATCAACAAACAGAGCCTTTTTATCATGAAAAGAGCTTGCAAAACTAAAATGAAGGGGAAAAAATATGGATTATTTTTGGCAGATAATTACATGGGCGCATTTCTTTGGCTATATTATAGGTTTAGCGGTTGTTGCAAACTGGCCCTTTGAATCAGGAAAGAAAAATATCGTAAGATTTTTTGCACTCCACATTCTATGCAATATTGCTACTCCTATAGCACAAAAAATCAATCTAATAGAAAAATTAGATAAAGTAATGCCTTTTCTACATTCTTTTTATATTATATTAAATCTATTAAGTTTTACTGCTATGATTTTTCTTATTTTAGGGTTGATAGAGTTAGGAAAAAAAGAAAGCACTCCCCAAAAAGATTGGGAAAATTTTTAAGAGGTACTTTATGCGTGTTATATTTATATTCTTATTCTATGTTTGTTGCGTTGTTGCTTTGTGCAATGAAATTACTCTTTGGACCCCAGGGACAGAGTATCAGTTCCCAACCCTGACATTCCAGCAGCAAACCCTGGTTAGCGGTGAAGTCAAGGCAGAAAAGCCAATAAAAAGCATTACAGTAGAAATGGTTAGCAAAAAGCCAGAACAAAAACAAAGCTTTCCTTGCTCTCTGTATTTTGAAGAAAGCAGTGCCAAAAAGCAGGCTGTTTTCAAAACCATGGCTATGATACAAGCCCCCATGTCTTTGCTTAATGTTATCGTCTTGTATGAAGACCAAAGCACTTTCGAGAAAATTTTCCCTCTAAAAATGGCCTATAAAATCGCTCAATACGAAAGCTTTGGCTTGCTTTTGAAAGCTTCTCCTCACACACAGGCAATCGCATCTATTAATTTTACTTACGACAATGAATATCTTGTAACAGCATCAGACGATAACAAGGCTTGCCTGATTGATCCAGCTACGCTCAAAGTCATCAAAAGCTTCAGGCATCCTTTTCCTGTGAGCAGGGCTTTTCTTACAAGAGATAAAAAGCTCCTGGTGACATCTTGCAAAGATAAAGCAATCCGCGTTTGGGATGTAAGCACAGAAAAAGAAATCCACAAATTTACAGGACACGATTATCCCGTATATGCTTTAGCATTAAGCCCTGATAATAAATACATTGCCAGTGCTTGCCGTAAAATCATTATGTGGAATCTTCCAGAAAGAAAAAAAATATCCGAATGGCCTACAAACTACCGAAAAATTTTTCACCTCCTGTTCAGTGGAGACGGACGGTATTTGTTTAGCACAGATGAGCTAGGTTTAGTGAAAATCTGGAATCCAGCCGATGGCTACATGAAATACGAAAGAGGCGTTCCTTATGGCGAAGAATCAGCATGCATGACCATATCTTCCGATACGCGATTTCTTTATACTGGCAATATTCGCGGGGCAATACGCTGCTGGCAGCTCATTCTCGACCCATCTGTAGAATCTTGGAACAACGATGGCAGAAAAATGTGGGAAAGGAGAATACTTTTTATTAAAAGCTCTTATCATGATCCTGCAAGATATGCTTATACAGACTTCAGCAAGTACTTTGATAAAGTCAAAAACCACTCTTTTTGTACAATAACAGACCGCGATAAATTCGAAGTAGATGCTCCTTATAGCAGTTTTACCCAGGGTGGGGGAATTGTAGGGCTAGAGTTGAATAATTCAGGAGAATTCTTAATGCTGGCAACAAGAGATGGCGAAATGCGTATTCACGAAACCTTTACAGCCGTTTGCCGCTATGAAGTCATCCTCAATAAAAATTTACAATCCGCGACTTTTGCTGAAAATGGAGCATTTGTGGCTCTGGGAGGAGCAAAAGGCGAAATTTTTGTTTATGGATTCAAACCATGAAATCTTTATCTTTTCTTATTTTTTTGCTTTGTTTAGTGGCTTGCGAAAAAAAACAGCAAGTGGTTGTATACACAGCCTTGGACAGAAATTTTTCTGAGCCTATTCTCCGTAAATTTGAAGAAAAAACAGGCATACAAGTTAAGGCAAAATACGATACAGAAAGCACAAAAACCGTTGGTCTTACAGCTTGCCTCATAGAAGAAAGCAAGCATCCCCGATGCGATGTGTTTTGGAACAATGAAATCGTAAATACCTTGAGGCTCAAACAAAAAGGCATTCTGGCTGCCTATATATCTCCTGCATCCCAGGATATTCCAGAGTATTTTAAAGACAAGGAAGGATATTGGACAGGATTTGCAGCAAGAGCCAGAGTCTTGATTGTGAATACAGAAAAGGTCAAGGCTAAAGATTTCCCTGTATGCCTTTCTGACCTTGCAAAACCAGAGTGGAAGGGTAGATTTGCTATAGCGAAGCCCGTGGCAGGAACAACAGCAACCCATTTCGCCTGCTTATTCAGCATATTAGGTCCGCCCAAAGCAAAGGAATTTTTCCTATCTTTTAAAGCAAACCAGGTACGCATAGAGAGCGGGAATAAGTCATGCGCAGAAAAGGTCGGATCAGGCGAATTAGACATTGCTCTTACAGACACGGATGATGCCATGATCGAAATTTTGCAAAATAGACCTGTCAAAATTTTATACCCTGACAGCCAGCCCAACCAGTCAGGAACTCTTTTTATCCCTAATACACTAGCTTTAATAGCGAATTCGCCCAATCCTGAAAATGCCAAAAAGCTTATTTCCTATCTGTTAAGCCCAGAAGTCGAAGAAATGCTATCAGAATGCCCTTCTGCCCAAATCCCTTTAAATCCAAAAGCAAAAAACAAAGGCCAGATTCAAGGCCCCGATAAAATCCTCTCTATGCCCATGGAGTTTTCTCATGCAGCGAAACACTGGGAAGCCACACAAGAATTCATATTGAAAGAGTTCCTATCGACTTTACCTAAATAGTGCCTGACGGCTTTGTTTCGATTTCTATGCTTTTTGTGTCATTCCTGCGCTGGCAGGAATGACATCTCAATTGTTTAGTCGCGGCTCATAAACAAACGTAGCACATACCAGAACATAAGGGCTACAGAAGCAAATAGCTCTAAGGATGCAGCGACATATTGATCTGTACGGTAGTGATGGATAACATTGGAAGTATCATAAAGGACGCAACCACCTGCAAAAGCTACCATCACAGCGGCAAATAAAGTTGTGCTGAGTGGGAATTGGAAGAAAAGTTGGCACAACACCACGCCAAGTGCTATAAAACCAAACAATTGGAGAAATTTGCCTAAAAATGAGAAATCTTTTTTAGATGTGAAAGCAATGAATGTAAGAGCAAGAAACAACACACCAGTTACAGCCGCTGCTGCTGGGATTATATGAGGTGAAGAATAGTTGGCTGCTATGAAAAGAATAGGCGTGAAAATGATTGATTCGGCAAATATATATAATCCTAATCCCATATATTGCATTGGTTTAGAAGTTGCAGAATTTGCCCAGGATTGTGCAATCCAGGACGCGCCAATAAAAGCAACCAAAATCAGAATAGGATGAGTGTTAAAAAATAGGTTCAGAATCGGTTTAGCCAAGGGAGACTTGATAATAAGTGAGGTCAATCCAACGAATGCCAAAATAGCAAATGCTAAATGGGTATAGGTTCTTTGGATGAATAATGCTCTTTCTTCCGCATGGACATCAGCTACGACTTGGGCTTTCAATGTACCGTATGTTGTTGACATACAAAAACTCCTTAAAATAAAAGATGCTTCACTTACTAACCTAGGATAACAAACCATCATTGTTAATTTAAAACATAAATCTCTTTGTCTTAGGTTTTTGCCTTTGTCTGCTATTGTAACTCAAAATAGAATTTTTGTCCAGTCGATTATCAGATAGAATCTGACAAGTGAAATGTTTGCCAAAAAAGCAAAGATTTTTATCACGAATAAAACGAATAGTTTTCATAAAAATTTCATTCGCGTAATTTGTATATTCGCCTCATTCGTGGTTAATACCTGTTTGTTTTCGGCTTGTCTGAGATAGGAAAAGGAAAAAATGCGCAAGTATTGCAAAAAAAATAAATGAATTTACGACTTGTGCTAGTTGAAAAAAACTATTAATATATTATTATTATAAATAATGGCGCAAGCCATTTATATTTACTTGTGTATGCTACAAACATAAACTTTTTCTGTAGAATTTTTCGCGAATATTTGCTGATTCAAAGCTAAGAAAGGAGAATTTATAGAACTATGGTCTATAAAAGTATTGGAAAAAATCTTTCTCGCGTGGAAGCAATTTCCAAAGTTACAGGAACTGCCAAGTATACGGCGGATTTGCATTTCCCAAGAGAGCTGTTTGCCAGGATTGTGCGATCCTCAGAAGCACATGCAATCATCAAAAGGATTTATTTTGATGAAGCCTTAAAAGTCAAAGGAGTTAGAGGCATTGTTACAGGGGAAAACAGCGCGGAAATCATTGGCGTTTGTATCAAAGATCAGCCTCCTCTTGCCAGAGGCAAAGTGCGCTTCATTGGCGAACCCGTGGCAGCAGTCGTTGCGGACAGCAAAGAAGCTGCATTGGAAGGCTCTCTAAAAGTTAAAGTCGAATATGAAGTTTTGCCTGCTGTGTTTGAATCTTCGGAAGCTATGGCAGAGAACGCGCCTTTGATTCATGAACACATTCCTGCTATGCCTGGTTTTTTCCCTAAACAAGGAACGAATATCTTCCAACATTTCAAGATTCGCACGGGTGAGCCTTATTCTGGAAAATTCCAGCAAGGCAAATTCAGCGCATCAGCAAAAATGAATTGGCCTCACCTTGCCCATTGCCAGATGGAGCCTCATGTAACAATTGCCAAATGGAGTCATGACGATTCTATAGAAGTGTATACATCTGCCCAATCGCCTTTTGATGTAAGACATTTTTTAAGCGAATCATTCCATTTGCCTATGCGAAAAATTGCTGTCACCACATATTTTTTGGGCGGCGGTTTTGGAGGCAAATCCGATGTTACCATTGAGCCTCTTACTGTCTTGCTTGCAAAGCATTTTAAAGGAGAGTATGTGCGTATACAGCTCGACAGAGAAGAAATGTTTTTTGGCACTGTTGTAGGAAGAGGGCTTGATGGAGAATTCACAGTAGATTTCGATGAAAACGGTATGATCCATGGTCTTAAAGTTACATATCTCCTCAATTCTGGAGGATATGCAGGGTATGCAATCAATATTGTCCAGCCTGGAGGCATTGTAACATCAGGCACATACAATATCCCTTACCTGGAAATAGATGCCTACGGAGTTTATACCAATAAACCACCATTAGGAGCATACCGAGCATACGGACATCCAGAAGCTGCCCTTCTCGCGGAAAGAATGATTGAATTAGTTGCAGAAAGAACTGGATATACATCATCTGAAATACGCAAATTCAACATGCTCCGCCCTGGAAACAAAAATAGCATTGGACAAACCGTCCGCGAAGACGATGGAAATATCTTTGCTTGCATGAATTTAGTGGAAGAAGACTTAGAAAAGCATAAATTTTCCCATCATTCAGAAAATGCTCATGCAAGAGGCTATGGTTTAGCAAATTTCCTCAAAGCACCTGGAATGCCAACCAATGGATTTTCCACTGCCATTATCAGGTTTAACGAAGACACTACTGTAAATGTGATGATTAGTGCAACAGACATGGGGCAAGGGCTTCTGACAACCATAACGCAGATTGCAGCAGAAGCATTGCTTTTGCCTGTACACAAAATTGAAGTTACCTCTATCCCTGATACGCGCTATACCCCTTATGAATGGCAAACCGTAGCATCGCGCTCTACATGGATGGTAGGCAACGCTGTCTATAAAGCTGCTCAGGATGCTATCCAAAAAATCAAAGAAAACGCTGCCATTGCTATGGGGCAATCTGCCCATGACTTAGTTTATGATGGCAAAAAAGTTTTTTATTTGTTCGATAAAGAAAAAAACATTCCCATCGAAAAGCTTATGCTTGGCTATACTTTTCCTAATGGAAAAACTAGCGGCATGCCTCCCGTTGGATACGGCGCATATATGCCTGAAATGGAATACAGCGATGAAAAAACAGGGCAAGGAGACGCTGCTTCTCAATGGACTTATGGCTGCCAGGGCGTTGCGCTGGATGTTGATCTTTCTAGTGGGCAGATCTTAGTCCGTATGGTTTCCTCTGCGCTTGACATTGGGAAAGTGATTAACCCAGTTATGGCAAAAAGCCAGGTTGAAGGTGCTGTGATTATGGGCATTGGCGGTTCTATCATGGAAAAAATCCAATATGATAGCAAAGGAAAGATCCGAAACCCAGAATTCACAGACTACAAAATTCCGACACCTGAAGATACAAAAGGCATAGAAATGCACACTCATTTTGTAGAGACTTTTGATCAGAGGATGGTCTATGGCGCAAAATGTCTTGGAGAGCATCCTGTTATTGGCATCGCACCTGCCATTCTTGCTGCGGTAAAAGATGCTATTGGGCTGGAGTTCAATGAGCTACCGCTTCATGCAGAAGTTGTAAGAAAAAAAATCCAGGAAAACCATTCGCAAGTATTGTCACACATACAAAATAAGAGGGCCAAAAATGTTTATTCCATTTCATTACTATGATCCCAAAACTTTTTCTGAATTTTTAGAAATAGCCAATCAAGTGCAAAATTATCAGATTCTTGCTGGCGGTACGGATTTGCTGGTGAAGATGCGCGGAGGCTATGCTGCGTGCCAGAACGTGATTGATATAAAGAAAATCCAGGATGTTCCAGAATTTCAGAAAATAGAGAAAAATCAAGACGGCCTTGTATTAGGCTCTCTTGTAACCTTTAGCGAACTTTTGGATTACCAAGAAGGAAAACCCTTTTTCACTGCCTTATATGAAGCCTCTAAAGTGATGGGATGCCATGAAATCCGAAACAGGGCAACAATTGGCGGAAATATATGCAACGCAGCCTCTGGAGCAGAGGCAGGCAGTGTATTCCTAATTTTCGATGCTGTTGTTCATATTCGCGGAGCGCAAGGGACAAGATCTGTTTCACTCGAAGAATTGTACCAGAGCAAGTCAAAAGCAGGCAAGCCTGGGATTTCTTTGCAAAATCACGAGCTGGTAACTCACTTTTTTTTGCCATCCTTACCAGAAAAAAGCCATTCTATATATTTAAGAAGAACGAGAAGCGCAGGTATGGATCTTTCCAGCCTCAACCTTAGCTTTGCCTGCTACCAGGAAAAAAATCATGAATATAAATATCGTGTTGCAGCAGGAGCTATAGCACCTATCCCTTGTCGCTTTCGTGAGATAGAACAAATGCTTTCTTCTCAAAATGGGAATCATTCCTCCCTGGAAGAAGTGCAAAAGAAAATTGCAGATCTATCACAACCAAGACCCAATTCCAAAAGAGCCTCTGTTGAATACAAAAAAGATCAGGTTTCTGAGCTTCTTATGCAAGCTGTCCATTCTGTCCCGTTTTTCAGACTTTAACGACAAGAACAACGCCATAAAGATCGGCCTGCTCGTTATGTTGTGCCATAGTGTCCATCGCAACAAAATCTTGTTGCCTGATAGATGAAAAAATAAAAGCCATCTTGTGAGAAATGCGTTGATTTGAAAGGAAAAAATTTTTATAATTGCTATAGGCAGCAAAAAAATTGAATCCTTTTTAAGGAATTCTTATGAGAGAAAAAATTATAATTTTAAAGTATCTAAAAAAAATAAAAATTATTTGAAATTTATGATTAATTAACGACTTGTGCTAGTTGAAAAAATTATTAATATTTGGATATTCCAAGTTTTGGTAACTTATTGGTAATAAAATATTTGAATGAAATCTTATTTTTTTTTAAACATTTTATTATTGCATTCAATCATTACAATCATTATAATCCTTTGTAAAAAAAAGAGTTGCAAAACTTGGATATTCCAAGTTTTGGTAATTTATTGGTAACGGATCAGTTTCTCATCCAGACACAAATGATAAAGGCCATTGTAACCGAAATCAATACAGCAGGGAACGCATCGGGAGACTGGAAAATAAAGTAGAGCAAAGACTAGAAGGCTATGACCGTAGACTTTATGCCCTGCCTCTGCGAATCAAATTCATTCGGATTTTCCCCTCGGCATTACCTCGGAAAAGAACGCCATGAGGCAGAATGCATGCCCCTTTGTCCTTGCTTTTGAGCGATTTTAGGATATGCAACAAAAACGCATAGTCCCCATTCTTGGCAGGAGGAATGCCAAAATCCTGAAACCTGCCATAGTTATCCTTGATGCTATTATCATCCATCAGGCAAAGGAATTTATTGCTATGTGGATACACACAAGATTCCATATTGGAGCAGAAAAAAAATGAACAAGGGAAAAATTACCAGCAATGGTAGAATCATAGCTAGTTCTTGTGCCGTAGAGGAAGCCTTGAAGACAATGCCCTTTAATTATAGGTAGAGAAAAGCACTCTCCTCTATCCATAATAGAATGGCAGCATGGTTACGATATTCCATATATCCCATCCTTTGCAGCTTTCGCTGGACAATGTGGTTTGCCATGGTGTATGCGCTAGGAAATCTCGGAAGAATGGCTGAGTTTGGCTCAAATCGTTTAGCGTTTGTAAAACTGGCTTAGGATTTTGCGATTTAGCCAGGCATTGCAACAAAAGAAGAGGAATCTCTATTGTCTTGAGGGTAAAATGGCCTTCCGTGTAGGGCTGTATTAAGGAAAGAGCCTTTTCGATGCAATCCTGGTTTCCTGTGCTATAAGCCAGGTATAAAGCCCACTTCCAGATATGGCAGGAAGGATACCAGGGCCAATTTTTGTTGGATATATGCTGGCAAAGAGCGTCCAAAGATTCTGTAGATTCTATCAAAGATGGACTGACATAATGATGGTAGTAGCTTAAAAACTTGAGTATAAGAGCCAGATCGAAGGTAGAGGCATTTTTGATTCCCCAGCCAAGCAAGTTGTTGGGGGTCAGTCTTTGATGATCGAAAAGGCTTTTCATGAGTTCCAGGGCGTTCTGCCAGGGCATTTTGTCTTGTGGATAATGCCTGGGATTTTCCTGGCGAGAGAGTTCCAGATGGATGCGGTAGTGCATGCCTATATTCCACATTTCTGTATGAGGAACAAAGTTTTCCGTGTCTTCCTGAAGCTGTTCTGCTGCGAGTTCATAGTAAGCATATTCTTCACGGTTCATTCCATAAAGAAACGCATTCGCCTGTCCGAGCGTGCCAGAGAGTTTTCCAAAGGTGGAGTCCTTTTCCTTGCCAAGAAATTTGCGGTAGGTTTCCTTGTATCTTTTGTAATGAGGTTCCAGGATTTTTTCTACTTCTGCAAAATTATAGTTGTTAAAATGGCTGACCTGGACAGCTTTGAGTTCCATATCGAGATGATGCAACAACCGTTCGCCAATCGTAGGATACAGGATTTCTTTATGTGTGGCGAAGAAGCCACGATATTCTTCCAGATACTTACCAGCATTATTTTCTATAGATCCTTTATGGCTTTCTATGGCGATTTGCTGACGCATCAGGACTTCTTGCATTCTTAAAATCAAAGGATTCTCCTGCCCGCTCTCCAAAGGATAAAGATTCAGAAGAGTCTGGCAATAGATTTCCGCCATCTTCATATTTTCAGAGGCTTCTGCCCTGCTTACAATAAGATTTTCCAATGTCTTATCCAGAAAAGAAACAAACTCTTCCATTTCCATTTCCTCTTGAGCGATAGCCTTTAGAATTCTTTTTGCCTTGGGCAAGACAGAAATGGCATTTTTTTCTTCTTTCAGGCATTGCAAAGCATATAAATGCAATAGACGAGAAAAAGCCATAATCGGCCTGCAATTTCCATTTTCATAGGATTTCACAATTTCCTCTACAGGGTTCATGCCCAGGGCAGGCCAATAGTAATCTTGAAAGGAAATTTTACAATACTTCACGTCTTTGATATCGCGTGTTTTCTCATTGCCTAAAAACAAATCAGCGGCAAGAACTTCTGCCTTTTTTACTACCTTCCTTGTATCGCATTCCAGCTTGATCTCGATCTTCTTTTGTTGAGCCAATGGTTGAAACTCTTTTTCCAGTTGCTTCATGAGAAATTCATAGTAGAAATCGTAGTCAGCAGGCTTCCAGACTCCAAAAGCCCCTTTGGCTTGAGAACGTGGGCCAATCATGACATTCACGATATCCCCTTCCTTTAGCGGAAGCTTTTCCGAAAATAAACCCCAAAGCGTTGTTCTCAATATTTCCCCATAAGCTTGCTGTTCGTTCACAAAAAATGGTGGAAACCCTGAAGAAACAAAGGCCATAGAAAATTCTTCCAGAGAAAGCAATTCTCGTACAAGCTCGTTGGTTAGCTCTACGCCTTCCTCTGGGGTGACAGACAAATTTTCGGAATCATCCCACCTGACTCCTCTCATAGGGAAATAGTGGATTTCTTCTATTCTCTCCACAATAGAGCGAGGGTGGCTTATGTTCCACTGGTTCAGAACATGATCCATGCGATTATGCACAATCTGGTTGCGAGGGTCTTTGAATACCACTCCCCCGACTTTCGATGCTTTTTCCTTTTCTCTGGATACTTTTTTAGACTGCTTCTCAAACGAACCCGTTTCATCTATGGCAACAAGATAACAATAAGGCATTTCTGGCCTCCTTTAGTATGGAACATCCCAAAAAATTTCCTCATCAGGTTGGTAGATACATATTGTTCCTCTTTGGATTGCATTTTCTAAATGCTTTGCAAGAGAAGGGAGATGCTTTTCTATATTTTTCAAGGCTCTTTCTATAGCATTACTGACGCTTTTCCGCAACTTGTCATTCTCAGGAGAAGAACAAAATTTGGCCTTCGAGCATTTTCCGATCTTTTCGGTCTCCTCATCAATTTTTTCTAATTTGCTCCAATCATGATCCTTTTCGGCTTCTTTTCTCTCTTCTGAAAGCTCTAATAGCCTTTTTTTATACTCTTCTCTTGCTTGATGGTCGCTTGGGGCATGATGAGAATTGCTGTAGCCCAAACCTTCTTCTATCGCATCTCTTTCTCTGATAGAATTTTTCCCTTTTTCGCTTTTATTCAACTCAATCACATGGATTTTCTTATTGCGATTTCGGATAAGATAGGCAATATATCCCATGCCTTTGCTATCTTTAACCTCTTTCTTTTCGCCCTTATATGCAAGAGTCCAATAGTCGCCCGATTTTTTAAAAACATAGTCTTCAGGGTCTTCCTTTTCTTCTATCTGAAGCCCAACTTGTTCTATTTCCTTCCCTGGCAAATCCTTCCCCACCTGAAAAAATTTCAGACACGCTTCAAAAAATTGCTGCCTGGGCTTTTGCTTAAACAGGGAAACAGAAAGAATGCTTTGTATTGCATTGAACCAGGGCTTTGGAGTAGACTGCTTATCCAGATTTTTCAAACCAGTTTTAATATGCCAGGCCAGAAGCAAAGCAAAAAAGTTGGATTCCCGAAACTTGGGAAGATAGTTATTTTGCTCAAATTCACTCGCACCCAGTCCCATGCAAGTAATGCCTTGAGAATTCATAGCATAGAAACGGGTAGCCACGCCAGAACTAGTCTTCTCTGGACCTTCCCACTCTATTTCAAGGGCAATATCGTGTTTATAGGAATCTCTGGACCACCTGGTAGTTTGGTGATAGAAATGCCTTGCCTCCTTTACCGTATCCTCTTGCCATTTTTCATTATTTACAGCCAGAACAGCGTAGGACATAAGAAACAAACGATTCCCTGCTACGGATATAACCTTATTCCCATTACAATCCTCTATCTTTCTTTCCACCATCAAAGATTGATAAGCATCTTGAAGCAAGTCCGCAACATAGAATTCCTTCTCTTCCCATCTATCTTTTTGCACTTTCCTTCTTTGGATCAGAGCAATCGCTCTATTATCAACGAAAGGAAGATAATAGTTGCTATCTATGACAAAACGGAAAGGGACATTTTCCGAAGCCCTGGCCAAAAAACAAATAGACAAAAACCCCATTCCCTGACGAAAGGGAATAAACTCTATGCTATCCAGCTTCAATTCCATCTCCTGATACCTGGCAGGATTATAGTACAGCTTTTTAAAACCTTGCAGATTCTTGTCCTTAACTCTCCAAAACGCATATTCTTCTTGCTGGACATACAAGATTTCCCGCATATAACGACCACACCCATCCAGCCCATGCAGCTCTATCTGCCCTAAAAAGGAATCATCTTTCGTAACGTCAGGTATTCTCTCCCATTGGCATTCCTCTTCTTGAGCTTTCATCCATAAAGCTTTTTGCTGCTGTTCGCTAAAAGCAAAAGGCGGACAAACCAGCCTTATAAAAAAATTTGTCTGCACCGCCTTCGCATCGCCAGATTCTTTCTGCGGACTACCCAAAGACAAGGTATCAAACCTGTCTACCCATGCATGATTCATATTGTGATTTCCTTGATGAATATATTATAACTAAAAGCTCGAATTTGAAAACAGAGTTCTGATGTTTTCCATCCTTCTTTTACTCCGATTCGAACTTGATTTTCGGTGGTAAATTTTAAAATACAGAATAAATATTATTTATATTAAAGATAAGCTGTTTTATGATAATATTTTATATCTTTTATTCTTTAATAACTCTTTAATAATTCTTTAATAAAATTTCCCATTCATTAAAGGCTAATTAAAGGAAGTTTACAACAGAACCCATCTGGATACAGTACGAGAGCCTATATTTTTAATCATTCCAAGTTTATTAGACATTTCGTTTAGTAAGTTATTAATCTTATTTTTCCTTTGTTTAGTATCAAGGTTATCTGGTAGCTTATCTATGAGTAATTGTTCTATTTCTTTTCTTGTTACTTCTTTGTGCTGAGTAATAAATTGTTTGATTAAATTTTGATAATACTGTTTGTCAAAAGCTTTATATTTAGTGTAAGTTGCTTTTTGATTTGTCATCTGCGCAATTTTTGCAGATACAAAATAGTTTGGTCGTCTACCCTCTATAAACTTTTTTGATTTTAACAATTTAAGTTCGTCTGGTTTCAATTTAATCTTTTTTTGTACTTTATCTAAAGCAATCAAAGTTCTCATATCCAAATTATAACGGATGAGTAAACGAGTGTAATTTTCGTCCAGTATTTTTCCAAAAATTCTTACTTTGACTCGATTAGCTTCTGTCAAATCATAATCAGGCAAAGGGAAGAACCTTTTGCTTTGCAAGATGAACATTTTACGAATTCCACTACCGATGATATCTACCATATTCAGATTGGCCATTGCAGTTACAAGAAAGGGATTACGATAACATTCAGGTGGGATTTCCATTGCGACTACTTTTTCTACAGACCCTGGGATAAATGTTCCAACATTTGTAAAAATTAACTCCTCAGGTTTTTCTACAACATTGATTCTACCTTTGAGTTCATAATTTTGGTGAGCAATACAATTATGTAAAGTCTCCCGCAGCAAATATTGCTCATATTGTGTGACTTCTACAGGAAATAGTGAATTATTAGGCAAATAGCGGTAAGTGAGATTGCGAATTTTAGCACAGACGGATTCAGAATTCAGTAGAAAAGGCGGCCCAAAATGCTGATAATCTTTGTCTTCATTATTTTCATTTTTCAATAGCCATGTAATTTTTGCAATTGATGGGCTTATGAAATGTTCAGATTCTTCTTTGCCTAAAAGGATAATGGCTGTATAGGTAATTTTGCCTTGTTTTGTTACTTTAGCTTTGTTGAGGAAAGTTATGTCATCCCATTCGTCAATTTGCAATAATTTCTCAGGGTATTTTTTTTTGTACTCCGTGCGTGCCTTGATAATTGCTCTTGGATCTAAGTCTTGAATGGTGGCACCTTGACAAATTTGTGCAGACCAATCGTCTTGCCTATTTATCAAAGGATTTGTTTCTGAAAGCGATGGGGATGGATGAGTAAAACATAGTTCTGATTTTCTATTTGAAAAAGCAGTCTCCAATTCTTGGATTCCCTGTGTAAAATCTATAAAATCGAAGTATTTTCTGCTTTGTAGTAGTGCTGGAAGAGGAGTATTGTCAAGAATACAAGGAATAATATCTTTGCCCATGCTATGGGCATTTGTCCATTCTTCTTCAACCCATTTGGATTCTTTGGCATGCTTGCTCCACACAAGCAGAAAAACATCACATTTTTCCATTCCGTCACTAATCTTCTTGGAAAGGTTGTTTCCATGCTGTATTTGCTGATTATCCACCCATACTACTGAGTCAAGTGCCTCAAGTCTTCTGGTGATTTGGATAACAGCATATTCGTCCCTTGAAGAGTGGCTGATAAAAACATTTACCATAGATAGGTTCTCTCTTTATAAAATTTACTCCATGCAATGAACGATGGCAGAGATTTGTCTTTGACACATTTTTTTTATACGATCTTGACAGAGTTTCATGACAATTTGAGACAAATCCCGTTCGCTAGCCTCGATCTTATCCCAGTATTGACTCTTGAGTAATCAGTTTTAAGGGAAGCTTTTCAGAAAACAACCCCCAATTCGCCATAAGCTTGCTGTGCGTTTACAAAAAAAATGCTGGAAACACTCAAAAAATAAAGGCTATAGAAAATTCTTCCACCAACTATATGCTAAATTCAGTGTGGCTTTAAAGACAGGAAATAACTCCACTGAATTTTTATTCATCCTGCAATTTTTTAAAATTTTTATGTCCATAATTTCTAATATCTGAGGGGAGTGCATATTTATTATTAGGAAATGAAGCTAAATTATCTATTTTTTCAAATATTTTTTTCTTTTCTTCTGTATTTGGAACCAATAATCGTTTTTTTTGCTCTTCTAACGTTAAACCAATATTTGGATTTATTAAATTAGTATCAAATTCTATATACTGTAGAATTTGGTGAATCAAAATTTGGGAGTAATTAGAGTTAATTTCTTCTTCTGAAAGACTTGTAAGCATTTCACCAAAAAGTAATAATATGCTGGCTTTTTTACGATATTCTGAAGTTTCTTTATCTCTTTTTCCTAGAATATCTATTATGTTTTCCATGATTCCTTTATTAGCTTTAAAGCTGCCCCACCATTGCTCTGTAATATTGAGTTCTTTCAAAATTTTTCCTATTGTAACATTCCATAATTCTTCAAAATTGGACCATTTTTTATCGCTAGATAATTCATTTTTTTCAGATATAGATAGAGGAAATGTTTTTTTTAACTTTTTACAAAGAAAAATTCTAACACAGATTAAAGCTATATCTAGCTCTTCTTCTCCAATTAAATTGTTTCCCATGCCATGAGCTACAAGATTTCTGAAATTAGTAACCAACCAGAAGCAGCATCCCGACATAAAATCTTTATAATATTTGAATTTATAAAGTTTTTTTTCTTGAGGTTCTTTCTCTTCTGAATTTTCAAGCCATTTGTCCAAAAGACTATCTAAGCAATTTTTTAAGGATAATATAGCTTCATGATATGGATTTACAAAGGTATCTAACTCATTTTTTGAAGTATGATAGAAAATAGCATAAAATGCCTGCTGTATATAATAAAAAGATTCTTGATCTTCATCGTGGCCACGCCATAATTCACACAGAAGATGCCAATGATCTAGCCATTGTCTTTTTTTTACAGAGTCTATAATTTTTTTTATTAATAATTCAAAAGGATTACACTGTTTATTATCTTCACTTTCATCTTTTATAAATATATCTTGTATTTGTAATGGCTGAAGAGTACGAAAATTATAGAGTTGATGTGTAGAAGTAAACAAAATTACAGGAATAAAAAAATCCATTGTCCTTATATTTTTTAGTATCCGAAAGCCACTCATTTCTACTGCTTTAACATTATGGTCTTCTTTTTTTAAACGTAAATCTAAAATTATCAAATCATAATCTAAAAATTTCTCTTTAAATTTTCCTGATTTTGTTAGAAAATCATCTAATAGCCTAAGGTCATTTTTCTCTTCGTCTTCTACTTTCTGGATACAATCTACTGTCCAATTTAATGTTTTTCCAAGCGATTTAAAAAAATTATGCCAAGGTGAAAAATCTTCTATAAGAAAAATTTTGAGATTTTCTAGAATTTTTTGATTTTTAATATTAAGAATATCAATTGATTGACTATAAGTTATATTGTTTATTGATGTTTCAAATTGCAACAATTTTTGATATAAAATAAATCTTTCTAAATTTTTATTTTCTTTGAGGGCGATTTTAAAACTTTCTTCTAATTCTTGTTTGTTGTCTATTCGCTGTGGATTTGAACACTGTATTATTTTTAAAAAACCATTCTCATTTCTTAAATCATGACGAAATTCTGTTTCTAAGGATTGAATCCTTTCCTGAATTTGCAATTCTTTTTGTATTTCATCTGAATAGACGAAAGGATATTTTTTATTTAGCCATATAGCTATTTCTTTTAGAGAAGGAATATTCCAATTTATAATATGTATATTAGAAGAAAACCAAATTTTAGTAAATTTGCTATTTTTTATTAACTGCTTAGCCTTGCCTTCTATTAAACAGATAAGAACAGGTATTTTTTTATAATTTTTTTTTGAATTAAGCTGGATATTAATCAATATATTGTCTATTTCATTGGCAGAAAAGCTAGAAGCAAAAATGACTAACTTTTGTATATTTTTCTGTGAGATATACTCTAAAGCATTTTCTAACTCTGTACATCTCTCTATTTCATAAAAAGGTAAAAAATTTTTTAAGAATAAGTATGATAATTCGAAGAATTTTTGCTCTTGAGCTTTTAATATTTCTGGCAAGTGTAAACTAGGTATGTTAAAAAGCATTATAGAAACTTCATTTTGTCTATTCTTTCCTTGCTCTTCATATTGATTATTATTTTTAAAATAAATATTTTTTTTTAGATTGAATATTTTTTTAAGCTGTAAGTGAAAATTTGTTAACTCGTCGTAAGAAATACAAGGGAAACTATTCATTTTTGAATCTTCTAAACTTCGTAAAAAATTTCCCATACAATCTAAATATGACTTCATACTCTCTTCTATTTGAGCAGAAAATATACCTTTATGATTTTCTAAAAGATTCCATAAATCGCTATGAATATCATAACCAATATTTACAATTTCTTTTATGCCATATAAAAAATTTTCTTTTTTCTGGAAGCCCGATTCTAAAAATAAATAAAGAGACTGTAATAGAGACATATAGGGAGGAAAATATAGCACTTTACCATAAATAAAAATATTTAAATCAATTTTTTTAGTATCATAGAATTGTTTACAAAACGAGTCAAGATTATTCAGCATATCTGATAGATTTATTGTAATTTCATTTGAACTAATATAATGTGCTGTATGTGTTGTTCCTCCAGAGTAGTGAATAATAGGAATCTTTACTTCTCTTAAGAGAAATAATATTTTTTTGTATTGTTCTTCTGATATATGTAAAAAAGCTGCTTTATATTTTGAGAAATCAAAACTGCCCTGTTCTAAGTAAAAGTCAAAAATATTTTCTGGATATTTATCTTTTCTAATAGATTTAGTATCATAGACTAAAAAATATTTAGAATTTCCATTCATATTTTAAATCTCAAAGTATGTTTAGTAAAAGGATCATCATTCGCTGGAGCGTTTTCTTTAATTTCTATTATGGCAGGTATTATTTGAAATTTTTCAGAAATAAATTCAGCATTTTTTCTATAACCACGAGAAATAAACCATTCAGAAAAGTAACCATCAATTTCATGATATAATTTCCAAAGGTCATTTCCAACATTTTTCAAAAACAAACTTGGAATTGTATGATTAGGAGGCCATATCTCGCCAAATATTTCAATTTCGATTGAGTGAAAATGATTATCGTTATAGTATTCTACAGAGACTTTTGAAATTTTTTTATTCTTGATCTCTTTAATTATTCCTTCAAATATTCGCTTTAAAATATGAAATTCAGCATATAATTCATCATCATTTGAACTTTTTTTAAAAGTATATTCGCATGGAAGAGAATTAGAATATATATAATAATGAAAAGATAAAAATTTCTCGTAAATTTCATTTAATTTATCATGATTAGTCTTGTCAATTGAAATTCTTCTCGCATTTGTCCATCGAATTTTTTTTTCTGATTTTTCAAATCGAAATGATTCTTTTTTATAATTTTTACTTATTAAATCTTCATTATTTTTTTCTTTTATTGAATTTAAGCATTCTAATTCCTCATCTGATAATATTTGAAAATACTTATCAAGTCGAAAGCGAAAATGTCTATCTTTAAATTCTTCGCTATCAGGAGCATTATTCCTTTCTTTTGTCTCAGAAAACCAATATTTTTCCCATTTATCGAGATATCCTAGTACCATATTTCTACTAGATTCATCTAAATACTCTATAAATTTCTCTTTATCTTTTTTAGCATTATCAAAAAAAATTTTTGCTGAATTTAAATTAGCATTTGTCCAACCTTGCTGCCATAAATTAATTTTCCAATCAGAACTACTCCATTCTGGATGTGTAAGTATTGCCCAAGGCCTAGTCACATTGGAATCAGTCTGAAAATGTTCCCTAAGTATTACAAAAAGTGATTTCCCCTGCGTTTTAGAGAAACATTGAATAGTGGCTTTGCAAAGTTCGCCCAAAATTTTTTTTTCCCAAGATGAAAAATCAGCAATATTTTTTTTAAAAAAAACAATTAAATCGTTTTCTTCATCCATAACATATTTTTTATTGTCTTCTAATAATATAGATATTTTCCCAAGTTTTTCTTTATATTCACACTTGATGATGTTAGGATTTTCAGTTATTATATTTTCCCAAATTTTTATCAAAATTTTTTTATAGCAATCTATTAAAGGCTTGATCCATTTATTTTCTTCATTTATTTCTAGGGCTATCTGTTCTAAATATACTCTTTGCTCGCCATGATCATAGCGAACAATTGTGTCTATAAAATCTTTTATGAATTCTTGCAACTTGAAATGATCAAGTATTTTTTTCTCAAAGTCTTTAACTGAATCATTTTCTTTTTCTAAAGAATTATCAGTAAATGTATCACATAAAAAGTTATATATTTCTATAGCTGAATGTTGCGAATTAAAAAAGAATTTATATTGATTGGCTACTATTTTTTTATGGCTCTTTTTTTTCTGTACTTCTGAAATAGGACGTAATTTTTTTTGAATACATGTAAATACATTACAAGATAAATTAAATGATGAATTATCCAATATTATTTGAAGCCAAGATGCGTTTAGATACTCGCGTTTGCAATATTCCTGCAACCAACTTGGCTCCTCTTTATAAAAGGAAAGAATAAAATATAATAAGTATTCTCCTTCAGGGCTTAGCCCCTCTATTTCTTCTAACAAATCTAAAGATATATCTATAATATTTTTTTTGGGTATTTGAGAAGAAAAACCTTTTAATATTAAAAAAGCTCTTTCTTTATCTTGGCTCGTAATAGGCAAAAAGAATAGAGGATCACATAATAAATCATAAAATATTTTTTTTATATTTGCTTTGTTCTCTGCCCTTTGGTATAAAAAATATCCCCAATTTTCAAGAGTGCTTTCTGTAAAAGCATTATAAATCTTTTTGAGGCAATTTGTTTGTGCTTTTTTGGCCTTTTCCTGTATTAAATAGGCTAAAGCATTAGGAATATAATCTTTGCGTTCTTTCTTCCATTGATAAAGATAAGATTCTATTACACTATATATTTTTTTTTCTTCATTTTCTTCGATTAATTCAATTATTTTGGTAGGTATATTATTTGCATCAATATTAAATTTACAATTTTCTTCAGAATAAATTAGCTCCCATATCTCGCTCAAAATAGGATTTTTATATGTTATTAAAAATGAATATAATGATGGGATAAGTGCTTGTGAAATTTTTTCTCTTCCTGTAAAAAAATTATGAAAAAAATTGGTATATTCCTCTTGTAATTCTTCCTCTAATTCATTCCAATAGTAAAATAGAATTTCGAACAACCACCTCAAAATATCTTGGTAATTATTAATGTTTTCTTCCAGACAAAGAAGCCATTCTTTGAATCCTTTTAAAAAAAGAGACCATTCTTCATATTTTAATGTTTCTTTTTGATATATAGCATCCTTCAACATCATAATCTCTGTTTCAATTTTAGACCTAGGATAGGCTGTTAAAATATCTAAAGATACCACTTTCATGAATTTTCTTCCTTTTCTAGTTCTCTTCGAAGTAAATGGAATAGTTCATCTTTTAATTCTGCTATTTTTCCACCTTTAATAGAGTATTCAGCTAAATCTATATATTTTTGTAGAAGATTGCTTTTGTCCTTGTCTCGAATTCTAGCTAATAAAGTTTCAAATTTTTTCTGTTCTTCTTCGGTAGCAGGAAAAATAGGATCATTCTGGGTTTCAGGTTGATAAAAAATTCCACTTATAGCAAAAAGGAGATTTTGTAATACTTTAGGGAATTCTTCAACTTGGCTTCTGCGATATAATTCTAATTTTATGTCTTCTAATTTCTCTTTTGAATAAATAATATCTTCTTTTCTATAAGCTAAAGAACCAACACACCATGCTATATTCTCACGCCAGTTAGAAGAATGTTCTTTGGGTAATTTGATCTCTAAGCTATACTTGATAGGAGAAATCAAGCCTATTGCTAAAAAGTCAAAAATTTTGCTATTTTCAAACTCTTTTCCCCTGGCAACTTTTGCTAACGGAACTAAAGAACTGTAGTATAGACTTGGAGGCAGATTAGGTGTTTGAATTAATTCTTTTATAAACTCTTCCGCGCCTTCAGCATCTTTTCCCATTCTACTCCATCCTTGAATAATCATTTGCAAAATTTGATTAATAAATATAGTTTTTCCAAGATAGTTATCTTTTATAAATTTACTACTCTCTTGAAATAGAGTGTTTATTATTTTAATGTTTTTTTTATCATTAGAGTGATATAGAGCAGGATATATTCCACCTGTCAATAACAAAAATCTTCGAAATAAATAACAAGTATTATTCATTGATATAGGTAATTTTTTTTTCAAATCTTGCAATATTTTTTTAAATTCTTTTATAATAATCTCAGCTAAATCTGCCCCATTTTCTGATTTAATAATCTCTTGCTCAATTTTACTAGATTCGTGTTCCATTTTATTGAAATCACTTTTATCTATCTTAAAAAGATCAATAATCTTATCTATTTTTTCAGGTGGGACATGCTCTCCTTGAGGTTTAAAAGGAACTCTTCTATGCCAATTTTGAAGAAACTGAATCTTTTCATTTTGTTCGCTTTTAGTGCTATTTGTAACTATTCCCTTACTTGGAGAAATCATAGATACATTAAAATCTATAGATGTATCTTGAGAATTAGTAGAGGTAAGAGTTGCAATTTCTTCAGACGTATCTCGGTTGATTATTTTTAGTGTAATGATTCTTTCCCTAGAGATTTTCCATTGAACTTTAACAGGTGTAATTTTTTCATAATTTTTATAAATTGTATTTAGTTCAAATTCTTTATATATTATGGCCTTTCCATTTCCTTCATCTAATTTCTGTTTATCTTCTGCAGAATAAACTAATATTTTCATTCCATGAGATTTAGGAGGAAGCTCAAGATCATCAATCTCTCCTTCTTTACCTTCTTTATACAATACATCTCCCTTATCACAAAGAGAATACCAACATATTTCTCCTCTATCTTGTATTTGCAACGCATAGCATTCTGATGTACGTATTGTCTGCCTTTGGAGCAATGTATATTGTGACTTTAAAAATGAAGCATATTGAACTGCACCTATCGCGACTGCTGTTCCATAGTCTATCCAATCTTCTTTTAAGCTACTGATAATTCTAATGTTAGAAGGAAAAAATTTTCTAAGCCGTCTAAGAACAAGAAAAAAATTACACATTTGACCATTTAAAAATACTATATCTGGCCATATAAACTTTCCACCATTTGCTTGTTGTGCTTTTTTTAACACATCTATAATAGGCTCAACAATACTAATGCGAGGATTTTCTGTTGTTTCCGTATCTTCCCATGCCATAAGATCATTCATAATATTTATATATTGTTTACTATTCATTTTTTGCACAATATTATAGCCATATTGAGTAAAATTAATATCTGGTACATCATCAATCTTCTCCAGTAGCTCCCATTTTTTTTCTATATTCTCCCAGAGTTGAGAAAGTGGGTTTAAAATCTCGCTTCCTTTTCCTGATAGACTAATTTTAAATTCTTCACATACTGCTTGGAGAGCAAATCTTTTGTGTTCTGGTATTTTATCTTCTATTATATTATGCTGATTGAGTATCCATTTTAATAATGCTTTATCGAATGAATTTCCACCTAGTTGTTTATAACAACTAATGCCGTAATCATTGATTGATAAAGGTAGGTTTTGTTTACGGCTCACTTCATGAAAGGAAACATCAACAGTCCCGCCACCAAAGTCATATACCATACAATTTAAAGATTCTTTTCCAAAGTCATTAAAAAAATTGCTAATAGCATCTTGAGTTAATTGATATTCTAGATAATAAATTACAGCTCTAGGCTCATCTAAAAGATTTACTTCTGTTATACCAGCATTTTTTGCTGCTTCTATTGTAGCTTCTCGATATGCTGGATCAAATGATGCAGGAATACAAATTACTGCTTCAGATGGTAAATAACCGTGTTTAGCAGTAAATTTATCACGCATTTTTTGTAATATAATTGTTGATACATCAATAGGAGTAACTTTTTTATTGCCTGGGATACTATAATGTTTGCCTCTATCTCCTATCCAATTTTTTACATCTCCAATCAAGATATCTCCTCGATCATCTACAGCATTGATATATTTTGATCTTGCATCATTACCAACCCATTGTGCTCCATCTACACAAAATGTAACTAATGATGGAAGTATCGGCGTTTGGCCTTCTCGACCGCTTACCTGATATTCAGGCCGAAATTGTAATGTTTGAATAGTGGTTTTATCTGTTTTAGCATCTCTAAAAGCAAGGGCAGAATTTGCAGTTCCTAAATCAATACCAATTAAATGCTTTTGCATCTTTTGCTCCTCTAATGCAATAGATTTTTTATTCTAAATTAACACAGCATAAAATAGGAGAAACAAAATGTTTCTTTTGAAAAGACCAACCAGGGGAAAGAACTAAAAAAGGACCTTTGTAAGTTGATAATGTTTCAAAGCTAATATTTATACCTCGTTTGTCTTCATATAAAATTTTATAAGGGTAAGAATATTGCGGGATTTCTAAAAAATCTTCGAAAATTGTCCAGTTAGTTAAGGGAAAGCAATCTATATATTGAAGAAAAAGAGAAATATTTTGTAAAGCAAGTACGGAATTATTTAGACAAGGAGGATATGTTGTTTTTTTCTCTCTAGCTTGTTGGTGATAATAAAGGCATACATCCAATAATCTACGTAATCGTAATGGAGAATCTAATTTTTCAAACTCTTTTATTGGAAAAATTTCGGTAAGGGCATCAAAAATTTGGCTCCATTCGCCTTGTATTTCTTTTGAAATTTGATCTCTAAATATAATTTCTAAACTATTAAAACAATTTTCTAATTCATTGCTTTGCGATATAGCATCCTCTAATAAACTTTCTGTAATATTTGAATGAGTATAAAAATTTTTTTGTAGTAAAATAGATTGGACAGGTGCTAGTATGCTTTTTAAATCTAATTTTTGATACTCTAATTTTTGATAATCGCAAAAAAAACAATACAATTGATATACGATTTCAATACAATGGCTAGCTTTAGATTCTCGAAGAGTTTCTTGTAAAAGTTTTATAGAACGGATGAGTCTGCCAGAATGATTAAAATGGGTATAGGCAAATTCACAAAATACCGACAAAAACATTTTTTTGCTAATGCGGACAATACGATGCCCACTCAAATTGGGTTGAGAGATATAGCTGTATAATTTTTTTGCTATATTTTCAATGTTTTCTCTGTTGGATATTTGGCTAAAAAAATATGAAATTGAATTTACCATCTCTTGGATAAAAATAACAAAATCTAAACGGGTATTTTGTTTATTTAATGCATTATATCTAAGAAAATCGAGAATAGTTTCATAAGAAATATCTATTTGATATTTTTCTTGTAATAAACTACTATAATCTCCAGGATTTAGCT
This sequence comes from Candidatus Brocadiia bacterium, assembly GCA_013359215.1. Classification (GTDB taxonomy): domain Bacteria; phylum Planctomycetota; class Uabimicrobiia; order Uabimicrobiales; family JABWCH01; genus JABWCH01. Next base: position 1,523 of record JABWCH010000024.1, on the reverse strand, counting down.
CAGGATATTTCAATAAAATTTCTATTAAACACGATTCTTCAGTATTATTTTTTCTTGAACGCCATGATAAATTTTCATTTTTTTGTTGAATTATATTAATAATTTCTTTCAAAATTATATCAAGCTCTTCTTCAAAAGGATACATCTTAGCTGCCTTCCTCTTCTTTAATTTCTGGGGGGATAACTATAATTTTTTCTAATCCTTTTCTACATATTTCCCATCCATAAGAAATAATTCTTACTTTTTTTTTCTCCTTTACATCTTTAAAAGCTGTGCCTTGATATCTAAAACGGAAAGATTCATAATAATCAACGTAAAAAACCGTCCCAAAATTTTCTGCATTAATTTGCAAAGATAATTTTCCTTGAAATACTTCTTGCAATTTTTGTATCCAATAAGATAATATTTGAAATTTTTCAAAAGGCTCTATTCTTTGATTTTTATTTTGATTTATTTCTAAAAGCGCATTACCCAAAAATTTTAATGGAAGACCTTTGGATGGGATATTCCATTGCCGATAAACTTCATTGAGGGCGTGTTCTTGAATCTGAGATTTATTTTCAATATATTTTTGTAAAGAATCTATTTCTTCTTTCAAAGATTCTATTTGGGCAAGAATAAGATCGTATTGTTTAGTAATATCTGTTTTTTCTAAATCTAAATCATTGATACTCGCTCTTTCGCCATTAGATAGGCTTATCAATGTTTCTTTAAAAATATCCAAAATGGAGTCTGGCATAAGAATAAATAGTATCCATTTCAAGTCATTCTGTAATTCAATTTCTTCATTGTTTCTTGATTTAATTAATCTTAATAAAGCACGAACAAAAGCAATTTGATTTGGTGCTTTAGGAAAAGTAGTATCTAAAATCAAAAAATGAGGAGATAAATTTCTAATTGCTTCTTCCCAAAGTAATTTTTCCATATATTCGTAATAACGATGATAATAGCTTACTATTCTTCCTCTCCACATTTTTCTTGTATTAAAATAAAATAAATCCCAATCCAATAAAGTATCTTTTGTAGAAAGAGGAACTCTATAGAAATAATTTGAAAGCTTATCCCAATAATCCGTAATTGTACCTAATGGGTTAATAAATATTTGCTCAATTAATAAAAATTTTGCTTTAAAATTTTCCCAATCATCTTTATTAGAAGATTGATTGGATTTAGAATATTCCAAAGCTTTTTGTATAAATAAATGATAAAATTCTACTGGGCCATTCATAATTTGCCTAAATTTTTAAAAATATATAAAAAACGAAATGATATTCCATAATAGGAGTTACGCAGGTATTCTTAACATATTGAAATACAATATATATCTATCTTACGAGTGATTAAAATCTTGACTCTATTTAGTTTTGCAAGCTCTTTTCATGAAAAAAAGGATCTATTTTTCGATCTTGGAAGAAAAACAAGATTTATGTTAATTTTTAGCATAACCTATTGGAAAATAAAAATATAAAAGTTTTTAAAGGGGGTTTGGGGGAAAATTTTTACAAAAATTTTCCCCCAAATA
>JABWCH010000333.1 GCA_013359215.1 Candidatus Brocadiia bacterium | reverse complement strand
TTATATTACTAGAAGATTGGACAAGATAGAGTCAAAATCCTAGAAAGAGCCAAAACTATGTCTAACTTAACTCAAATAGAAAAAACTATAAGCATACTTAAGCATCCCAAGGATTTTAAAGCGATTCCATCGCTTCCTATAAAGCGGCAAGGACAGACTGTTGCATATATGCGGGCTGTCCCATCAGAACCCAAGGGAGCGGCTTCTAATGATGCTCGCCTTATGGCTGAATGGCGAAATGCCCATAAGACAGCCTTTTTTACATGGGTCACTTCAACAGAGGAATCAACAGGAAGATGGCTAAAAGAGAAATATGCACCAAATAACCAAGATATAATCTTTATGCTGGAAACTATAGATCATATTCCCTTTGGGCATGTTTCCCTATACCATTTTCAAAACAATGGGGCTGTCTGCGAATGTGGCAGGCTTTTGCGTCAGGATGGTTTTGGCCCTAAGGGAGGGATGACAATTTGCTCTTTTGTCCTTTTGCTTTGGGCAGCAGTAAAGCTGCAAATCAATACATTTTTCCTGGATGTTTTTTCAGACAATGAGCAGGCGATTGCACTTTACAAACGGATTGGATTTCTTGCCACAAGTACTTTTCCTCTCAGACGAACCGAGAGTGATGGTGTCACTCGATGGGAAAAAATCGCAGACTGTCCAGGCTCTAAGCCAACGGTAGATGGATATTCAATTAGGATGGAACTTACTGCGAAACAATTGTTTGCATGCGATTCGGAAAAAATTGCTTCTTCTCTTTGCTGTTTTCCACAAGAATGATTCACGTTTTTGGAAACTAAATCGCAAAAGCAGCTAATTTATCGAAAAATAAACTATGAAAAAAGAAATAGAACGTAAATTTTTGGTAAAAGGGGATGATTGGCGTAAAGAGGCTACAGGCTTGTTCTATAAGCAAGGTTATCTCGTGGCTGATGAAGATAAGGCTATCCGCATCAGAATAGCGGGAGAACAAGGCTATCTGACTATAAAAAAACAAGCGCGAGGCTTAGAGCGAGAAGAATTTGAATACAATATTCCAAAAGAAGATGCTCAAAGTCTTTTGCTGCTTTGCCATGATGGTATAATAGAAAAAATACGCTATACTCTTCCCGCTTCTCATGGTCTAATATGGGAAATAGATGAATTCTTAGGAGAAAACAAAGGGCTGATCCTTGCTGAAATCGAGATTCCTGATGAATCGCAGGAATTTGTTTTGCCATCGTTTATTGGCAAGGAAGTTTCTTTTGATCCAAGATACTTCAATTCCTATCTTAGCAAAGTGCCTTATTCTAAATGGGGAACGTAATTCTTTTGTTTTTTTGGAAAGGAAAGTGAAAATGAAAAATTGCATTGTAGTTTTGCTTTTAGGCTTAGTTTGTTTTGCTTTTTGTGATGAAAATGCCTTTTGGATGGATCTGGAAAGCGTTTATACAACAAACATTTCCTTAAACGATTCTGATTGCAGACCATCTGTTAGCAGGGTTCGTAAGCTTTTTTATGATGGGAATCTTTGGAATACAGTCATTCCTGATGCAAAAGACTATAAAAAACCGCAGGATGCTGTTTCTGTTGCGTTTCAAAAGAAATATGCAGGCGATGTCTTAGTTTCAGGAGCAAAAGAAGATATCAAGCACGCTCTTGCTGCTCTGGATAGCTATTTTCATCCTAAGTCTGTTTTTGGACGAGATGGAAATGGGAGGGAAGGGATAATGAACTATGATCTTTGCTCCTGGCTTGGAGACATAGCAAGTGCTCTGGCCGAGTCTCATAAACAAAATATTGCTTTAGAAAAAGCCTTTGTTGCTTATGCAAATACCCTGGATCTCAAGGCCAATATCGCTGCCTTCAGGATTAGCAAACTGGCCGCTCCCTATATTCAAGAAACTTATAAATTCCCCATTTCAGATCTTTTCCGAACCCATTATTATAGCTGGCATAATCTCTCAGAAAGGCAAAAATTCCTGAATGAATACTTTGCATCCATGGGACTTGTCATAGAAAAAAACAGCCAGGGCATCTGGCAGTTTACCCAGGCATCTTGCCAGGATTTTTTGAAGAACTATACAGGAAAAGTAAAAATGGCAGCCTATGCCTTTTATTTTAGCCGAGAGGATGAAAGATTTCCTTTTAATGATACAGAATGCCAGTCAGTCTTGAAGCTTTTTTTAGCAGAAATGCAAAAATTCTATTCTAAATAGAAACTAAGAAGTTAGATGTTTGCTGAAAAAGCAAAAATTTTTATCACGAATAAGACGAATGGTCGAATGGAACGAATAGTTTTTATAATAATTCCATTCTTGTAATTTGTATATTCGTCTCATTCGTGATTCATACCTTTTGGTTTTGGCTTGTTCGAGATAGCAGGCAATAGCCTATCTCTCTGCCTGGAATGTGACTCTCACGGCAGAGTGTTCTTTGATACAGTAGGAATCTCAAGGGAGTTTAAAGGATGGCTTTTTACAATAGCTTTCGTCTTCGTCTTACAATCATCCGCAAAACGGTTATGGAAAAAGAAGAGATTTTTTCCAAAAGCTTTTATGATATTTTTTTCTCTCAAGTGCCTACACGCTATATTTTTATAGGAAGCTCAGAAGATGCCGACATTAAGATCGATGGACTTCTTGGTTTGCATTGCTCTTTTAATTTTCAAAACGATTCTTTAGTCTGGTATTCTTATGGAGAAAATCGTTTTATTGCAGAAGGAATGGATAAAACTTTAGGAGAAAAGGAGCTAACCACAATACCCTTTTCTTTGCAAAACGACATTCTGGTACAATGGCAGGTGAAGATTCTTCCTTTTGTATATCTGGAGGGGATTGTATGGGAAGAAAGGGATATTCTATCGGACGAAGCATATTCATCCCTGGAAAGCATGTATGGGCCTATCCAAAAGATACAAGAAGGAAAAGCATGCCAGATATACCAGACAAAAGAAAATAAAATTTTAAAAGTATTGCCCAATCTTGAAAAAAAATCTAAAATTAAAGCATTGCAAACTTTGAATGCCTGGAAAAAAGCGCAAACCAAGAGGATTGTGCAAATAGAAAAGGCATTAGACAATCCTTTTCATCTTTGCATGGAAAAGCTATCTGGCGAATCTCTGGAAAGCTACTATGCCAGAAAAGGAATTCTAAGCTATAAAGATTCCTTAATCATTCTAAGGGGGCTTTTGAAAGCCCTTAAAGAGATGGAAGGTATGGATATAGACTATCCTGTTTTTTTACCAGAAGGAATATTCTATTCAGAAGGCAAGATCAAAGTCCAATCCCTACATTTTTCCTTTCCTGAAAAGGAATTTCCAGAGGAATTCGTTCCCTATCTTGCGCCAGAATATTGGCAAGGCAACTCAAACCCAAAAGATTGGGTCAAGGGGAATGTATTTTCTATTGCAGCGATTTTTTACAGACTTTTGACAGGAAAATCACTTTATATAAGCCGCAAAGTCTATTTAGAAGCCATAGAAAGAAAAATCTTTCTGGACAGATATACTTTATTGCGAAGCTCTCCCAAGATTACACCACAGCTTGGCGAGCTTCTGGAGGCCATGCTTTCTTTCCATGCCCAGGATCGCCTTTCTCCTGGAGATGCTTTGCAGATTTTTTCGGAAATTTCCGATGTTGGCGTTTGGGCTAGTTCTTTAAGGCTTTCGGAAGAAGCCAAAAAAGAAAGCTGCCGCTTTGGCCTGGAAATGCTTACTTCCTGTGGGCAAGAAATCAAGAAGGTCTTTCCTCTAAAAGAGAATAGCAGCATCATTATTGGGCGGACAGGAGATATTGAAGTCGCCAAGGATTCCAAGGTTTCTAAGCATCATGCCAGCTTAACCCTAAAAGATGGACAAGCCATTCTCAAAGACATGGGAAGCAAAAATGGAATAGTCATGGATGAGAAGAAAGTACAAGAATGTATTTTGCCCCATGGTGGGATTTTTTTTCTAGGGCTTACCAGCTTTCGTTTCTGGGACTATGGAACTATCAAAGAAACGCAAAAGCTTCTGGTGCAAAAAAAGCACGATGTGCCTTCTCCTCAACCCAAAAAAGCTACCTTGCAAGAAATTTTGGAAGAGGAAGACAAAGATGCAATCGATGTCCAGAACTATAGCATCAAAAGCAAAAAATTGCAGCAAATCTATGAAACCATGGAAATGCCTAAGATGCAGGAAAAGGGTGTGCAGAAAGCCAGCTCGCCTGGTCAAAAAACAAATTCTCTGGTTTCCAGCAGCAGGAAAATGGCTTTTTATATTCGCTTTATTGTTTTTAGCATAGGGCTTATTCTTTCAGGCTTTGCTTTTTTTGTTCTGTATTTGTCTTTATCTCCAGGTACAGTTCCCAAAACAGAACCCAAAGGAGAAGAAATTTTAGTTGTTGTAAGCAAGCCGCCTGAAACCCCTTTGCCTGAACCACAGCAAGCTTTTGTTCCTGAGCTTAGCCTGGACGCAAAGTATGTTTCATCAGATAGAATCCAAATCCAGGGGCATTACAACGGGAAAAGTCTGGAGATGTTTGCGAAAACCTCAAAAGGGGAAACCATCTATAACCAACAGATTCCCCTCACAGGAACATCCTTTGCTGTAAGCTTTCTTGTTCCACACAAAATAGAGTATATTGAAGTGTTTACGGTTTTAGAAGGTAAAAAAGAAAAAAAATCCTATCGGTTTCTCTATCCAAGGCAATATACCATAGCAGAAAACCTTTTGGTTGCCAAAGATATGGCTATCTTTTTCTCGAAAAGGCTTACACAAGAAATCCAGAGCTTTCTTGTATCCCAAAATATCTCTTCCCTGGATAAAGCTCTCAGTGCTTGGGAACAAAGCTTTGATAATAAAATGAAGCAGAAGATCTCTGGTCTTTTGCTCATAAACCAGGAAAACTTTGGCACAAAGTCAATGCTTTTATTAGAACTTGTCCGAGAAATCGAAATCATGGAAAGCACACTCAAAGCCTTTCTTTTATTTAGAAAACACCTTTACTCACAAAACACTACAATAGAAACAATATTTTCTCTATCAGGAGCATTGCCTGCCATGGAAAAAATAGACAAACTGTCTTTACAGATATGGGACGAAAAGATTTTTCATGAAAAAAAATAAATGCTACACCCATAACGCTGTCAACTTAAGCTGACAATGCCACGATGAATCGACCACTTCTTAGATAGTAAGAAAGGATCAATACTATGATTACCACAGAAAGAGCAATATATTCTGAAATAAAAAAAATCCCTAAAGAACAACTAGGAGAATTTTTAAAGATAGCAAAATCCTTCAATAATCAAACTAAATCAAAAGACAAAGAGCCAGACACAATGTCAGGACTGTTTGAAGATGAACCAGATGAAATTTTAGGGATGTTTGAAAATGAGCCAGAGTTAATTGATCAAGTTTGTGAATGGGCTATGGAAAGCAGAGAAAAACACGGACTTAGAGTAAAGGCATAATGGAAAGAATGGAAAAAGTTTTACTAGACACTGATATATTTTCTGAAATTACAAAAAGAAAAAATCCAAAAGTAGAAGCAAGGGCTATAGAATATAGAAAGATATGGAAACATTACACAATTTCAGTATTGACCGTTCTTGAGCAAGTCAAAGGTTTTCAAAAAATAAAAAGATTTGATGCTTTACAAGATTTTTTGTTGAAGTTGCCTAAAATAGAAGTCTTGCTTTTAGATATAGATGCTTCAAAAATAGCTGGTTCCATTTATGGAGATTTGGAGAGAACCGGTCAAACCATAGGGCGATGTGATCCTATGATAGCTGGTATTGCAATAGCAAACAACTTAATTCTGGCTACAGGCAACACTGAACACTATGGGAGAATTAAAGGACTGGGTTATCCTCTTATTCTCGAAAATTGGAAAGAGTAATGAAAAAAAATATTCACAACGGGGATTGTGAATATTTTTTCGAAAAGTACAAAAAAAACGAAGATTTTATTAGACTTTGGAAATTTTTTTTATCGTTGCCCAAAAATCTTCACAACGCCGATTATGAATATTCACCCTACTTGCTAGTCGAGTATGGACGCGACACAAGGATACAAGTAGTACCTGTAAACGAACTTCCAGTTTGTAGCTCTACGCTAATCCTGTATCCAGT
>JABWCH010000332.1 GCA_013359215.1 Candidatus Brocadiia bacterium | reverse complement strand
CAATGATAATTCCATTTCCCAGGGTGTTGCCCTGGGCTGGTATGTATAGGCCTTTCAGGCCAAAGATTAAAGCCTTTTCAACTGGCACAAGTCGTAAGAATTCAGAATTTGGGGATAAGCAAGCAGAGTTTTCTATCATAGTAGATCGAGAATAGAAGTTTCTATCCTTCTTTTAATTCATAATAACTCTTCTTTCCTTGACCTATACGGCATAATTTTCCTGTTTTGACTAGTTGATTTAAATCTCTTGTGGCAGTAGCTGGAGATACTTTAACAAGTTGAGCGTATTCTTGGTGTCTAATTTTTTGATTTTTTTGGAGAAAAGAGAGTATTTCGAAAGTGCGTTTTTCTATGGGAGAAAAAGGAGTTGGCTCTATGGCTTTTTGATAGCTTACTGGGGTCGCTATTTTAGCATATTCAGTTATGCAATAGTATATTTTTTTCCCTTCTTTATGGTCTAAATAAATCAAATTTAAATCTCGTAAATGCTCCATAGATCTTGCAACATTGGAAGAAGGAATGTGAAATTGATCACTAATCATTTTATTCGTAAATTTTTCTTTTGCTTTGCAAAAACAAAGCATTTCCCATTCCAAAGGAGTCAAGAGAGCTAAAATTTGTTCTTTTACTAAATGATCTAAGCATATTTGGGCTTTTTCCGTAGAAATTGTATATTCGGATTGATTCAATAGATCAGGGACTGCCATATTTAAAGCATCCATGATATACCGCATATTCCCTTTATAAAGATCGTACAAATATCCAATAAAACTATCTTCTACAGGGTTTATAAATTTTTGTTTATCCATAGCCAGAATATGATATCTTTTGTGGATTGCCTCGATTACCTGAATTTTGGTTAATGGAGCAATGGCGACAGGCTTACCAAAAAATATGCTACGAACTCTAGGAAGGCTTGAAATGATATCTCGGAAAAAACCCTGGTTGCTGACAAAAACAAAATAGACATCGGGAGTCTGTAAGCAATCACGGATGATCTCCAAAAAAGCCCGAATGGAATGTGTATCTTCTCGTCTAAGGATTTCTAAATTATCAATATGTAAAAAAACTCCCGCATAGTTCATTTGCTTTATTTGCCTGACCATTTCACGAAAATATCGCATCAGTTGTATTTCTGGCAAAGAAGGGACATTTATATTGTGAGAACGAGAAAAGCCACCTCCGAATCCCATAAAAGATCCTTCAATACTAAGATTAGTTTGAAAGAATACACGAGATAAAGCTAAAACTTCTTGAAAAACAGGAACTTTAGAGACTTCTTTTTCTCCGATAAGCAAAATTAGCTTGGAAATGAGAGCAGAAAGAATATTGATGAGAAAGTGAGAAAGCTGCCAGTGTTCTGTTACTGCAATTTCTTCCTGGGGTGTAAAGAGACGATCCTGGCTATGATTTTCCCAAATATAGCGGTGGTAGTTTACAAAGGTCGTCTTTCCTACTCCTACCTGTCCCTCTATGATAATTCTAGCTCCTCCAGGATTACAAAGGACATTGCATAGACTGCGTGATTCATAAGTTTCAAATCCTCTACCTACTATGGCATCTGCTATAGGAAGGGAAGTTTCGCTTGTCAAAGAAAGCGGAGCAGTATCAAAAGGATTTGCCCTCAGCCCATATTTTTTCCATAGGCGTTGTCCTAATTGCGGTAAAATAAATTCTTTCATCTGCAAACCTTTCTTATAATGCTTATTATGAAATTATTACTATCAATATATAAATTTTATGAGCATAATCAAGATAAAAAGTAAATATTTTTATTTTTATTTATAACAATATATTAGGGAAATTTATATAGCATAAAAAAAAATTATCATGAATGAAGCTATGATAGCTATAATGAGTATAAAAAATATTTTTTTTATTAAAAAAACGATAATAGAGGAAAATGATGGAGGGCAAACCTCCTTGCAAGGGTGAATTTTTATAAAAAATAATGGAAGGAAGAATAAATAAGGCCAGATACTTTTATCCCTTAAGAAATTGATAGCCACCTATCACTACGATCTTCTGGCATGTCTTTTTGATTTCTAAGGCATAAATTCTCTATTTCTCAAAAAAAGCATATAGCTTTCCGCAAGAATCTAAAATTGTATGCGAATTTTTGTTTACTATTTTTACTCCTTTTCCTTGAAAAATCAAGCTAAGAATGAAAAAAATAAGAATTCCCTTATTTGGACAAGCCATTTTTTTTGTTGTAAAATAGAATTGCATCCAATAAAATGCAAAAGTAGCATGTAATATTTTCTTGGGTTATAACTAATGATACGACTTATGCTAGTTGAAAAAACTATTAATATTGATTCTCTGAAAGAAGGCTTACACGGAGCTGCTGCTTCTGTTTGATATTGTCAAGTTGACAGCATTATGGGTATATATTTTCAACTGGCAAAAGCCGCAAATGACAGTAAATTTTTCTTAAGAAAGTGTTTTCTATGAGCTTTGCCAATAAAAAAATTGTTGTTATGGGGCTTGGGCTTTTTGGCGGTGGAGTAGGAGTGAGCAAATATTTTGCTTCCCAGGGAGCAAGGGTGCTTGTCACGGATTTACGCGATGAATCTCAATTGCAAGAGTCTCTGGAGGCACTCAAGGATTTTTCTATAGAATATCGTCTGGGGAAGCATTGTGAAGAAGATTTTTTAAAAGCTGATTTGGTCATTGTCAATCCTGGTGTTCCAGACAATTCTCCTTTTTTGCAATTGGTGCAATCTCGTAATATTCCAATAGATACAGAAATCCATATATTCATGAAGCAGGTAAAAGCTCCTATGATTGGTATTACGGGAAGCAATGGAAAGAGTACGACAACAGCTATGATCGAGCATATTCTTAAAACAGCAGGCTATAAAACATGGCTTGGAGGTAATATAGGACGCTCTCTTTTAGAAGAATTGCCCAATATCAAGCCAGAAGACAGAGTTGTCTTAGAGCTTTCTAGTTTTCAATTGGAAAGAATCAGCAATATATCTCCCCACATTGCTGTGATTACCAATCTTAGCCCAAACCATCTGGATCGCCATAAAACTATGGAAAATTATGCGAGAGCAAAGCAAAATTTGCTAAGATACCAGAAAGAAAGGGACTTTTGTGTTTTGAATGGAAGGGACGTGGAAGTGCGAAGCTGGAATAATATCACGCCCTCGCAAAGCATGATTTTTGGAAGCATAGAGGGAGATGTCTTTATTCAGGATGGATGGATGATAGCCAAAAAACAAGGCACAAGAATTCCCATCATGCAGACATCAGATATTCCTTTACCTGGTAAAGTAAACCAGGAAAATGCCATGGCAGCCTCTTGCGTTGGGATTGCCCAGGAAGTTCCTTGTGAAACCATTGCTTCTGCACTGAAAACCTTTTCTGGACTGCCTCATCGATTGCAATTTTTGGGAATCAAGGCAGGAAGGAAGATCTATGAAGATTCTGATGCTACTACTCCAGAATCGACTATGGCAGCTATAGAAACCTTGAACCAGCCTATTGTTTTATTGGCAGGAGGGAGCAATAAAAACTTTTCCTATGAGAAGTTAGGGAAGGCTATTGCACAAAAAGTCAAGGTAGCGATTTTGATGGGAGAAACAGCCCCTATGCTGGAGCAAAGCATTCTCCCAAAAGATAATATACAAATCGTACGCGCTGAAAACATAGAAAAAGCTATTGAATATGCTCGTAACCTTTCTTCAGAAGGAGACAGCGTTGTTCTTTCTCCTGCTTCTGCCAGCTTTGGAATGTTTCGCAATTTTGTAGAAAGAGCAGAGGTTTTCAAAAAATTTATTAACCAATATTTTGTCTAAGAGACTGTATGAGCAATGAGCTAAAGCCAGAAAAAAAAATGGTGGAAAAAACAAATATCCAGGAAGATCAACCTTTTGCCATTTTGGAAGATTTTACAGAAGATATTGAGCAAAAGCCGCTTTCTATAACAGAAAGAATCAAAAGAGAATTATTTGAGAAAGAACAGCAAAATCCTGATTTGAACCGCGTGAAAAAATTGGCAAAAGAGGCACAGATAGGTCTTACAGACAAGATCCGCCAAAAAATAGAAGAATCTTTAGACGATGGACAGGCTGATGTAAGTTCAGACAAGTATGTCCAGAAGACGCGGGAACAGCTTAGAGCAATGTCAGAGCAGGCAAAAACAGGCTTAACAGCAAAAATCAAAAAGATAGTCGCTTACCAGCGTAATCTGACTCTCTCTAAAGCAAACCAGGAATGGGAAAGATTAAAAAAAATGGCGAGAGAGGCTCAAATCAGCGTTACTGCGAAAATCCAGGCTGGTTTTTTAAGCTCGAAACCACCAGACATAGGAGAAAAAGGCGAAAGTAGCAAACCTGAGCCTTTGCTGTCTTGCCTTATCCTCGTTATCGGGGTTTTCTTTTTAGGGATTTTAGTGGCCTTTTTCATAGAAAAATTGCTTGGAGCATAGAAATGAAATTCCTCTTATACTGTATTTTGGCCTTTTTTCCTTTGCTTTTCGCCCAGCAAAACAATTCTGCCTTGATAAGCACAGGGCCTATCCAGCTTACACAAACCATGCCTAAGCAGGTTTTGCTCAACAAAATGGCGATTAGCGAAATCCTTCTTGTTGCTCAGGACAATGCTTGCGATATTGTTGTAACCTGTCTTTTATCTGACTCCAGCACGTATTCTCAAAGCGAGCCACAAGCATCTTTGGATGGTAAAAGCCTGGTATGGAAGATTGACCGCATGAACCATGGGGAAAATAGGCTTTTAAAAATTTTTTTCCACCCTGTAAAAGAAGGCACGATTTCCTTTTGCACCAAGGTTGTTGCCGTGCCTATGTGCTGCGTTTCTTCTTTTGCTGGCAAGGCGATTCTTTCTGTTAGCAAAAAGGGGCCTGAAATAGTAAAGATTGGCGAAGAAGTGGTATATGAAGTCACGGTAAAAAATGTAGGGACTGCTTTAGCGGAAGATGTTTCCGTCATAGACGAATTCCCAAAAGCTTTAGTTCATGCGAATTTTAAAAATAAAGTCGGCTATCTTTTAGGAAACCTTGCCCCTGGAGTGGAAAAAACGGTCAATTTTGTTTTTAAAGCAGTGCAAAGAGAAAAGATCCGAAATATGGTCTTGGCTAAAGCAAGCAATGCTGAAACAGTCAGGGCTTTTGCGGATACATCCATTGTTTTAGAAGAAATCGCTTTGCGCATCCAATGTCCCAATGTTGCTTATATAGGGAAAAAAATACAAACTACGGTTTTCGTGAGCAATCCAGGGGATACAAAGCTCACAGATGTTGTAGCACGAGTCCATATTCCCAAAGAAATCCGAGTCGTTTCTCTGGATTTTGCCACAAGAACAGAAGAATCCTTTGTTATATGGGATGTAGGCAATCTTTTGCCAGGCGCGGAAAAAGCATACGATTTTTCTTTTATATGCAAAGAGGTGGCAAATACATGCTTTGTTCTTCAGGCATCCTCCCAAGATAAGTCTTTAGATGCAAAAGCATCCTGCTGCACTGTATGGAAAGGAATGCCTGCTTTTTTGCTGGAAGTCCAGGATACAGTAGACCCATTGCTGGCAGGCCAGACAACAGAGTATATCATTGAAGTCACAAACCAGGGTAGTGCAGACGATAGCAATATAAAGATTGTCGCTAAATTCCCTGCACAACTTTCGCCTGTGGAAGCTTCAGGGCCTACTTCTCACAGAATAGATGGAAAATTTGTAGTGTTTTCTCCCTATCCTACTCTAAAGCCAAAAGAAAAAATTGTGTTTAAAATTCAGGCAAAAGCTTACGAAGAAGGAGATGGAAGAGTTAGTGTCTTTCTTTATTCCGACCTTTTAAAAGAGCCTGTACCAGAAGAAGAAAGCACCCATGTTTATTGATCATTATTCACTTACAAGTGAAATCTCGTGCAAAAGTGTAAAGATTTTTCACCACAGAGACGCGGAGAACGCAGAGAGGAATAAAAAATATAAAAATTTTTCTCTGCGACCTATGCGTCTCTGTGGTAAATTTTTTCCTTTTTGATTACGGTTTATCCGTGTTAGAATCTAACAAGTAAAATGTTTGCCAAAAAAGCAAAGATTTTTATCACGAATAAGACGAATGCTCGAATGGCACGAATAGTTTTTGTAAAATTTCAT
>JABWCH010000331.1 GCA_013359215.1 Candidatus Brocadiia bacterium | reverse complement strand
TGGATACAGGATTAGCGTAGAGCTACAAACTGGAAGTTCGTTTACAGGTACTACTTGTATCCTTGTGTCGCGTCCCTACTCGACTAGCAAGTAGGGTAACATCTTATTGACTTAGCTCCTAATTTTAAAATTACGAATGACACGAATAACACAAATGGCACGAATAGGATGATTTATCCGTGCTATTCGTCCATTCGCAAAATTCGTGATAAAATACTTTTCTGATGTATCCAGATTAGGAGCTAAATCCATAAGCATTTTTTTATACATGGCTATATAACAAGCAAAGTCACCCACTCGCCGCGTTTTCTAACCGCAGCATTTCTCTCTATTGAGAAGGAATCATATTTCGCAAGCAGCAGCATGTGAAGAAAAAATAAAAAGTGCCTAGATTATACTTGAAAGAATTTTTTCTGCAATATATAATACCTTGGGTGCATTTGTAAAAAACGTTTTTTTGAAAGGCAGTATATCCATGTCTGAATTGAGCATTGAGGCCAAACGAGCAGGTGAAGGAATAGCCTATTTGAAAGTTACTGGCTCTCTGGATGCCACAACATACGAAAAAATGGAAAAACAAATCGAGGCTCTCTTTGCCCATTCTTTCTATAAGCTAATGATTGATCTTGAGGGAGTCCATTATATTTCCAGTGCTGGCGCAGGTGTTTTTATTGCAGCAATAGGGAATGCTCAAGACCATAATGGAAATATGATTCTTATTAACCCAAGTGCGCAGGTAGAAGATGTATTTGCAATTTTAGGATTAAAAGAGATCTTTGGTTTTGCAGCAAATATGGAAGAAGCTCAGGCTTTATTGAAATAACTATGTCATGCCCTATTGTAAGTGTAATTGTTCCTACATACAATCGAGCTTATTGTTTAAAAGAGTGTCTTGATGCTATCCTGCAACAGAAATTTTCTGATTTAGAATTGATTGTAGTAGACGATGGTTCAGAAGATGAAACCCCTTTATTGTTGGAATCCTATAAAAAAAAGGCGATCATAATCCGACAAGAAAACCAAGGTGTTTCCTGCGCAAGGAATACAGGGATCTCTCATGCAAAAGGCATGTATCTTGCCTTTTGTGATTCTGATGATCTATGGTTACCTCAGAAACTGCAAAAACAGATGGCTCTCTTTAAGGAAGAGCCGTCTGCTGTTGTCTGTCATACTGACGAAATTTGGATTCGAAACGGTGTAAGAGTCAATCCTTGTAAACACCATGAAAAGGCTTCGGGCTGGATCTTTGAAAAAAGCTTGGAACTTTGCCTTGTCAGCCCCTCTTCTGTTATGATGCATCGCCAATTCTTTGAAGTCGTAGGCAACTTTGACGTAAGCTTACCTGCCTGTGAAGACTATGATCTTTGGCTCAGGTCTTCCCAAATTTTTCCTTTCTATTTTATCCATGAACCCCTTATTGTTAAGCGTGGCGGACATGAAGACCAGCTTTCCCACAAATATTGGGGAATGGATCGTTTTCGTGTAGCATCTATTATTCGATGTTTAAATTCTCCCAATATAAGCCAGGAAAACAGAGAAAAAGCCCTTGTTGTTTTGAAAAAAAAATGTACTATCCTGGCAAATGGTGCAGAAAAGAGAGGCAATCACAATTTAGCGAAAGAATATCAAGAGTTGATAGGCAAACAATGCTAGAAAAAATCATAGAATTAGAAAAAAAAATTCCTTTGTGTTTGCGTAAAAAGCGCGTTTTGTTTCAGGAAAGATTGGCACATTGTAAAGCATCTTTGGAAAAAGGTCAAAAAAAATTGGGTTTTTTGCATTCTCTGGAACAGGAAATGGAAAATTCTGTTGCAGAAAGAGAAGCAAGGTTGCAAAGCATGCCTTTGGTTCGATACCCAAAGGCATTGCCTATTTTAGAAAAAAAACTAGACATCGTCAAAGCCATCCAGGAAAACCAGGTGGTCGTGATTGCAGGGGAGACGGGTTCAGGTAAGACAACACAACTTCCCAAGATGTGTTTAGAAGCAGGTTTGGGAAAAGAGGGAAAAATAGGCTGCACACAGCCAAGAAGAATTGCTGCGACTTCTATTGCCCGCTATCTTAAAGAAGATCTGGACGATACAAAACAAAAAGTTAGCTATAAAATACGATTTGACAATAACGATACGGATAAAGCCCTTATCAAGTTGATGACAGATGGTATTTTGCTCTCTGAAATCCAGAGCGATAAGACGCTGCAAGAATACGATGCGATCATTATCGATGAAGCCCATGAGCGAAGTCTGAATATCGATTTTATTCTAGGCTATCTGAAAACCATTCTTGTCCAGCGTCCTGATTTGAAGGTAATTATCTCTTCTGCAACCATAGATACCCAATCCTTTGCGCAATTTTTTGGGAATGCTCCTGTTATCGAAGTATCAGGCAGGATGTATCCTGTTACAGTCTATTATCATCCTATAGACATACAACAGGAAGAAGAAGGAGAAGTTACGATTATTGATTCTGCCATAGAAAACACAAGGTTTCTTTTCGAGGCAGACGATAGTGGCGATGTGCTGATCTTTATGCCAGGGGAATCGGACATTCGGGAAACGGTAGAGCGACTCAACGGTGCAGCCTGGTGCAATGCCGTCATACTCCCCCTTTTTGGAAGGCTTACAGCAGCAGAGCAAAACTTAATTTTCCATACCCAAAAGCAGCGTCGTGTCATTGTTTCGACCAATATAGCAGAAACTTCCCTTACCATTCCTGGTATACGGTATGTGATTGATACAGGGTATGCCAGAATTAGCCGCTATTCGCCCCGATCTAAAACAAAACGCCTTCCTATTGAAAATATTTCCCAAAGCAGCGCAAACCAGAGAAAGGGGCGTTGTGGTAGAGTGGAAGATGGTGTATGCATTCGCTTGTATAGCGAAGAAAACTACGAATCCCGCGATAAGTTCAGTACACCCGAAATCCGACGCTCTGACCTTGCAGAAGTGATTTTGCGTATGGCTGCACTGAATATGGGCGATATTGAAACTTTCCCCTTTGTCGACCCACCGCCTCGCAGTGCTATCAAAGATGGACTCCATACTCTCCTGGAGCTAGGAGCTATGACAGAGGGGCAGGAGCTTACTCCCCTGGGGAAAGAAATGGCATCCATTCCAACAGATCCCAGAACCGCACGCATCTTGCTTTCTGCTTTAGACAACAATGCGCTATGGGAAGTTCTTGTCATCATCGCAGGTCTAAGCATACAAGATCCCAGAGAACGTCCTTTTGAGAAGGTAGAAAAAGCAGACGAATGCCATAAATCCTTTATGGATAAAAACTCTGATTTCCTTACTTTTTTAAATGTATGGATGAATTTTCATGAAACATGGGAAATCCTCAAGACACAAAACAAACTTCGCAAATTTTGCCACCAGAACTTTCTCTCTTATACAAGAATGCGAGAATGGTGTGATCTATACGATGAACTCGAAGGATTGCTCAAAGACCAGAACAAACTCAAATTCAACGATGCGCCAGCCAGCTATGAATCCATCCATAAATCGATTCTTAGCGGGTATCTTAGCCATATCTGCCAGAGAAAAGAAAAAAACCTTTACTATGCCAGGCAAAACCAGGAAGTGATGCTCTTCCCAGGCTCTTCTCAGTTTAATGTACATCCAGAATGGGTCGTCTGTGCTGAGTTGGTGGAAACATCGCGCTTGTTTGCCCGTACAGTAGCCAAAATTGAACCAGATTGGATCGAGCCTTTAGCAAAAAACCTTGTTAAATATAGCTATGAAAATCCTCGATGGAATGCACCTGCTGGCTTCGTAAACGCAACAGAAAAGGTTTCTTTGTGGGGGTTGACAATTGTTCCAGGGAGAAGCGTTCACTATGGAGCTATCGACCGTAAGAAATCCCGATACATCATGATCCGCGATGGTTTGGTGACAGGGCAAACCAGGCTTAAATTTGCCTTTTTGCAGGCAAACCTGGAGCTGATCCAAAGTATCAAGAACATGGAAAATAAAATACGCAAGCACAATTTCCTGGAAGACAGTGCTGTTCTGGAGCTTTTTTATGAGGAAAGGCTTCCTGATATTGTGAGCATCACGGAACTCAAGGACTATTTAAGAGAACATCCTGACGACCGCTTTTTACGCATGTCTTCCTCTGACATACTTCGGGAAAATTGCCCTGATGTTAATGAGCAAGATTTTCCTGATTCTATTATGCTAGGGAGTGAAAAGCTTCGCTTGAGCTATGTTTTCGACCCTGAGTCACAAGAAGATGGGGTTACGCTTCACATTCCTTTGGATTTGCTACTTCATATACCCTGGCGGCCTTTCACATGGGTGATTCCAGGCTGGCTGGAGACAAAAATTTTAGAAATTCTAAAATCTTTAAACAAAGATTTGCGCCGAAGGCTGACACCCATCTCGGATAAAGCCCGTGAAATTTATGAAAACATTCCTAAAAGAAAAGGCTCTTTGATTTCTACCTTGCAGCAATTCATCCAGGAAAACTATGGGATTAAAGTGCAGGAAAAAGACTGGAATCTGGAAGAAGTTCCTACCTATCTTTTCTTTCGGTTTGTGGTAGAAGATGAAGAAAATAGAGTCATGGCATCCAGCCGCGATGTGAGATCTTTGCAAAAGACCGTGCAAAGAAGGAAAGTTCATCCTTTATGGCATAAAGCCTATAAGGACTGGTTTTTACCAAACTTACGAAATTGGTGCTTTGGGAATCTACCTGAAAGCGTGAACATCAGCCAGCAAAAAGGCGGTTTGCAATACCTGGGATATCCTGGTTTACAGTGCGAAAATGGCAAAGTCAACCGTACGCTTTTTATGACATTAGAGGAATCAGAAAAAGAAACCCGAATTGCCCTTCGCCTTCTTTTGGAATATTCTCTTTTGCCAGATTGGTCGCGCATGGAAAGAAGCCTGGAATTGCAGTATGATTTGTCTCGAAGCCTTTCAGACCTGGGATGGAGCAAGGACTTTGTTAAAGAAAGCCTCTATTGCCTTAAAAATGCTTCTTTCCCGCCTATCAGCCAGATACTCCGATCCGAATCTGAGTTCCAGAAAAAACGAGAAGAAGTCCAAAAGGAAATTGCGAATATGAATGAAGCCTGGCCAGCACTTCTTCTGGAAATCGTCACGCGCTACAGAGAAATCCGCCAGGAGCTTAAAAGCCCTTCTTTCCAGAGATTGCAGGGCTATGCACAGGATGCGATCAGGGGAATCCAGCAGGATTTGCACAGTCTTTTCCCTGCCAAAAGACTTCTTGTGAGTGTGCCTCTGGATCTTTTGCAACGCTATCCCAGATACCTTAAAGCCATACACACACGCCTTGTGCGTGCTAAAGTAGACTTTGCTAAAGACTATAAAAAATGGCAGGAAATCGCACCTCATTATGAAAATCTTCAAAAAGCCCAGATGTCTGCCTCTCAAAGCAACCAAAAATCGCTTGTTGAAGAATACCGATGGATGATCGAGGAATTCAAAGTTTCGCTTTTTGCCCAGGAGCTAAAAACCGCCCAACCTGTTTCTGCCAAAAAACTAGAGCAGAAATGGCTGGAAATTCAAGAGACACTAGCTATTTAGATTTTGATTTTTTTTCTGAGAGAATTAGCAAAGTATTATCTTGTTTAAGCTTTATCAAGGTTGAAAAAAAATGGAAGAAAATGAAGATTTTTATAAGGCTTATCGTGTCACTCTGGATGGATATGAAATTGTTATAGGAAGAGATGCTTACAGCAATGATTATATCAGCACAAGGCTGGCAAAGCAGAACGACTATTGGTTTCATCTAAAAGGAGATTCTGGATCTCATGTACTTTTGCGATGCCATGATAGCCCAGAACAGCCTTCTGCTGAAGTGATTCAGAAGGCAGCTTCTCTGGCAGCATACTATTCTAAACAAAAAAAAGCAGGCAAAACACCGATTGTATGCACTTTAGCAAAGTATGTAAGCAAGCCTAAGAATGCACCAGCTGGCCTTGTGATGGTTTCAAAAGAAAAAATCCTTAAGGTCATGCCTCAATCTTTAGAAGAAATACAAGGAAAATAAAATTTCTCTATACATGAGTCACATTTAAGCCATTATTTTACGCTTTGCATAACTTTTTTCACGATGAAACTTTAGGGATAAGCAGAGCGTAGTGTAAGCCTTCTGTAAGGAATCAAAAACAGTACCATATAGCAAATCAAAAAATTTT
>JABWCH010000330.1 GCA_013359215.1 Candidatus Brocadiia bacterium | reverse complement strand
TTTGTACCATTTTACGAAATTCCAGGATTCTTGTGTTGCCTTCTGGATTCGTGGAGTAACTCCCTTCTGCTGCCATATAGTGGTAAGGATCGTAGCCCCAATTAAAGCCATCTTTGTCTTTGCTCTGAGATACTATTTTCTGAGGGATTTCAGAATCAGGCTCTAGCATATCAGGAATAGCAGGGTTTTTCTGCTGAGTTCGGTCTTCTTCAATTGTCGCAATGTCGAAGCAAGGCAAAAGATGGATATGGCTGATTCCTGCCTTTGCCAGCTTTTTGAGATGAGCCGCGCCTTGCGATTGAGGGTTATAAAAGGCAGCAAAAGTTCCGCGTTCTTCTTCTTTTATATTAGAATCGTATATGCTAAAATCCCTAATATGCAGTTCATAGAGAACAATATCCGAAAAGCAGCGCAGAGGAGGTTTTTGCAATTTATCCCATTCTTGTGGTTTCAGGCTATTGTCTGAAAGATCAGCAATCTGGCTTTTCTTGCTGTTTTTACTAAGGCTTATAGAATAAGGATCTGTAACAATGTTACTGGCTATTTTGCCTATTGAGGGAACAAATACGCGAACCTCATAAAGATAGAAAAGATTTTTCCACCCGCTATCACCCTCTGCTTTCCATATTCCCTCTTCTGGCGAGCAAACCATATCCCATGAAGTTTTTGGATGCTCTGCATCAGGGGTTTCATATATATGGAGCTTTACAGAAAAAGCAACAGGCGACCAAAGGCGAAAAACAGGCTTCTGGTTTTCCCAGGAAATTCCTAATTTACCATGATAGGCATATAGATCATCCAAAACGCCAGCGATCTGGACACCAGAAGCGTCCAGAATATCGCCTTCTGGATTTTCCATAGCTACCACCAGGTTTTCTTTTACCAATCCAGGAATTTTGTCCAAAAGCGAAGAAGTGGAAAATCTTGGCCTTCCATGAAGGTAGCTTAAATATGGTAGTTTTTTATCATAGATGCTATCTTTTGCATCGCCTACTTTCCCTTGCCAAGTAAGGATTTCAACATTTCCTTTTTCGCCTAACATCATGCGTTTTCCCTGAAAGCCAATCTTTCCAGCAGGATGGGAATACAGCTTAAAAATTGCCTTTTGCTCTATACCAGATTTCGGTTGCCATACTAGAGAATCGCGGGAAATCCATCTCGCGCTCCTTTGAGTGATGTCTGCCACAAATTTTCCCTCCATAAAAATTCTTTTGTTTTCCTCTTTTTCCTGGCTTATAGCCTTATAGCAAAAACTAGAAAAAATCAAAACAAATAAAAAATAGTATCTGAATTGCATACTCTTTACCTTTCTAACTCTAGCTAGGGAATAAAATTTTCGATTTCTGCCATCATAGCGATTATTGTAGGAATATCAATTAGAATTATGCAAAGCATTGCTATTTTTTTTGAGGACTTGAGAAAATTAGATTTACCTTAGAGCAACAAAGTTTTATACTATATAGTACAATCCGAAACCAAAAAGGTATGAATCGCGAATGAGACGAATATACAAATTACGCGAATGAAATTTTTATAAAAACGATTCGCCCATTCGTCTTATTCGTGATAAAAATCTTTGCTTTTTTGGCAAACATCTTACTTCTTAGTATCTATGGATAGTTTGACAATGACATATTTGGTTTTTTTATCGTATTGTCTATTTTTTTAAGAAAGGAAGGGTATGCTTGAAATTCGTTTAAAGTATAAAAAGGCTTTCCAAATCATTCTTCTGAGTATTTTCTGCTTCATTATTCTGACAACAACTTATTCTTTGAGAAGCATTTTCAACCCTGTATTGCTTTCTTTACTCCTTGCTTACATCCTAAATCCTATTGCATGTTTTTTTGAACGCTTGAAAATTAGCAGAACCATCACTATTTTTAATATTTATCTTATACTGACAAGCTCTATTTTTCTTTTGATTCTCTTCTTGATTCCCCTTATTGGGAGCGAAGTGTCGTATCTTTACCAAAATATGTTCATAGGCGACAGGTACATTGACAAAAACAACAATGGAGAATGGGATGCTTTTGTTGATAGTAACCAGAACAATAAATGGGATGAAGGAGAAGGCGATCTTTTGATTAGCGATTTGAATAGCAATAAAAAATACAATCCTCCCTATTTGTATATAGTAAGAAATTGGGTCATGGATTTAATCGAAAAATGGAATGAGAAAAATCCTACCCAAAAAATTGAATGGCAATTTCTAGTAGAGCATTTAAACGATAAAAAAGCTATTGAAGAGTTAGGAAAAACTGTTTTGACGCTCTCCCGTGGGGCATTTTCTGCCACACTACAAACATTGCTAGGTATATTTTCCATTCTTTCTTATGTGATTCTTTTGCCTCTTTATACTTTTTTCTTGCTAACAGGCTTAAAGGGTATCCAAAAAAATATTTATGATTTTTTGCCTTCTGGTCAAAAAGAAGAGATCATAAGAATATTGCTACGGATTCACCATTCTGTGTCTGCTTTTTTCCGTGGTAAGCTTATCATTTGTATAGTAAAAGGCATTCTAACATGGGGACTGCTAGAAATGGCAGGCTTGCGCTATCCACTGCTTTTTGGAATGATCCAGGCTGTAGCTAGTATAGTGCCTTTTCTAGTTCTTTTAGTAGGGACAGGGCCAAACCTTATATTCTTAATTTTAGACAGGGGTGTTGCCTGGCCCTATATAGCCCTAGTTATCGCAATCTATCTATTGATTGAGGCAATAGAAAGCTTCATTCTGACACCGTGGATTATGGGCAAGGAAACAGGTGTCCATCCTTTAACTGTCATACTTTCCTTGATGGTTGGAGGAGAACTCTTTGGGCTATTTGGTTTAATCCTGGCAATACCTATTTGCACAACACTGAAAATCATAGGAGAAGAATTGGTACTTCCTGCATGGCATGAGCTTTCTGGTTGCCAGGCAGGCAATACACAAAAAATGCCATCAGAATAAATTTCTGTTTTCTGTTCCCAAGGAAAATGGTAAAATCAGATTTGTTTTTTATTGATTTTTACTTTTTTTAGAAGATAATAAATTTATTAACAGGATTAACTCTGGAAATTCTTAATTACAGGACTTCACGCCTGTGTTGCATACAGAGTATACATCAGATTCAAAGAAATTTATCCACAGATTACATAGATTCCACAGATTTTATCTGCGTAATCTGCGGATTATTTTATAGGCGATTTTTGTATGCAATGCAACTGAGAACTGCTGTAGGAAAAATCGGCCTGCATAATGATTTTTCCTAGTTAAGAATTTCTTTGCGTAACTCCTATTATTTATTTTAATAGGTTTTTAATAGCATTAACAAGGAATAGTATGGAAAAAGAAACAGTAATTCTCAACCGTTTTAACCCAGGGATACCTAGTCCCATTTTTTTTGCGGGAAGAAAAGAAGAGATCACAGAATATCTTTTGCTTTTAGAGGATGTGGCTAAGGGGGCAGCATGTCATAAACGCATTTATGTTTTAATGGGTGAAAACGGAATTGGAAAAAGCAGCTTTCTTCTTCGCTTAAAAAAGCAAATTCAAGAAGACATGTATCACTATATTCCAGTGTATACTTCTTGCATGGATTTTTTAGAAATACCTGCTTATTTTTATAAAAATTTTTTCTCTTCCATAGAGGAATCTTTGAATAGCTCTTCTTTTCGAAGAGAGCTGTTTGCGAAATTTTTCAGAAAAGAATCCTGGCAGCAAAACGTTATCAAGATTGCGCCAAAACTAGGCAGCATCCTTCAAAAATTCAACGTGCTTGAAACAAAATCGCAATTGATCAAAGGATTCATAAGGATTTTAGCAGACGCTTATATGACCTTTGAGAGTCTAAAAGAACTCCTGTTACTATTGAACTGGATTTTCCAGGAAAGCAATCTTTTCTTTTTGTGGATTTTAGACCATCCAGAAGACCTAAATGCAAAACCAGAATTAGCAGAAATCCTGGCACAAAACCTCTCGCTAATACAAAGGAGCTATCGCCGCTATTTAATCTTGCTTTCTCCTGATGAACAAGACTGGAAAACAACAAAACAAGAAAACTATGAGGGAAAAGGATTTATTCCTCTGCTCAATAGAAATACTTTTTTGTCTATTGAAAGTATAGAGAATGTAAGTGCTGAAGCGATTCCCTTGCTTAAGAGACTTCAATTGATGGAGAGATTGGCTGTCATCAATATATTGCCAACAATGGATGTTGACACTATCTCCCGCGCCATAAAGGCACATTGTGCCTCTCAATATTTGATGTTTAAATTTTCAGCAATGGAAAGCGAAAGTTTGGCTAAATATATCCGAGAAATATCATTACGATTATTAACAGAAACGAAAGAAGCCTTAGCAAAAATAACAGACGCATCCATCTTCAACCAGGAAGGCACAACAGAGACAACAAAGCTATTGAAAAGCCAGATTATGGATGCAGAAAATGATCTGGCTCGCAGCATGAATTTTTTTTATGACCTTTTAACTCGAATAGACAGCAACCTGCAAAATTTCAAAAATGCTTTTTTGGTTATATTTTTAGAAGATATAGAAAAATTCCTCTATTGCGATTTGGAAAATAAAGTAGAGAACAATACCGCTTTCTCTCCTGCAAATTCTACAAAAAAGATTAGCGTAGTTTATCGAAATAAATACCTATCACCATCGTTAGCTTTTATACAGTTTTTCCATTTTTTAGAAATTTGCTTTCAAAGGCTAAAAAATATTTCCCTGGTGATGATTACTAAATTGCCTCAGTTTGAAATTGCTAATGTTTGTATAAAAAGCATACCAGAAATCTATGAGCAATCATCTTTAAAGGAATTAAGAGGCTTACCAAAAGAAGATTCCTTGCAGATGATCAAAGAAATTGCAGCACGTTCTGGAGTCTCTATTTCTGATGAAATAGCATCGGATATTTACGAACGCACAGGAGGAAAACCCCTAGCATTGCAACATTTTGGACACTACATCCTTTCTTGCATGGAAAAGCAAATACCTAGCGGCGATTCCAGTTCTTTGAAAAAACTCTTGATGCGTAGATTAGATGTGGGAATGACTGGATATAAAAACATTCTACAAGAAGGTCCTGATGGAAGGGCAAGAATCGTATTAAGCAAAGAATTTTACCAAAGTATCTCACCAGCTTCTTTAGAAGAGCTATACCAAAGAAAGCTTTCTTCTCTTGGAGAAATTTCCTCTAAAAACATTTTGCAAATGATGCTGGCTCATGATGGCAACATTGAAACCAAGAATTTAGCGGAAAAATGCAAAGAAGTGGGAATCCAAGTTTCTGATAAAGAAATTGAGACTGGCATCCAAGAGCTTAAAGAGCAAAAGCTGGTTGTTTCTGTTTCAGACAAAACAGCAGTTTTAGAACCTGGATTAAGCCGTTTTCTAAAGCGATCTTTAATATCGGCTACAGAAGAAAAAAAAGTTAGCGAAAAACAGCTTAAGACTATTTCCAGAGAAACACTAAAGCAATTTATTTCTACCACAAAAAAAGTAAAAAGCGTCCCTTTGCTGATGCCTGGTGCGCCCAAAAGTTCTAATTATGATATAGAATATCTTGGAGAAGCTATAGAATGGCTAGAAAATGATTCTTTGCCTTCTGAAAAGGCATTGGCAAATGTATCCAAAAGAGTTTCCTTAGACGAAAATTCTCCGCTTTTTAAAGTTAGCACAAGCTATATCTATGGTCTTTGCAATATCATACAGAAAAAAATCAACGCAGATATAGATGTTGCAAGAATTTTTTCTATTTTTAAGGACTATCTGGTTGTTTCTCTGGAACAGCAAGGAAAAACCGACCTATTATTTGCACTTAAAAAAACTTTTTTTGGCAGTCGCGGACTATCGAAATTATATCCACAAGATTTCCTTATTGGCAAAATGTATTTCATGATGTATCAAGTTACAGAAAAAGCAGAAGAACTAGAGAAGTCTTTAGAATTTTTCTACAATAGCTTCCAGGAAATCCCAATCGCACCAGAAACAAAAGAAATTTTCTGGCAGATGGAAATGCTGCTCAAAAAAGGGGAAAAGAATGAGGAAAATCAAAGAATCCTAACGATTGTTCAATGGACAAGAAAACTGCTTTTATTGCAAGAAACAGAAGATATTGCATTAGCCAAAAAAAATCTGGGAAGGCTGACACCATCTTTAATGCCTAAAGAATTTCATGCTTTTTT
>JABWCH010000329.1 GCA_013359215.1 Candidatus Brocadiia bacterium | reverse complement strand
ATGCTCAATAGCGATATTCGCTCTAAAACCAGGCAACCTGCATTTCCTTCTGCAATTGCTGTTTTAAAAGAAATGGGAATCAAAGCAGAAATGCCAGAGGGAACAATTCCCGTCCGCAAGAAAGATATTTTGGGTCTTATGGCTGGCACAGCTCAATTCGATTGGAATAATTCTCAAAACTCCATAATACCTGGTGCTATTTGTGAACATTTTACCAGTCTAGGCGGGGTCATGAAGGAAACTTCAAGCCAGACACCCATGACGGAATTCCTACGGTATGGTGCTGTTGCAACCAGCGGGACGGTCGTAGAACCTTATGCTTTGGCCGCTAAATTTCCTAGCCCTTTTCTTCATGTACATTATGCAAGAGGCTGTACAGCAGCAGAGGCTTTTTACCAATCTGTAGCTGCCCCTTTCCAATTGCTTTTGGTAGGCGATCCCCTATGCAGTCCCTGGGGTAGAAAACCCGCTGTTTTAGTAAAGGGAGTATCTCCTGGGCAAACCGTAAAGGGAACGATCAAATTGTATCCTGATGCCAAAAAAGGCTATCCTCATGCCATCCACAATTATCAAATGTTTTTGGCAGGAAAAAGATATGCTGTTTGTCGCCCTGGGGACAGCTTCAGTCTTGACACAACTTTATTGCTGGATGGAGAATATAAAATTGTTGTTGTGGCAACAGAAGATGACCCCATACAAAGCCAGGGAAGAATAACAATCCCTATTTTTATAAAAAATGGTGATTATCATATAGATTTTTTTCCCCATTCTTTGCTGGCAGGATGGAACGATACGGTTTCCGTGCGAGCCTCCATGAAAGATGCCAAAGAAATCGTCCTTTTGCATAACGCCAGGCGGTTGGGAAGCATTCAGGGTGAAGAAGGCGAAATAAAAATCCCAGCGTCTCTGCTTGGTTTGGGAAAAGGCGAATTGCAGCTTATGGCTACCAAAGAAAATCCCAAAGAAGGAGCTATCGCCTTTTTGCCTTTTGAAATTATACCATCCTCCTATTTCGCCCCTATTTCTGAGAATATGCAGTTTGCGGAAAAAGGGCTTAAATTGAGTTTGCCAGGAGGGGAAACAAAAGTAGTATCCAGCACTCTTTCTTCTGATTGGTTAAGCAATGCAGGCGTAAATACAGGAAAAATATGGCAACTCGAAGGATATTTCGATATAAAGAAAAGGGATATTTATCAGTTCCAGATTTTTTGCTCAGGAGAAATCGAAATCAGAATAAACCACCAGCTTGTTTGCCAGAAAAAAGAATGCAATGGATGGATGTATATTCCTGTAGCCATGATGCAAGGTATTCATCATTTTCAGCTTACAGGAAAACTAAAAAATATAAATATGAATTTAACCTTTGGCAATTCAGGCACATATAGCCTAAATAAAAATTTTTTTTACCATTTTAGATAGCTTTTATAGAAAGGATCTATCAGTTATGAATGGACTTACTAAACAACATCTGGTTCAGCTAGTTCAATCTGTTTTTCCTAAATTAGAAAACGACCGCGTTCTTGGTATTCTGGTTGATATTCCTCAACAAGCATCCAAAGACAATCCTAATTGGGAGATGAGAAGAAGGATAGCATTAGACTGGGCAAAAGGATTAAGGGATAGCGTAAAGGATCTAGGATTAGAAAGAGTGGAATTGGTTGGATATCCTGATGTTGGATCAAATGGCGCAGAGCTTCCTTTTAAAGTATATCTTATGGAAGAAAGCTTACCCGATGTTAGTTCTCAGTTGGCAAAATTGGGAAAAGAGGTACTTTTAAAAGATATTTTCTCTCAAATACAGATTTGGCTTGCACCTACAGAATATTCTACAACAGCTCCCTTAAAAAATGCCGCGAATGTTTATGGATTCAGAGCAGCCACTATGCCTGGTTTTTGCGAAAGCATGATTCCTGCTTTGCAACTAGACTACACAGAGGTTGGCAGAAGGGTTGACATAATCACAGCAAAATTAGACATTGCTAAATCAGCCAAAGCCATTTTTATTGTAGATGAGAAAAAAAAATATGAAATGGTTTTTGATCTTCGTTTTCGGAAAGGCCATGCAAGCAGTGGCCGCTTCCCTAAGAGTGGAGTAGCAGGGAACTTGCCTAGCGGCGAATCCTATATTGTTCCCTACGAAGGGGAAAGAAAAGAAAAAAGCCAAACGCAAGGAGTTTTGCCTGTCCAATTTGGAACAGAAATGGTTTTCTATAAAGTAGACGAGAATCGGGTTGTTTCTGTAGATGGAGAAGGAGATGCTTTTAAGCGAGAAAAAGATCTCATATCCAAAGAGCCTGCTTACGCAAACATTGCAGAAGTAGGCTTTGGAGTCCTCAGAGACTTTGGAGTAAAACCTATTGGGGAAGTCCTTTTGGATGAAAAGCTTGGATTTCATGTAGCTTTTGGAAGAAGCGACCATTTTGGCGGACAAGTTGGCCCAGCCCAATTTTCTTCACCGAGTGCTGTTGTGCATATAGATAGAATCTACATTCCAGAAACACAGCCCAGGGTACATCTTAAATCCTTGGTTCTGCTATATGAAGATGGAAATCAGGAAACGATTTTATCTGAAGGAAAGTATCTTATTTTTTCTGATCTAGCCTAAGATCAGAAGCTACGCAGAGAGATTTTTATTTGGGGGGAAATTTTCCCCCAAGGTTAAAACAGCTTGATGCTGAGGGAGAAAAAGATGAAACTAAAGTATTATTCTAAAGCTTTGAAACTATGCAAATATCCTAAAAAAACCTTTAAGATTATTCAATCTTTACAAGAAATGCTACAGAGCAATCAATGCGTTTTAGAGGGAAAAGCATTGCCAGTCTCTTTACTCCCTCTTCTGTTGAACAAAAAAGAAATCAGGCTTTTTCAATACACTTCTGAGGTGATTGCTGGCATCATAGAAAAAACTCTCCTTGCCTTATCTACATCTCCCAGAATCAAAGAATATATAAGCTATGAAAGTATACCACAAAAATGGCTGGAAGTATCTCCAGGATACAAAAGGCAAGTGCCTATTGCCCGTTTTGATGCTATTTTCGATGGAAAAAATTTAAAATATATAGAATTCCACACAGATAGCCCAGGAGCGCAAGCCTGGGGAGACACAATCCGCAAAGTACTAGTCGAACATCCATTTTACCGCAGTCTTTCCCGCTTTCCTGATGAAGATACTAAACCCTCTGTTCTTGCGACTATAAAAGAAGGAATAGAAACTCTTTATAAAGAATTCACTCATAAAGCATCGGACAAAATCAGCGTAGCTTTTGCTGATTATGAAGATTCCCCTACTGCTATGGATACTCTTTTATGCACTCGCTATCTTTCTCAGCAAGGCATGGATGCTTTTGTGGCCGACCCTAGGCAGTTTACCTTGCGAGATGGTGTTGCCTATTGTAAAGGCAAAAAAGTGGATATTGTGCGAAGGGTTATGAAATCTCAGGAATTTCTCAGAGAGCAAAGCAAAAACGAAAATTTTATTAAAGGCTGTCTTGAGCATACATTTTGCATGATAAACCCCTTTCGATCCATATATGGAGGCGAAAAGGCACTGTTTGCTTTGATAACAAATCCTGAATTCCAGCATTTGTATACTAAAAAAGAAATCGAAATCATCAAACACCATATCCCATGGACTAGAATGCTCTCTGAGCAAGAAACTACAGACTGGCAAGGCGAAAAAATCGTTTTGTCTGATTTTGTAAAAAATAACAGAGAGCGTCTTGTTATGAAAACAACCAGAGTACTCTTAGGCAAAGATGTCTTTTTGGGTATAGAAACAGACCCCAAAGAATGGGAAAAGAACTTTTTAGCACAGAAGGGGAATAAAGATTGGATTGTCCAGGAATATGTCCCAGGAAAAGAAATTCCTATGCCTTGTGTATCTGGGAAAAAAATCCATCTCGAAAAAAGATACTTTACTTTAGGCAGTTTTGTAGTCAATGGAAAGTTTTGTGGTATTCTAGGACGATTTGCAGATATACCCTTAGTCCACCTGAGCAAAGCAAGCGGCTTTTTGCCTGTTTTGCAATATTGACCTACCCTTGCAGCATCCCTGCTCTTTGGGCATTACATTGTATCTCAATAGAATGATCTTTGATATTTTTTTTGAAAGTAAAGATATGCAGCCTATTACCCAAAATGAAAAAAATATAACAATTCTGGTAATTGATGACGAAGAAAACCTTTGTCGCCTTATGAAAAGAGTATTGGAAAGAAAGGGCTACAATGCTATTGTTGCCATGAGTGGAAAAGAAGGCTTGGAACTCTTTGAAAAGAATTGTAATATAGGTGTTGTAGTTTTAGACATTAACCTTCCTGAAATATCAGGAATCCAAATTTTAGAAATCCTTTTGCATAAAAAAGAAAATTTAAAAGTTGTCCTAACAAGCGGAGTAATGGAAACAAAAGAGATTTCTGAATGCCTTAGCCAAAACAATGTCGCCTTTTTGCAAAAACCCTATGACAATACTACCTTCATAGAAAGCATAGAATCGCTTCTAAAAAAATAGCCATATTCATAAAAAAAACCCCGTGTCCGGGGTTCTAGGTCGTCGATGAATATTGATGGAAGGAAAGTAGGAGATTGCTATAAGAATCTTCTTAATATTAAAGACGAAAAGAGAAAAAAAATGTTTGATGGGAAGCAAAAAAAATAAAAAAATTATTTGGAATAAAATTTCTTTGGATATAAACAACATTCTTGTAAAATAAAAATGAGAGTAAATTTTGGATAAAACAGATATCGACCCTTTTTCTGTGGTTAAACAAATAGCAGGGAAAAGTCTATGGATAACAATAAAACAAGCGAATCGTCTTTAGAGAAAAAAAAACAATTGCAGATACCTACTGATGGTTTACAGCAGCTTAGGGCAAAATATTTTCAATTGCTTAAAGAAAATAAATCTGATTTTTCTCAAAAAAAATCTTCCAGCACAATAGACTATGAAGCAGAGCAAACAAAAGCACCCTGGAATGAGCCAGCAGAAGAAACGCCCAATAAAATAGTGCAGCAGTCTTTGATTCCTCCTGTCCAGGAGATAAAAAGGCCCAACCTGCCGCCTCCTTTAAAAAATCCTACTCCGCACAATATACCTGCATTAAAAGACGCTTGCGATTGCAAGCAGCCTTTGATAGTTGTCTTGAGCCTTATACAGAATACATTAGAAAAAATTTTATTGGAGCTTCATGAAATTTCTCCTAATTTGGATTTATCCCATGCCTTTAATAAGGCTTTGCAAATTCTAAGAAAAGAATCTATGGAAAACCATATACAAGGAGAAGAGTCATATTTGACTTTCTTAGAGTTGCTTCAAGACAGGATCTATGTAGCTGTTTTGTTCAATTCTACACCAGTATCCTGGAGCGATATTGCAATCAATCTGCAAGAAAAAAAGGAATGTGTCACGCCTCCTTGTAAACTTTTTTATTTCCTATTTCGGCTGCTTTCCATTTTTTTGCGATGCATCAAAGATAAGGTAAATAAAGAACAAAAGTCGCAAATGGCTATTTCCATTTTGCAGATTTTAGAAAGCACAACCATGTTTCTGAAACCAGCCCAGAATGTTTGTTCTTTAAAAGAAATTTTTCAATATTGTAGAAAAAATTCTATTCCTAATAGGGTAGAATGCGTTGTCCAGAAATGGCAAAGCCCACAAGATCAGAGTATCAGTGTTGAGCAAGAAGTGGCACAGCAGGAAGAGCAAGAAGAATATACGCAGGAAATCGAGCAGGAAGAAATCCCTTCTGAAAATGAAAAAAGCGACTCTATTTTTAGTGGAAATCTTTCTTATATCAGCATCTGGCAGATTCTCCAAATGCTAAGTATGGAGAAAAAAGAAGGATGCTTGAATATCATTTTACCAGATGATGTCATTAAAATCTATCTAAAAGATGGCACTGTGCTGCATTGTGAATCGTCTGAATACCAAGGCGAAGACCTTTTCTATCACGCCCTTTATCAGGAAAAAGGGAGGTTCACTTTTGACAACCAAGCTTCTACCGATGTAGCATCCATTAACCAGCCTATTGAATATTTGCTTATGGAAGGTGCAAGGCTTTTGGATGAATACCAAAGGGAGCAAGGTTAGGAATCAGAATTAAATAATAGGAGTTACGCAAAGAGATTTTTATTTGGGGGAAAATTTTTGTAAAAATTTTCCCCCAAACCCCCTTTAAAAACTTTT
>JABWCH010000023.1 GCA_013359215.1 Candidatus Brocadiia bacterium | reverse complement strand
GCCGTAGCTACTCTGAGGACAATTTTGTCACTTTCGACGAAGCTATCCGAGATGCATCGAAATTTGCAGCCAAAAGGATTTTTCGGATAGGCTCTTAGGGTTAGGTCTAGGTCATTGGTGTTAACTTTTCGATGCAACTCTTTACCCTGAAAGGGTTTTATATACTAGCCCAGGGCAACGCCATGGGTAAAAATTTTTAAAGGAGATTTTGATTCATGAAAAATAAGTACCAGAAACCAGAAGCACACAATCTTACAACCGTTAGCTTTGCTGAAGGTGCATGCACAAGCGGCAATTATCAGCCTAACCAATGCACCCCTTTTGGGATTAGCAATGGAACAACCTGTTCAACAGGCAATGGAGTAGGAACTCCAGGCACAAACTGCAACACAGGAACTCTGGCCATAACTTGTGCAACAGGAGATGGAGCAGCATAGAAAGAATGCCTAAGCATAATGATAGAACTATCAACTTCGATTCAATTAGGCACTTGGAATGTATGCGTAATAGCTTCTAGCGATACCCAAGCCTCATTGAAAAATTTTATCGAGCAGTTTCAGGCATTTTCTATTCGTCGTCCCCAGCAGGATGAAAAAAGCAGATATTTACTTCTTATAAGCCCTAAAATATTAGAAGAAAATTTTTTGCCATCCTGTCTGGCGGCAGATGATCGCATAGAATGGAAAGCGTTTTATTCTGCATTGTTAATCGGCTATCGGCAATTTTTGCAGCAGCGCGTAGAAAATGCTACAAAAACAAACCGTGCTTTTGTTTTCCTCTGGCCTCCGCAGAATCAAAACAAGGGAAGCGATATTCAAAATACAAGGGAGAAACGCTTCCTGGCATTTTCTATAGAAAACCCTAAAGAGGAAGCTGCGTATCTTAAAATCTTTGGATATATGATTTTTCTTGCAAATACCTGGCATATTGAACGAGGAGGGCTATGCGTACACTCGGCTGCCGTGAGTCGCAATGGGCAAGGATTTCTTTTTTTGGGCGATTCTGGAGCTGGCAAGTCTACAACAGCCCGTTTAAGCGTGGAGGCTGGATGCCTTGCTCTTGGTGATGACCTAAATTTTATCCTTTCCCATGAAAAACATGGCTATTCCCTGGCAGCATCGCCAAGCCCTATCCTTTCTTCTGTAGGGTACTCCATGATTCAGCCTGGTTTGCAAGGCATCTTCACTCTAGTGCAAGACAAAAAAGACTATTTAGTTTCTTTGTCACCAAAGCAAACAGCAATAGCTTTGTTTGATAGTTTCCAAAAGCAAACGCCTTATACAAGAAGATTTTCTGATCAATTGGTAAAGAAAGCTTTTCATACAATCGCCGATATAGCTCGCTGTGTTCCAGCTTATGAATTGCACTTTCGAAAAACCCCTGATTTTTGGAAACAAATCCATGAAAAATTCCCTGGCTAAAGTAGACTTGATTCCTGATAATCTTCAAAAAAAAGGTCTTACTGAATGCTTTGCATACAGTGGCCCAAGCATGATGCCTACCCTTAAGCCTGGACAGCTTTTGTATATTCGGCCTCATTGTGATGACATCCAGGCAGGAGATGTTTTGGTATTCTTAGATCCAGTAAGCAAGAAATACATTGTGCATCGGGTGGTTTCTATCCTAGCATCAGGATTTATCATGCGCGGCGACAACAACCATTACAAAGATCCTCTTGCCATAAAAAAAGAAAACATCGTGGGCCGCGTAGAAATGATAGAAAAAGATGGAAAAATAGAAAATTTTGCTATAGGCAAAAATGGCTTTTGGATGGCTCAGTTTCGCTGGAGTATGCAGCGAATCAATATGTACTTACGATGGATTTTCCGCTTGCCATATCAATGGCTTAAGAGCAGCGGCCTTGTTGCCTTGGTATGGCATCCTGATATTGTCCAAATCAAAATGGAAACGCCCGATGGCCTTTGGATTAAATACATCCATCGAAACAAAACTGTTGCCTCCTTGCGCCACAACCGTTTCCAATGCCAAAAGCCCTATGACCTTGTGTTAAAGAATCAGAATTAAATAACTTCCTCTGACTCTTTACACACTTAAAAAAAAATACGCATTTCCTAACTCATTTTAAAAGAAGAACCAAGGATAAACACAAATAAACACGGATAAAAAAATAGGGACTCAATCAAGAATAAAACGAAGACACAAAGACCACGAAGAAAAAATTTTAAACTCTTCGTGTCCTTCGTATCTTCGTGGTGAAAAATCTTTACACTTGCACATAAAATACAAATGCGCATTTTTAGTATATACTCTATCAATAAGTTAAATCAGTTTTCATATTAGTGTGTAGAAAGTCACTTCCCCCATTTCAAAAAAAAATTTACCGCTTTTTTGGATTCCTGAAAGAAGGCTTACACGAAGCGATAGATTCAGATATAACTATTTTTCGTTTGATAGAACCCGCTTGATGTTTGAATTTTCACACAAGCGAGTCCTATTTTTGGTGGATTATCAATGCAAAAATTAGAAACTGTAGGTTATACAGGAGAAAATCCTTCTGCCTGCAAAGAAGAAGAATTTTCGAGCTGTTGTTCTTTATGCCAAAGTTTGAATTTTGCTCTTACCACAGAGCAGAGAAAAAAAATAAACTGGAGATTCAATCTCAAAGAAATTATGATCATTCTTGGCATAGGCGACATTCTTTTGCTATTTTTTTCTGTACAGATGGCGATGATGATAGAAATCTTTATCAATGAACAGAAGATTCCTTTTCACCACGCATCCAAAGGGCTATATTGGCTGATTGTACCATGGATTTTGCTTTCTATGATTTCTGACTCTTATAACCCAAGGAATCTTTCGCAAATGTCCCTTTGTCTGAAACAGCCCATCTTAATTGCCTTTTTGGTCTGGATGATATATTTTTCTGTTTATTTTTTTTCATCCATAGGTTCTATGCCAAGATTAGCGGTTTTGTTTTTTGGAGTCATTTCATGCGTATCTCTCATGGCATGGCGGCTATCCCATTTTTGGATTTTCTCCCAGCACAAGCTGCGCCAGCGCATTCTTATCGTAGGGCAGAGTGATTTGTTGCCAGAAATCAAAAAGCTTATTTCCTTACACCATCTACAATATGAACTGGTTAGCGTCCTTTTAGACTGGGAATGTTCCAAAAAGGATTCTTGCATTCTATTTTCTGCGAACTATGAACATATTATTCATTCTATAGATAAGCTTGTTGTTGGTTCTGAAAATTTGCTTTCTCCTGATTGCTTACAATTTCTATTGCGCTGCCGCCAGTCAGGAATTTCTATTGATTCCATGTCAGGCTTTTATGAAAAACTAACAAGGAGAACGCCTGTTACTTTTTTAAAAAACATAGACTTCAATACACTCCCTTTGCAAAACGAACATCCAAGCTGTTTCTATTCTTTCATCAAAAGAAGCATAGATATAGTGTTTGGGATCATAATTGGTGTAGCTTTGCTATTTTTGCTTCCCTGGCTTGCCATTGCTATAAAAGCAAGCTCTCCTGGCCCTCTATTTTTTTCTCAAATGAGAATAGGAAAAAATGGTAAACCTTTCCGCCTTTGGAAATTTCGAACGATGATCGCAGATGCAATCAACCAGGGGCCTATGTGGACAGAAGAAAAAGACAAAAGAGTAACACGGATAGGAAGTCTGCTCAGAAAGCTCCACCTGGACGAACTGCCACAGGTGTGGAATTTGATCAAAGGAGATGTCTCCATTGTAGGAATTCGCCCCCTTTCTGTGGAGCAATGCAAAAAATTCGAAGAAGAAATTCCTTTCCATAATCTCAGACACATTGTAAAACCAGGATTAACAGGATGGGCTGTTGTCAATTTTTATCACGTCAACAACCTGGAAGGAGCCAAAATTCGTCTGGAATATGATCTTTATTATGTAAAGTACCAAAATCTCTGGATGGATTTTTTAATTTTCTGGCGCACTGTATGGACAATAGTCACTATGAATGGCCTATAAAAAAAATTCTTAAGCCATATTCTGTTTTGACAACTCTTATTTAGAGCTTGAAAATTTTTCCTGGATGTGATATAAAAAGACAGCCAATATTGCTTGCCTGTTTTATGTCTAAAAAGGAGTTTTCAAGATGAACGCTTTGTATACCATAAGGATCTATGTTTCTTCTACTTTTTCCGATATGCATGCAGAGAGGGAAATTTTGATGAGCCATGTTTTCCCTCAATTGCACGAACGATGCCAGGAAAACAATATCCAAATGGAAGAATGCGACCTGCGTTTTAGATCGGAAAAAGATGTGATTTCCAGCGAAGTCTGTTTCCAGGAAATGTCGCATTGTCACGTATTCCTGGGGCTTTTAGGGGAACACTATGGTTATGTTCCTCCTGAAAAGGAGATTTCCATAACAGAAGAAGAAATACTATACGCTCTAGGGGACGGATCGCCTTTAAAAGAGCATAGCGTTTTCTATTTCCGCCATCCCAAAGGCTCTCTGCAAGTTCCCCTGGAAGACTGGTCAGACTATTGGGAAGACGATGATACTGAAAGATTTCGCAAACTCAAGGCTTTAAAGCATAAAATCAGGTCATCAGGTGTTCCTGTTTTAGACTATTATGGCTATTGGAATGAAGAAGAATGCCCTCCCTGGTCGCCATCAAGGCAAGGCTTTTTCCATAGATTAGAAAATTTTGCGCAAAAGGTTCTGGAAAGCCTTTGGCAGCAAATACAAAAGATTACAGAAGTAGCCCCCAGGCAAATGCCTCAAGAAAAACCAAGCTTTTCTATGGAAGAGGCAATCGCCTTGCGTAGCAAAATCTTTGTTGGAAGAGAAGAATACCTGGAAAGCATGCTTCAATTTTGCCTTGAAACAGGGTCTGGATACTATATGCTGCATGGTGTTCATGGTGTGGGAAAATCTGCTTTGATGGCAAAATTCTATGAAGAATTTTCAAAAACTATCCAAGACCAGGAAAATCCTCCTTTAATTCTAAAGCATTTTGTGGGTGGGATACCAGGTTCTTATAGCGTTGTTTCTATCTTGGATTCTTTTTGCCTGGCTCTGATGAAATCAGGTGCTGTATGTGAAAAGTATTCTGCTGATTACGAGACTCTCCAGGAAGTCTTTCCTGATCTTCTTGAGCAGGTAGCCATACAAAGGAAAGTGGTTATTGCTCTCGACGGGCTAAATGAGCTGCAAGGCTTGCACAATGCTTTAGAATTTTACTGGTTGCCAAAGCTTTTGCCTGAGAATGTTAAAGTCATCGTTAGCTTTCTTTCTGGCACAGAAGAGCAAAATTTTAAAAAGCGATTCCGATGCAAGGAATCTGAAGTTCTTCCTCTGCGAAGAGAAGAATCGGCTCTTTTCATCAAAGCCTATTTACAACAAGCGGAAAAAGTCATTTCAGAAGAAAGCATCCAGCTCTTGCTTTCTAAAAAGGAAAGCAATAACCCGCTATATTTATATTTCGCGATAGAAGAATGTAAAGTTCTGGGGGGGCAAGACCGTATTTTACAAATTAAGGATCTCGTGCCTGGATTCTCTGAAAATATACATGGAATGCTGGTTTCTTCTTTTCTGCGTATGGAAAGAGAGTTTGGCCCGAAGATAATGCAAACGATTCTGAGCAATATAGCTTTGTCCAGAAATGGGATCAAAAAGCAGCAACTGCAACGTTTTTTGGAACAAGACGCAGGAAATTTCCCGAAAGCATTTTATGCAAAGCTATTACAATCCTTAAAACCATATTTGCTCATCATGGGAGATTATATTTCTTTCTGGCATTCTCAAATCAAAGATTCTGTCTTTGGACAATATATGCTTCTCGAAGAGGCAAAAATTTCTGCCCATGCTGACCTTGCAGCCTTTTATCAAAAAGAAGGGTATAGGTGCAGAGAAACTTTATTGGAGCTGCCCTATCATCTATACCAGGCAAATGAATGGGAAAAACTGCTAAAGCTCTTGACCAATCTGGAATTTTTAGAAACAAAAGCTCAAAACAATATGGTGGTGGAGCTCTGTGAAGACTTTGAAATGGTCTTGATAAAAGGAAGCTCTTTTCCCCAGGAAATTCACTTCGATTGGACAGAAGGGGCTGGAAAAGGGCAAAAGGTCGCCACGGAAAATTTCCCGCTGGTATCCTGCGACACAAAAGAATTTTCTCTTTTGACATCAAGAGAAGATATGCCCAAGTGCATTATTGATAAAAACATTCTACACCTTATTTTTAAGGCATTGAACCTGGAGCTACGCTTTATCTTAAAAAAACCGCAGTGTTTTTTTGAAAGTCTATGGAATCGCTGCTACTGGCACGATTCACCTAAAGCATCTTTGCATTATGAAATACAGTCTCAGCAAGACAAAAGAAAGCTCCCCTGGCTTTCCAAAAATTCCAAAATTTACGCACTCATGGAACAATGGAGAATAGAAAAAGAAGCCAATCCTGAATTTATATGGCTAAAAAGCTTAAAGCCCGTTGTGCCGCCTTTGGATTCTCCTTTGGCTAAAGTTTTCCGTGGTCATCTTGGAGTAAACCATGTTGCTTACAGCAAAGACGGCAAAAAGATCGTTTCTGCTTCTCTGGACAATACAGCGAGAATCTGGGATATTGAAACAGGAACATGCCTGCAAGTTTTAAAAGGCCATACGCAATGGGTAGAAAGCGTTGTTTTTAGTCCTAATGGGCAAGAAGTTGTTACAGCATCAAGAGATAAAACCATTCGTATGTGGGACATAGAAAGCGGGAAATGCGTCAAGACATTCCGTGGGCATTTAAATTGGGTCAGAAGCGTTAGCTATAGTCCAGAAGGAAGAAGAATAGCATCGGGATCTTTTGATGAAACCATAAGAGTGTGGGACACAGGCACAGGCGATTGCCTCAAAGTGATTAAAGGTCACGAAGGCCCTGTTCATTGCGTTGTTTTTACAAAAGATGGCAAGAGAATTGCATCAAGTTCAAGAGATAACAGCATCCGTCTTTGGGAATGGGAAAGCGGAAAATGCCTTAAAATCATGAAAGGCCATACAAACTGGATAGAAAGCATTGCCTTTAGCCCAGACGATACACAGATTGTTTCTGGTTCTGATGATAACACCATAAGAATCTGGAATGCTGTTCCTGCCGATTCTGTTGCTACCTCACTGGGCAACTGGTTTAAAGAAGCAGGATCTCTTTTCAAGGCAAGCGCAGATTGTATAAAAGTACTGCAAGGCCATGAAAATAAGGTCAACAGTGTTTGCTTTAGCCCAGATGGAAGCAAAATCCTTTCTGCCTCTTGCGATAAAAGTATTAAAATATGGAATACAGAAAGCGGAGAAAATACCAGGACATTGCTTGGGCATGAAGACTACATCAATTCTGCCGTATTTTCCCCTTGTGGCAAATTCCTTGTTTCTGCATCCCAGGATAAGACAATATGCCTTTGGGATTTGCAGGGAGATATTCCTGCCATTTCTCTGAAAGAACACCATGATACAGTCCTGGATTTT
The DNA here is from genome assembly GCA_013359215.1 of Candidatus Brocadiia bacterium. Taxonomy (GTDB): domain Bacteria; phylum Planctomycetota; class Uabimicrobiia; order Uabimicrobiales; family JABWCH01; genus JABWCH01. The sequence continues at coordinate 22,204 of JABWCH010000023.1, read as the reverse complement.
TCTTTTTGCAGAAATAAAAAGCTTCTGGCATCTGCATCCCAGGATAAGACAATCCGCCTTTGGGATCTGGAAACAGGAATATGCAGCAAAGTACTCAAAGGGCATGATGACAGCATTACAGGGGTAGCCTTCTCTCCTATATCTGACAATCTTCTGGCTTCCTGCTCTATGGATAAAAGTATACGATTTTGGGACGTAGAGAAAGGGCAATGTATAAAAGTTTTGAATGCTCATCAGGAAGGAATAAACCATATAGCCTTTTCCCCTGATGGAAAGTATGTTGCCTGTTCTTCTCAAGACAAAACTATAACCTGCTGGAATGTGCAAGAATATAGCCGTACAAAAGTTCTGGAAGGCGCTTCCGATTCATGCCATCTTGTTATGTTTAGCCCAGAAGGAAAATTTCTAGTATCAGCAGGAGAAGAGAAAAAAATCTATCTATGGGATCTGGCTTCTGGTAAAATCATACAAACATGGGAAGGCCATAGTTCTATACCATACCAGATTTTATTCTGCGCTCAGAATACGAATTTAGTATCTATAAGCCAAGATGAAATTAAGATATGGAATACAAAAACAAGCAAATGTGTGGAAACCTTATCCAAAGAGAATTTTCCAAAGCTCGCTTGTCTGCCCAAAGGACTGTATCCTATTTCCCAGGCTTTAGAAAGCAAAATTTTCCTCGTTGATGATTTATCTCCAGAAGAATCCAAGATCAAAAGCATTGCTGCATCGAAAGAGGAATGGATAAAAGCACAGGTTGTATTCCCTTATATTGCAAGCTTAGAAAAGACATCAAAAAGCTATATTTCTCTTTCCAAAATACAAGGAAATTCTCTTTCTGTATGATAAAAGCAGACTGCCTGAGAAAAGTTTATAAAGATTGCATTGCTTTAGAGGAATTTTCTTGCGAAATATTTCATCCAGGCATAGCGGGGCTTTTAGGTGCTAATGGGGCAGGCAAAAGCACTGCTATGAAAATTTTAAGCGGCTGTCTTGCACCTTCTTCTGGAAGTGCTAGTATCATGGGCTACGATATTCTTTCCCAGTCTCGAGAAGCCAGAAATCAAATAGGCTATGCACCAGAAACAATGCTTTTTTATCGAGAAATGAAAGTTCAGGAATATCTGGAATATGTTGGAACATTGAAAGGGGTCAAGCGCAATTGTCTTAGCAGGCAAATCATGAATATTGCAGAAGAATGCAATCTGAAAGATGTTTTTTCCAAAAAAATCGGAAATCTATCAAAAGGATACTGCCAGCGTTTAGGTTTAGCCCAGGCACTTGTTGGCGATCCTCCCATTTTGATTGTAGACGAACCTACGTCAGCACTAGATCCTTTGCAGATTATAGAAACAAGAAATCTGTTAAAACGCCTGGGAAAGAAAAAATACATTTTGCTTTCGACTCATATTTTGTCAGAAGTCGAACAAATTTGCGACCAGGTCATTATATTGCATAAAGGCAAAATAGTTTTGCAAAAAAATTTGCATTCTTTGTTGCAAGCCAATAAAATAGTATTATCTTTAGCGAATTTTCCTGGCGTGATTTTAGAAGAAATAAACCAGATTGAAGGCATTCATCATATAGATTTCCTTCATGAAAATACGCTGCAAATTTTTTTTCAGAATCCTTTAGATCCGTCTCAGGAAATACAAGAAATTTGCCAAAAATACAATTTGCTTGTTTTATATTTTGGATATTCCAGAATTACTTTAGAAGATATTTATGTTCAAGCTACTCATACAGAAAAAGTTGTTTGAGAAACCTGGAGAAAAGAGATGAACGATCCTTGGGTTGGTAAAATAATAGGTGGATGTCGTCTGGAAAGGCTTATAGGCAAGGGAGGTATGGGTGCTGTTTACCTGGCTCATCAGATCCATTTGGATAGAGAAATAGCCATAAAGCTTCTTTTGCTCAACAAATTTGTGGGAGCAGACAGCCTGAACATCATAAAAAGATTCCAGAGAGAAGGACTGCTTGCTGCGCAACTGAACCATCCGAATGCTGTTCAGATTTACGATGCAGGCGAAGAAAACAATGTTTATTACATCATCATGCAATACATTGAAGGAGAAAATTTAGACCGAATTGTCAGGCAGCAAGGTGTCTTTTCTGTTCCAGATTGCCTCCATGTAATTCAGGAAGTATCTAAAGTTCTCATGATTGCCCACCAAAAAGGCATCATCCATAGAGATATCAAGCCAGCAAACCTCCTTATGAGAAAAGACAAAAGCGTTTTGGTGACAGACTTTGGGCTTGCCAAACCACTCAATCTGGAAGCTCTTTCTCTGCCTGGCGATTTTATTGGGACTTTAGGATATATGTCTCCAGAGCAAGCCAGGGGAGAACAAAATATCAATCCACAGACAGATATATATTCTCTAGGAGCAACAGCATTTTACTTGCTAACACAAAGGTGTCCCTTTGAGGGCAAAAATCCCATAGAAGTGATTTATAAGCATACGCATCTATCAGGTATTTCCATCTTTGATGTATGCAAAGACATTCCTTTGACTTTTGGTAAGCTAATCACAAAGATGATGGAGCCAAAAAGAGAAAATCGTTTTGCGAGTGTAGAAGAGCTTCTAAAAGCAATTTCTGTATTGGAAAAACAAAACCTTAACACCCGCCCTGTTTTGCCTACGCTAGGGAATGCTTCTGTTACCAAGGGAAGAGTAGCAACGCAAATCTTGTCTCGCATTGTTCTTCCAGGAGAAGAGCAACTGGCAGACTACATACTAAAAGCCTTACATATCGAGAAAATACATCGCTGCAATGCCATGTCCTGCACACAGGAATGGACAAAAGAACAAATCATAAACAAAGAAGCTATTTTTTTCGATAACAAAGTATATTGTGCTGAATGCCTTTGGAAAATTTTTATACATAGCATGGCAGGAAGAAAAATTGGCTTTATATGCAAAGAAACATTCGGCGATTTTTGGCTTGGCATCAAGGGTACAGAAGAATTTATACCAGGAAGCCCGATTCTCTATCTTCACCGTTTCCCCCTGAAACGTGAAAAAAAAGGATGGGAAAATATGCTCAAAAGAATAGAACGTGGCTTCAACCTTGCAAGCAAGATTCACTCGCCTGCTCTATTTCGAGTAGCAAAATACACAGAATCTGCTGAACACAATATAGCCTATGTTCCTATAGAATACATACCTGGTCTAAAGCTTTCTTACCTTATAGATTTACAAAAGCAAGAGCAAAAAGAACTCTCTCTTGCTGCAAAACTTGCGTTGCTAAGAAAGCTGGCTCATTCTCTTTCTGTGCTTCACAAAAACAATGTTGTTCATAGAAATCTAACACCTTCCAGCATTCATATTGGCTTTAGCGGCGGCGTGAGGATTGGAAACTTTTCCATGGCAAAGTCCTTTGAGTCCAAGGAAGGAACGGAAAATTATTCTATTGGATTTAAAGATTATTATGAAGATTTGGCAGAAGAAGAAAAAAAAATCGCGCCAAAGGATGTAATCACAACCAATATACATTCGGTTTTAGGAACGCTTTCGTATATGGCTCCAGAACAAACACTAGGTGCTTACAATGTCGATGGCTCAAGCGATATCTGGTCATGGGGTGTCGTTGCTTTTGAGCTTTTAGAAGGGAAAAAACTCTTTCCACTCAGCGGCCTTATAGAGACTGCTGAAAACATTCGCAAGGCTGAATTGCCTAAGATAGAAAAAAATATTCCTTTATCCTTGCAAAAAATTATTTTTAAAACTTTAGAGAAAAAAAAAGAAAACCGTCCCAGTGCTTCTTCTCTTATGCAAGAATTGGATTTAGTAAAACTTTAGCCTTCTTTTAAAATTCCTATTTACAACAAAATTTAAGTTGCTAAAATCTATATAGGATGTTCTATCTACTCAAAAAACTATTCTAACACTTTCTTTAGTCATAAAAATATTATCAAAAAATTATAAAGAAGTCATTATCATGAACTATAGTCTATTTTATGATGTTCGCTTGGGTGCATGTTTTTATTTATGGAACATGGCGCATTTTTTTTTAACTGTATTGTCCTTGTATTTTGCCCTTGTTCCTTTTGTAATACCTAATATTTCTTTGATAGGATATGGATTATCTTTGGTTTGTCTCTGGCAGACAATAGCAAAAATTTTTGGAAAAAATCTCTCTCTCCTTGCTGAAAAATCAGAAAAAAAACATAAATACTCTTTGTTGTTCCTTTTTCATGGTTTTTGGCTTTTATATACAGGCATCGTAAGTGCAGCATCCAATTTTTTCCTTTTCCCACATCCTTATCTTCACATTTTTTTAAGCACTTGCATTTATCTTATAGGCTTCATGTTGAGCTGCGTTCTCCTGGCAATGGGTTATTCTTTATGGAAAGGAAATATCAGCACTAAACTTCAAGCTTGTCTCGAAAAACAGAGAATAAGGAAAACCCAGATAGATAGCTGGATACAAAACGCAGCAGAAAAAAAAGAAAAGGGCTTTCCAGGCTTAGAAAAAAATGCTCAGACATTCCATGTCAAAACATCTAATTATATCATAACTAAAATCTTTTCTATCGCTTTATGGCTCATGATACCTGTTTGGGTTTTTATCCTGATCCCCTTGCGAAGCTACTCTTCATGGCAGGAAATTTCCCTTTTTTATCAAATTTGTATGGTAGGTACTGCTATTTGGGGATTTTTTTGGGTAGGCTCTTTTCTACTTAAATCTGTAGGAAAGTACAGCATTACAGACCAGGGAATTATAGTGCAGAATTTTTGCTTTACCAAAAAGGCTTTTTGGCACGAGATAAAATTGCTACAGATTGAAGAAGACTTCATTAAAATTCATAGATTTCATGGAAAGCCTTTGCATATCCTCTTTCAAGATTTGAATGATTCAGAAAAGTTTTTTACAAAATTGCAAGACATTTTGCCTTTGTCTATTTTTTTTATTGAGCCATCAGGAATGAAAACTATAAAAAAAAATATGCCAAAAGAATTTCCTGATTTCGAAAAAAAATATCAAAAACTATGTGATGGAGTTTCTGATGGTTTAGAGAATAACAAAAATAAAAAGAAAAAATCTAGCTCTGCACAATAGTTTGTCAATGTCGCATGTTAACCAATATGACATTGTCGAAATAGTTTACAAAACCATATTAGAAAAAACAAAAATCCTGCTTGCTCGTTAAGTAGCAAGCTTAGGCTATCCTGATATTTTTTTATCGTTTCTTTTAACGAGCTATAAGGAAAACTTCATGGCCAACATAGAGTATTATACTTTCGGCGAAGTAACTAAGGCATTAGGAATACCTTCCAGCAAAGTGAATGACCTTATCGATTCTGGTAAGCTGAAACCAGTACGTCATCTAGGCGTTATAAAATTTTCAAAAACAGATGTCGAAAGTATCCAAAAAGAAGAGATGCTAAAGCAAAGATATACCTGGATGCAAGTTCTGCGTGAACTCCAGATTGAAGACGCAGAGTTGCAAAGATTGATTTCAGAAGGGGATATAAAGGTATATAAAGATTATGATACCATGAGCTTTGATAAAAAAGACATTGAATCCTATAAGCATTTAAAGCAAGTTCATGATACCATTGTCGTGGAAAAGCAAGGAAGCCCCTCCATATCTAAAATTCCTGAAATCGCGTCGATTCCCATAATCTCAGAAATCCAGATACCTGATATGATTTCTTCTGTGAGCGACTTTTTACCTACACTGCCTAAAATAGCAAAAAGCAGCCCTTCCCATTTGCCCAAAGAGAGATACTATTCCCAGGATGAAGTTCTTACTTATCTTCAAATAGAAGCGTCAGAATTAAAGCAGATGATTGCAGATGGAGATTTGAGTCTTTATGAACAAGAGGGAAAACGAAAGTTCAGCAAATCAGAAATCGACTTCATGCGTAGCAAAAGAATGGTAGATGCTACTATGGTTGTAGAATCTGTAGATCAAAAAATAGAAACAGAAGAGGATGATCTGCAACCCATTATCATTTCAGCTAATATGGAAGAAGACTATTCCGCTCCAGTAGAAGAATACTATACCTTTGATGAAGCTCTCTATGAATTGCAAATAGATTCTAGCGAACTCAAAAGAATGATATCAAGAAATGAAATTCATGCTAAAAAAGATAAAAATGGCCTTTTTCTGCTCATCAAAGAAGAAATAGATGCCAAAGCAAAAAAAATCGAGCCGACTGTTATTTTGCCTGATGAAGATGATGAAGAAATAATAAGCGACAAAGAAGAGACTATGCTTTTCCCTGATACTTTTGCCAGCTATTCTTACCAAGAGCCTATCATTCCCCAGACCATAGATGCTGTATCCATGCACAAAGAGGCACAAGAATCAGAAAAATCTTTCTATAGCGTAGCAGACGCAGCAGTATCTTTGAAAGCATCCCAGCAGCAAGTGGAAAAATGGTTGCAAGAAGAAAAAATCCGCTTATACCATTATTTGGGTAAGCCTAGCATGAGAAAAAGCGATCTGCAAAAGCTAACCCAAAAATACGCACACAAACAAGACGCTTCTCCCTCCCAAAATTTCCCAGAGGAAAAGACTGTAAAAAAAGTACCGTCTATTCTATCCTATTCTCCTTCTGAGATAAAGACAGGGACATTGCCACCTGCCAGCAAGCCAGTATCCTCGGACTCTATTCCCAAGACAGGGACATTGCCACCTGCCAGCAAGCCAGTATCCTCGGACTCTATTCCCAAGACAGGGACATTGCCACCTGCCAGCAAGCCAGCTTTAGCACAAGAAAATCCAGGTTCTTCTGCAAACTATACATTGCAAGAAACATTACAATTGCTAAAGGTAGATCAAAAAAAGCTCTTGATGATGGTTGCCAGCGGGGAAGTGAAATATAAAAAAATAGGAAAAAGCTATCTTTTCGACAAAGCAGAGATTGATGCGATTGTATCCAAAGAAAGCCAGTTTGAAGAAATAGAACTTTTTGAAATAGAGGAAAAACCTGCTGTTCCTCAAACCCCAAAAATAGAAGAAAAAAAGAAGCCACAGCCAATAGCTCAGCCTTCTCCCATAAAGCCAGAAGCAAGAGTTTCGTCCTTAAACCCTCCTATAGCAACTCCTTCTGGGAAAGCTCCTGCGTTAACACCAAAAGAGCCAAAAGAGGAAGAAACCTGCACAATCCAGGAAGCGATTAAAATCCTTTCTGTTGGGAAAAGCGATATACAAAGATTCATTGATGGAAACTACCTCACTCTATTGCCAGGCAACAGACTGAGAAAAAAAGAATTGCAGGATCTAAAAAAGAATTCCGAAGTTGATGTAACCATGGTACTGCCTCTAACACCTGAAGAGGAAGAAGAGGAAGAAGAGGATGCCCCCGCTTTGCTCAACGCACCCAAACTGCCCAATAAAAAAATGGTTGTTCCTCCTTCTCAGCCATTGGTTGCGAATATAGCAAAGCCAACAGTCCCTCCCCTTATAAAAAGAGAAGAGACTGCCATTAAGCCCAAAATAGAAATTCCTAAAATCGCGATGAAGCAAGAAAATACGCTTCGTAAACCAGAAATGGCTGCTATTCCTGTTGCCCCTGCTGCGTCCTTTAATCCGCAGAACTACTATACTCTACAGCAAGTTCTTACCGAGCTGCAACTGGAAAAGAGCGAAATTGACGGCTTTATTCACCAGCATGGCCTGCGGTGTATTGATTACCAGGGGAAAAAATGGATCAGAAAAGAAGAAATCGATGGACTCAAGACAGGAAAGATGATTGAACCAACCATCATGGTTGGCAATGAAGTGGATGATATTTTAGAAGATGACGATGATGATATGTTTTTTAGGAAATAGTTTTTAGGTGCTACATCGCACTGGCTTTCATTATGCCCTTTGCTGCAGAAAAGGGGAAGCCCAAAAGCTATTACAGAAAGGACTGACGGCATTTATGGCAAAAAAAAATACAAGCCCCTATTCTCTTTTTGGAACAATTTCTTTCTTTTTGCTTGTTTTTCTTTTTTCTCTTCTCTATTTCTATTTACAATGCCCATATCCGTGGTCTTATTTGATTGCCATCAACCTGACTACTTTCTTCTTGTATGGCTATGACAAAAAAGCCGCACTATCCGAATGGAGACGAGTTCCAGAAGCAATCTTACATGCTCTCACTTTCCTGGGGGGAACGCCTTTTGCATTCCTGGCGCAAAAGCTTTTCCACCATAAAACAATAAAAGGTTCATTTAGAATTGTTTTCTGGCTTATATTCTTGATCCAAATCGTAATTATCCTCTGGCTACTCTCTTTGTAAAAGTGTAAAGAAGTGTCCACGAAAAACACGAAAGGCACGAAAAGGAATGGTTGAAAATTTCTTTAAATCGTTTTCGTGCCTTTCGTGTTTTTCGTGGACACTCCACAAAGCTTGATTGATAATGCTTGGTTGTGTTTGATTTTGGAAAAATAACTTTCTTCTGTAATGACTACACTGATTGTGCTAAAACAGACATTGTCAATGGTGATCCAAAGAAAGCTGTGCATTCCGAAAAGAAATTTTAGGGGAATTCCAGCCTGATTCTTCTAAAACAACCCAATCTTTTTCTTGCATAGCTAAGAGTAAGCTTTTTTCTTCTGCCTTGATTTCTAAGACTTTTTCTGGTTCATATCTTAGAACCTGCATAATCAAAGAACCGCAGGCCATATTGTTTTTCAAGGCGTATTTTAGGATGCATTCCTTTTTTGGATAAACGTGTATACTGCCTTTTGCTTCCTGGGTTGTATAGGATAAGCAAAGCAAGCAATTTTTTAGGGAATAGCGTCTGGCTTCCAAAGCAAGCAGGCTTAGCCCGAACATTAAATAGGGCAAACAACCCAAATCCAGAAATAAGCCAGCCCACGCCCAAGAAGAGACTTCTGGCTTGGGCATAATCCATAACCCCCAGAAAAGAAATATGCCGCCAAGGAAGGGAACAGGAGAAGAAGTCCGTTTTTTCAATACAAATTCTCTAAAAAAACTCCACCCATTCAAAACCGCCAGACATCCACCCAAAAAGATTAAAATCACAGATAAAATATATTGTTGTTGGTTCATAAAGAGTTTATTTCTTGCAAAAAGTTCTATTGTACTTATTTTTTTAATCTAACATTGCCAAACTAGCATAGTATAAAAAAAGGGAATCTTTTGAAAGGAAATTTTTTGTCACTTCAGCAAAATTTGCAAAGATTATACCAGCAGAAAGATTGGAAATCGCTTTTAGAAATTTGCAATCAAGAACTGGCAAAACAGCCAGGACAGGCTCAATACTATTATCTGAAGGCCGTTTCGCTTTCTATGCTTTCCCAAGAGCAAGAAGCCAGGAAAAATCTGGAAAAATGCCTTGCTCTTTCTCCTGAATTTCCTAATGCCAGGGATTTTTTGATGTCATTAGAGAAGAGGTCTTCTCATGCAAAGATTTCCGTTGATTCTCAAAGAACCGTGTCTCAATCTTCTTCTATAGATCTAAAAGGAAGCCTGGATGAAAAAGGCACGATTGTCCAGGATACCCATTCTGGGTACTCTACACAAAAAGGAAGCCTGGATGAAAAAGGCACAATTGTGCAAGAGAAGTATGATGAAAAGAAGATAGATCAGATCAAGACTTTGGAACAACAAGAAGAAAAAAAATTGCTTGAAAAAAATGCAGAGCCAGGAGAAGAAGGAGATAAAAGGTTTGGCCGCTATAAAATCTTGGCAGACCTGGGCGAAGGTGGTATGGGCCATGTATATAAAGCATTTGATCCAGAGCTCAAGAGGGTCATCGCGCTAAAGGTGATTCGGGGCGATAAGGTAAACCAAAAGCAGATGGATCGCTTTCTTAGAGAAGCGCAAACCACAGCCAAACTACACCATCCCAATATTGTTTCTGTTTATGACATTGGTGTCCAGGATGGGTGGCCTTTCTTTACAATGGATTTTATTGAAGGGCAGGGGCTAGATAAATATTGCAAAGAATCTTTACCTAAAAGCGATAAGCTGAGCATCATATTCATGAAAATTGCAGAAGCCATCCAGTATGCCCATGACAATGGAGTTATCCATAGGGATATAAAACCTGCCAATATCATGATTACCAAAGACGAACAGCCCAAGGTAATGGATTTTGGCCTTGCTAAAATTGCAAAAGAAGACCAAAAGATTTCCCGATCTGGTGCTGTCCTGGGAACGCCAGCCTATATGCCGCCAGAGCAAGCGCAAGGGAAAGAAGTGGATGCCAGAAGCGATGTGTATTCTATAGGCGCAACGATGTACGAATGCCTGACAGGATTCCCCCCCTTTAGAACGAACAACTACACAAAGCTGATGCAGGAAATCATTTCCAAAGAACCTAAATTGCCTCGCCAATACAATCCCAATATACCACAAGATTTGCAAACCATTTGCATGAAATGCCTGGAAAAGCCGCCTCTTTTGCGATACCAAAAGGCAAAGCACTTTTGGGAAGACATCAAGCTTTTTGTGGAATATAAGCCCATCAAGGCAAGGCCAGCAAGCATGTACCAAAAAGCCTCCAAGTGGATCTATCGAAATCGCAAAATGGCAGCAGCAGGATTGCTGGCGACTCTGGGCTTCATAGTGGCTTTTCTATGGCTTAGGGTAAATTTCTCACAAACATGGGAAAAGGAAGTGTATCTGCAAAATAAAAAAATATTGGAAAAAGCAAAAAATCATAAAAAAAACCAACGCTATGATCTCGCAAGAGAAGCCTGGCTAGAAATAAAAAAGGATACAGCACAATATACAGAAGCACAAAAAGAACTAGAAGAGATCAGACTTTTTTTGGAACAAACCGAAAAACAAGGGGATCTTCTATCTGAAAAGGGATTGGCTTGTGAATCGCTTGAGGAAATTGAAGAAGCAAAAAAATGCTATGAAAAAATCCTAGGCTGCTATCCAAGGCATCCTCAAGTTTATCCTAAGTTTCTGAACATGGAAAAGAGTGTCCTGGAGATCAAGAATAAAAAGCACCGTGAAGCACGCAATTTTTATGATAAGGCAATGTTGATTTCGAGTAGCCCCACACTTAGAATCGAGGATTTGGAAAATTGCTACAGACTTTTTTCCAGGGCTGTGGAAATTGATCCTTCTTTTGCTGATGCCTATTTTCAAAGAGGAAGAACTTGTCAGCGTAGATTTATGTACAAAGAAGCCTTCAAGGATTACAACCAAAGCATCAAGCTGGAGCCTGCTTTAAGTGCAGCCCATTATTATCGCATTCTGATGGAATATGCTATCATTATGGGCGAAATTTCAGATTCAGGAGAAGATCAGGTAGAAAGAAAAAAAGAATTGTTCGACTATCTGCAAAAGAACCCTTCCCAGAAAGACGATGTCTATGCTATTCTTCTGGAAGCTTATGCCTGCATAGAGGATATCAAGCCAGGAGGAATTGCAAAGGCTATTGAACATTGCAACAGTGCAGAAAAAATCGCGCCCTATTTTGCAGATACATATTTTTTACGAGCTTCTCTTCAAAGCCATTTTATGAGTGAATACAACAAACAGGGATTTTCTGAGTTGGTGAATTTTCAATTTTTGAAAAAAAATTATGAGAAAGCCTGGGAGGATCTGGCTAAGTATATGAGCATGATGCCCAAATCTCCTTTGGGATATAAATTAAGAGGCATAATTCGCAACGAACTAGGAGATTTTAAAGGGGCGATACAAGACTTTAAGCAATACCTGTTGCTTATACCTGTTCGAGATGCAAGGCAAGAAAAATGCGTACAAAGAATGACTCGTGCTTTTCTGCTCCTAAAAAGATTTGAAGAAGCACTACCTTATCTTGACAGACTCATAGAAGATGGATTAAAAATAGAACAGGGGATTTCCAACCATTATTATGAGCAGCTTTCTATGTGCTATCTTTCTAAAGCCATTTCATATATGACATTGAAAAATCCAGAAAAGGCAAGCCAAAGCATTTCCCTTGGAGTGGAGATCGAGCGTAAAGGCATCCAGGATGTTCTTGATAAAAAAAGAAGCAAAGAACAATACGCTCTTATGCCATTATCGTACTTTATGCAAGCACTTTTCTTTATCTGCGAAAAAAAAGACGACAAAGCCGCGGAAACTATGAAAATCATAGGAGAGTATCTGCACCAAAACTTTAAAAAAGAGCTGCTGGATAGCATTATGCCTATTTTTAGGCCATTGCAGGATAACCAAAACTTCAACTCCATGCTTTCGCATTATCCTGACCTGTTCTTAGCACCCCCTGAGCTAAAACAAAATCTATTTTTATTGAAAAGTTTAGAAAAAATAGATTTGATAGAAAAATTAAAACTAGAAAGATATGGAACAGATGTTTTTGCTGGTATGCGTATGTTTTTTAACTGGATTGACGAGAACCCAGGGCTAGAAAAAAAATTCAACCAACTTTCCAGAGAGAAGCTAAAGACACCACTTTCCTTTCTCTTTGTTCTCAAGATGGCATCTGCCATCATTGAAATGAAATCTCTAAAAATTCTGGATACAATCCAAAATTTTGATTCTGCTGAACTTTACTATCGCCAAGCCCTAATGTATTATTTTATTAAAGACGATCCAGCATCGTGCATTTCTGCTTTAAACAAAGCATGGCAAAAAGATCCAGGCTTTATGGAAGCGCATTATGCTCTTGCTATTTTGTATGCTGCGGAAAGCAAGAAAGATTCTTCTTTAGAAGCGAACTCTTTGTTTCATCTTTGGATGGCAAAGCAGTTAGGATGGAATCATATAGAATATACCCAAAGAGACCCTGCTTTTGATAAAATCAAAGACTCACCCTTGTTCACTGCTATAACCACAATCCCATCCTCTCCCCTCAAAGAGATGGCAGGTTTAAAATGGTCAGAGAATATTCCTTTTGATTCTCTCAAAAAAAACTTGCTTTTTGAATTCAGTGCCTGGAACGAGAAAAGGAATAAATAGTTACATACTATCCGCTTGGGGAGAAAGCAAAAGTGTATATTTCATACTAGCAATAGTTATTATAGTTCATAGAATAAATTCATTTTTGGGTGTCCAGATTCCACAGTTCTAAAAAGTTTTTTCTAATCGCTACTAATTTGACAATGTTAAATTACTGTTTTTGATTAGCAATTACTTACGACAGTTTTTCGATTTATCATTGACCACGAAGCCCACGAAGACCACGAAGAAAAAATTCAAAATATAGCCTTTGTACTGACTTTCTATACACTAATATGAAAACTGATTTAACTTATTGATAGAGTATATACTAAAAATGCACATTTGTATTTTATGTCAAGTGTAAAGATTTTTCACCACGAAGATACGAAGGACACGAAGAGTTTAAAATTTTTTCTTCGTGGTCTTTGTGTCTTCATGGCGAAAAATCTTTTTGTTTCGATTTATTCTTGATTGAGTCCCTATTTTTTAAAAAAATTTTAAAAAGATGAATTCATTTTTCCATTCTTCTTGTCCATCCAACAGGCTGGGTCCATGCCTGCTGCCAGCAGATTGTTTCTTTGTATTGCCAGCAGATACGATTGCTGGTGACAACGGCACGAACATAAAGCTCTTTTCCTGTAAGAGAATATGTTGCCTGGGTATCGTCTATTTGGGATAAAATCTTGCATGCTGATTCAGGATAAGCACATTTTGGCCCAGAAGCCAAGACGAATTGATCTGGCTTGGTTTCTTTGAGACTTCCGACAAAAGTGATTTTATAACTTACTCCTGGCTGAGGAGTTACCTTTATATAAAGTTGTTTTCCATCAAAAGACAACTTTTCTAAAGATACGCCTGTAGATGCGTAAAAATCTCCTCTGAGCATGGCTTCTCGAATAGCCTCAGAAGAAAGCTCTCTGGCAAGCACCATAATCCATCCTCTGCCTGGCAGTGCATTCAAAACATCTTGAGACGAGTAGTTGTGTGCATCGTCAGAAGCTACAGCATAGAGAGGTTCGATGTTTTTGAGAAGGCGAATCGTGTTGGCTATATCCCACATTTCTTCCAGACTATTGTGCTTGCTGTCGCCTTGGTTGTTGCTCTCCACGCAATTGTTGCAAACTTCCAGAAACTTTATGTTCTTTGCTTCGACAAGATGTTTTGCGCGAAGCGTCCATTCCCAGTTGGGATGGTTGATCGTAACAATGGCATTTTTATCGAACTCTGCCTTGTCTATCTGCTTCAGGCAAGAAGTAAACGTATCATCTACAGTTGATCCCCCTTCGATATCGATATGCCTTGGTGGAGGGATCAGATTAAAATGCACATTATTAGGAGCAGTCAATTCCATGCCTTCTATCAAAAGAAATTCGTCTTTTTTTTCCAAACGTTCTTTTACCTCTTGCAAGGTATGTAGACGCACTAAATTATCTTTTTCTGAAACATACTCTTGCAGCCAATTTCCGAATTTTTCGGTATAATCTGCTCTGTTATAGTGGCTAGGGAAATAAACCCATCTTTCACCTTCTGGCACAGTATTGTGTTCCGTAAAAGAGACAAAATGATATCCATGAGATTTATACCAGATTGCTGCCATCTCCAGAAAATCATCACCATCACTCCACAAAGAATGAGTATGAATATTACCTTTATACCATCTGGTTTCTAAGCTATTGCATGATATCAAAGAAGACATTCCTAAAAAAATAAAAATGAAAAAATTTACAATAGAGCGAAACATATTTTTACTCCTGTCTTTCATTGTTTTTCCAAGATTCCATTTTGATACATACTTGATATTTTGTGAATCCATTTTAGCCTTACCTCGCACTCCAATAAAAAAAACGATATTAGACGCACCAAGCCTATTTTTGCATAGTATCTATTTCTAAATCAATATTCCCAAACCTGACAAATGATCTGGAATCTGAGTTGCCACCAGGGGGAAAGCCAGGGATCATAGCCTTCGACTTCGAGAGAAAGAATCAATCCTAAGCTATTCTTCAATGCCAGAATAAAGCCATCGTTTGAATCAGGAAAGTATGTATTCAACTGGGCAAGAGCATCCTTTGCGTTATTGTGAGTGTATCTGGCAATATGTCCATTGGCATAGATGCCTTTTGTCGCGATTTTTTGTTGGGAAACAAAAGCATAGAAATTCAAAGAAGAATTCGTCACATTCTTTAGAATTTCTTCCTTTTGGGAAGATGTCAACAAGGGACTCAACGCTTCTACGCTTTTATTTATCCAGGGCAATAGGGCAATAAAATTTCCCCAGAAAATTCTATTTCTATCTTTGAGCGTGCTGGAATAATCGAGATTTTCTTCGAAAGAATCCAGATAGATTCCACTATAGAATTCCCCCAAAATTCTTTTTAGAGTCTCTTTTTCGTTGACATAACGATCTTTTTTATCTATTAAAGCTAGAATCTTTTCATTTTTTAAAACACAAGCACGAAAAGAAGGGCTGACAGCATTTTTGTATTGAGGAAGGTTTTCCCGAGAGAGCCTTGCCATCGTAGCAAAAAAGATCTTACATTTTTCTAGCTCTTGCTTTTCTATCCCATCGGCACTGGCTATTATAAAAGAAAAGAAGAAAAGCCCTATCAAGAAAAAACGCACTTCTATTTCTCCGAAAATGTTGACTGGATTTTTTTTACAAGAATAGGGTCGCAGACCTGAGGCCATTTTTCCACAAGATGTCTGGCTGCTTTTTCATTTCCTGTGATCCAATATTGCCAGCATAAAGATTTTATCAAATTTTCCTGATCCGATACTTTCTGTAGCAGCCCTAAATGGCTTCCTATGGGTGCTTTGCAGGAAAGAGAGTTTGTATAAAAAATGCTATCTCTTTTCTTATCATTGTCGAAAAGAAAACTATCACACTTATAATCCAGGTTTTCTGTATATCTGGGAAAGCTTTCCTCTATATCTCTGAGACGGATTTTCATATCGCTGGATGCGCTTACAAGCGTTTTGTCGTGGTTACAGAAAAGCATACTCTGGATACGACTTGTCAAAGAAAAGGAAAGGATCTCCTTAAAAGACATGAGATTCCATATTTGGATCTCTCCGCTTCCTCCTGAAGCCAAAATTTTTCCATCCTGAGTAAAAGCAATATCCCGTATCACCTGTTTATGCCCATCCAAAACAGCGATGCATCGTTTTGCTTCTAAATCCCACAAACGGATTGTGAGATCATAGCTTCCTGATGCCAGAAGCTTGCCATCAGGACTAAAGTTCATACAGCTTATCCTTGCCGAATGATCCGAAAGCTTTAGCATATTTTGATCGGGTAAGCGGATATTTTTAAGATAGATATCCTTCTCCTGTCCTGTTAGAGCCAGAAAATTTCCTTTTGGGCATAACCTTATGATCTGGACAGAAGGAATGCTTTCGGTAAAGGGATACAATTTTTTTTCCGAAATGTCCAGAAAAAAAACAGGATTCTCGAAGCTGCTAAAGATGAGCATCTTACTATCCCACGTAAAATCGAGCGTCTTGATCTCTCTCGCTTTTTCGATGCAAGGAATAAAAATTTTTTCTTTCTTTTCAAAATCCCATAGTTCTAGTCTATGGCCGCCGCTTGCCAGCATCTTTCCATCGGGACTGAACTTTACATTATAGATACTTTTGCCCATGGCAGGCAAAGCACCTTGCCATACACCAAGGGTAATATCCCAGAGATTCAGTTCTGCTCTACCTTCTCTACTGCCTCCGGAAACCAGAGTCTTTCCATCAGGATGCAGAGCGAGTGAAAGCAAAATACCTTTGCTTGCCTCTTGTTTAAAATCGGGTGACAACAAAACCGTTTGTTCTTGTATGGACGTTGCCCAAAGCCGAATAAAACCATCTGCTCCTGCAGACACCAAGACTCTACCATCAGGGCTGAAGCTAAGACTGTGAATATTCCCATGGTGAGTCCCAAAAAAGGCAGAGAGCAGGGACAAAGACAATGCTGTATCTTGGAATTGCCAGATCGTGATGGATTCCTCGCTATTTCCTGCGGCAAGCATAGTTCCATTGGGGGAGAAAGCGAGAGTGTATATTGCGCCCTGGCAATACTTCGTAGAATAAATTCGTTTTTGGGTCTCCAGATTCCATAGTTCTAAAACACCATCCTCTCTTCCTGTAGCTAAAATTTTTCCATTACGATGGATGGACAATGCATAAATGTCTTTTCCACTCTCTTCCTGGTGACTTTTTATCAGATTTCCTGATGCTACATCTCTTATCTCGAGCAAACCCTTTTCTTTTGCGATAAGAAGGGATTTCCCGTCTGGCGTAAAGCAAAAGGCATTGATATTGCCTTTTCCCTGTTTATATATCGTTTCCGAAAGTGTATCTATGTCTCTCAGGAAAATCTGTCCATAAATGTCGGCATAGGCCAGTTTTCCTTGGGGGCTAAAGCAAACGCTATGAATACCTTCTCGTTGCCATTTTTGTAGCATCTGCCAGGAAGAAAAATTCCACAGGGCAATATGCCCTGATGCATCTACACAGGCAAAGATTTCTTTCTGAGGATGCCTGGAAATACCATAGATTTCGGAGGACATCTGATCTTCTTGTATGGCTTTGGATTTTGCCAGATCCCATAAATACATCTTTTTATCCCATCCTGCCAAAAGAAGGAAACGTCCATCTAGGCTGAAATCCACAGAGTACATCACACCTTTCATAGGAATCTGATATAAAAAACGAAAATCCAGCCCATCCGCAAGCATTCTATATGCATGATTCCATTCTGCTGTATCTTTTTTCAATAGGGGGAAGGCATGCTGTTTCCCCATTCCTAAGCTCTCTTCGGCAAGGATTTTAGCCCAAAAAATATTCTTGGAATTGTATAGTCCCTGCGCTTTTTCGAGAAAAGTTCTTCCCTGGAAATGCCTTGCCTCTATCAGATTCTTTTCTGCTCTTTGCCACTGCACGAAAGAAACTATAGCACCCAAAATCAAAGAAAAAGAAAGAACCATGCCAAAAAGAAAGATCTTTTTGTTCAGGAGAACAAACTGGTACGATTTTTCCCAAAAATTGAGAGACCTTGCGCTGATAGGACGACCATGCAAGTAGTTATCGATATCTTGCGCCATTTCCAGAGCGCAGGAGTATCTTTTTTCTTGCCTTTTTTCCATACTTTTCAAACATATGGCGTTCAATTCCGCAGGAACATGAGGATTCCATTTTTTGGGTTCAATGATCTTGTCTTCCAATACTGCTCTAAGAATAGCATAAAGGTTGTCTCCCTCAAAAGGAGGTTTTTTGGTTAAAAGAGTATAGAGAGTAGTACCTAAAGAATAGATATCGCTTCTTGCGTCTATGGCAGAAGAAGTAGAATAAAAAGCCGAAGAAATCTGCTCAGGAGGCATATACTGTGGTGTTCCCAGAATTTGTCCCGTGGTTGTAAAATGGCTCTCCTTGATCTTGGCCATACCAAAATCCATCAATTTAGGTTCTCCCTGGCTATCTATCATGATATTGGAAGGTTTAATATCCCGATGTATAACGCCTTGTTTGTGTACCTCTTGCAATGCCAGCGCAATTTTATAGACGATGTCACATGCCATCGGAATATGTATTTTTTCCGATGTAAGGATTTGCAGAAGATTCTTTCCATAGATATATTCCATGCTGTAATGAGGATAAGGCGTGGAAGAGACATTGTATATCCTTACGATATGAGGATGATGGATACGGACGGCAGACCTTGCGTCCTGAAGGAATCTTTCGATATGCTCTTTTCCTATGTGCTGCGGAACCTTCAATGCAACAGGAATTTGTAAAACCATATCATAGGCTTTGAATACGATGCCCATTCCTCCCATTCCCAGTGTTTCCTGCATCTGGTAACGATCCCCAGCGACAAGTTGTTTGATTTCCTCGATCCTATCGATTCCTACAAAGTTATCCAATATTGTCTTGATCTGGCTGCCTTGTAAGATAACAGTGTCTTCTTCCTTCACTGCAATATCTTCCTTTTTAGCACCATGCAATTTTTGGATTTCCTGAAATTGAAGAGCAGAAACAGAATCCTTTAGAACTTGCCAGAAAATTTCGCTATCCTCGCAGTTCAGAATCGATTCTTCCATTTTCTCCAATTCCTCCAGAGAAATCCATCCTGCCTGATAAGCCTCCATCAAAGTCTGACGTATATCCATACTTTTCAACTTCAAAGCAAGGCCATCAATTCAGATACTTCGATTTCCAGATATTCCTCGCTGGAAACCGTTTCTGCAATATTTTGTTGCAAATAAAACAAATATATCTCTTGCATTTTCTTGATCTGCCTGCAAACGAAGTCTTTATCCAGAGAAAGTTCTTCCATAATTTCTATATTTTTTTTATTTTCAAAAAGGCTTTTTTTCAAAATAGCTATCTTGATCTCTTTCTGTTTGTCCTGGGCAAGAGATTGCGCTATCTGATCCAGCGATATTCCTCTCAAGGTTTGAAGCCAGGTGCTATTAAACATTGCCTGCCATTTTTCTTCAAAAAGACTTTCCCCAATTTTATTGTCCTGGATAAAAAATCCTTCTTCTTCCCTTCCAGAAAAATTCAAAGAAAGCATTTCTTTATCGTGTATGCGCTTCTGTGCATGTTTTCTTTTATAATCATCTTTTTGAATATTTTTTAATATTTTAATCAAATATGTCCGGAATCTTCCTTTAGAAGGGTCTATTTTATCTAAAATCTGAGGCTGTCTTAAGAGAGTAAGAAAAAGCTCTTGCGTAAAATCTTCTGCCTGCTCTTTATTGCAACCTGCCAGTATTGCTACACGATATACAGGCTTCCAATATTTCGATGCCAGTTCTTCCAGGCACTTCTGTCTGTCTTTTGTATCCCTGTTCAACAGAACAGACCAATGGGTTTCGGGAAAAGAATAGGATTCCTTCATAGCATTCCTTTTCTAAAGTTAGTCTCCATACATATAAAGCTAGGCGACTGCCAGGCTATACAACAAGTCCAGGCAGTAGCTTGGCCTCTTCCAAAAACACAATTACTGCATACTAATACAATGGAAATAATTTTCTTTTTTCGCTATCTTTTTATAAACAACACAAAAATTTTCTATTTCGATGATGTCCCCATCTTCTAAAAGGAAATTGCCAGAAGGCTTCTTTTCTCCATTCAAAGACAATTCCTTTTTTATGCATAGCTGGTATTCTCCTAAAAACTTTACCAGTTGAGCATAGCAATGGCTTTGCTCTTTTTCCATACAGGAATCAGGATGCAAAAACAGACATCTTTGCTCGATGGAAACAAAGGGTTTGTGTTGGATAGACAGAAAGTGCTCCTTGCTTTGCTTTTTTTGCCTTTGGTAATTTTCCAAATCTTGTGCCAGTTCTACAGCAGATTGATAGCGTTGCAATAAATTTGCACTTAAAGATTTAGAGAAGATTTTTTCCAAAATATGGTCTAAAAAAAGATATGGGGAAAAATCTATATGGATGTCCAGACCTTCGAAAATAGCTGACAAAGCTTCCATGTCCTGTGCTTTTTGATGTTGCCATGTTTGCAAAGAGGAAACAGGCAAATTCCCTGTCAGCAAATGGTAAAATACACAGGCAAGAGAATAAATATCCGCAGGGTAGGACACGTTTCGAGGAGAATAAAATTGCTCTGGTGCCATGTAATACGGTGTTCCCAAAAGCATTTTCAATTGTGTGGGACGGAATGTCTCTGTTTCGCCTAGAATCCTTACCAGCCCAAAATCCAGGATTTTAGGAACTTTATCCTTATCCAGCAGAATATTGTCGGGTTTGATATCCCTGTGAACGATGTGGTTTTGATGGGCATGATCTAATCCCCAGGCCAGAGAAATCATCATTTCTATAAGTAAATGCAAGGATTTTGCTTTTTTCAAAAACTGGCTCAGGCTTTTTCCGCCCCTGATATATTCCATTGTATAAAATGGCCTTATAGTGCCTTTATAGACAAATTCTCCTGCTTCATAAAACTGGACTATGTTCTTATGGGAGAGTCGAGAAAGGCTCAAGATTTCACGATTCAATCTTTGGATTTCCTGATAGCCAGGCTCACAGTCCAATACTTTCAGAATCTTCAAAGCCACTTCTTTGTTACTTTTTTCATCCAGAGCATGGAAGACAATTCCCATGGCCCCTTCTCCTAGTACCGATAGTAAACGATAACTACCGATTTGATATCCCATTTCCAAAGAAGATTCTTTATCGCATTTCAAATTCATCAGAATTTTTTGGTATATCTTTTTTTCAACATTCGTTTCTTCTATTCCATCCATATTCTTTATCTTTCCCTTCCAATTCTGGTTGAGATCGCATTCTTATGGCCTACATTACTATAGAACATATACCAAAAAAATCAATAAAAAACCACCGCATGGATAGGATAGAGACGATTAAAAAAGAAATGCTATAAGTATAACCATGGGCTACTGGCCTGACCCTAGGCAAGATGGAGGGCGAAGCAATGTGGAGGGCGAGGCTCGCCCTCCATTCGGTTACACCCATCTGCAAATGGATGGATTTTTGAAAAATAAAAAAGTTTTTTATGCTATTTTAAAAAAATTTATCCATGATTGATTTAGCAGCAAAGGAATCTTTCGTATGGAAACAAATTTTTTATATTAATATTAAGAATATAAAATTTATAATATTTTAAATTATATTATTATTAAATTTTCAGTTTTATTGAAATCCTTAAAAAATTATTGACAAATTCTTTATATTATGCTTAAAATGGAAAAAATTCTAAAAAGTTATCTTTTTATTTTTAGAGTGTAGGAAAAATATTTTTTCATAAAAGGTGTTAAGCATGATCGCTTGTAATCTATCATCATGTCGGGAAAAATCCTTTTTTAGAGGGCCATTGTGGATAGTATTTTTGACTTTATGTCTGTTTTCTTTCATGGATATGGAAGCGCAGGATATAAAAAAAGATCCAACCAGCGAACAAGAAAATACTGAAGAAGAAATGCTGGATTTCGATAAAAGTTTTTTACAAACAATCTCTAAATTTTCTGCCAATAAATCGACCACAAGCGTTCCAACTGCGCTAATGAATAAAAAAATTTTCTTAGAAGGTGCGTAATGTAGTTTTTTTACACGAAAGGATCGTGACTATGGATATTCTAGGTATGGAAGGACTGAACGGGCAACAAGTCGCAATGGAACTGCAACGTGGAGCAAAATTCGTGATCTACGAATCCTGCATGTCGTTTTTTGTTGTCACATTGAAGCATAAAAGCGACGTATACTTCATACGTGCAGGTCATACGTGTTAACTTTTCGATGCAACATAAACAATTTCTAAAACTTGCAAAGGATAAGTGCGAGATTTTTGTTTAATTTTAAAGCAATATTTACAAA
>JABWCH010000328.1 GCA_013359215.1 Candidatus Brocadiia bacterium | reverse complement strand
TTGCTATTTTCCCATCTACCTCTTCTAAAGATCAAATTACGCAGCGAGTTTTAGGCGACATGATAGAAGCTTTAATTGCCGCTATCTATTTAGATAAAGGGCTGGAGATAGCAAAAAAATCTCTTCTCCGTGTTATGGAAATGGAGAAAATAACAGAAGATTTGTCTTTGGATTTTTTAGACCCGATTGGAATTCTCCAAGAATTTCTCGCTCAAAAAAATATTCTACCTCCTGTTTATAAAATAATGAAAATTTCAGGAACAGAGCATGAGCCTGTTTTTGAGATAGAGGCAGCTTGCGTAATCCAAAGCCGCACGTTTAGAGCTATAGGACATGGAAAATCGAAAAAAGATGCTTCCAAAGAGGCTGCGCATAAACTTTTAGAAACTTTAAAAAAAACCGACCAAAAACACACAATAGAAGAATCCGTCATTAAAGATCAAGAAAGCTGCTTGCAAAGGCTGCACATACTTTTAGCTAAAAGAGGTATGAAATTGCCATTGTATAGAGAAATTATGAACGACAACCAGGATTCCCTCTTTATCATAGAAGCATCTTGCGATGGCAAAGGGATTTTTTTTAAAGAAACAGGGAAAGGCCATTCTAAAAAAATGGCAAAGCAAGCAGCAGCGCAAAAAATTTTGGATAAACTACAATAGCGGAGAGACTACATGACAAAAATTCCTGTGAAGTGTAAGTGCGGCAAGGTGCTGTATGTTCCCAATCAATATTCTGGCAAAAAGGGGCGATGCCCTCAATGCGCCAGGCTTTTGATTGTACCAGAAATGAAGCCAGAAAAAGCTCAGGAAATCCAGCAGCCGTCCAAAGCATGCCCTACTTGCGGTGCTTATCTTAGCCAGGAAGATGAAATATGCGTTTCATGCAAAATGAATCTAAGGACAGGGCATTGGGATATGGCAGAAAAGCCTCCTGACCCTGCTCCTCAACTCCAGCAGAATATAAAAAAAGCCTTGTTTTTGTATGTCTTTGTGTCTTTGGGCGTGATTGGGTATTTGTTTCTTGCTTTGAAAAAAGCCCATTCTGTCCAAATCTATGAAGAAAAGCTATACTTAGAAGCAAAAGAAAAAAAGCAAAAAGAAAAAAATCCCTTTCGCCTTTGGTGGCACTGGTTTTTTTTAGAAAAAGTGATTACAAAAAGAGAATATAAAGATACAATAAACCAGGAACTTCTCTTTCTACAGGGAGAAATGGACAAATTTTTGAGAGAACAGAAAGAAGAATTCCACCAGCTTTTTCAGGAACGGAGGATGAATGAGGTTATAACAAGAGTAACTCCCAGAATTTTAAATATGCTAGGCGAATGCTGGCAGCCCCTTGTTTCTTCCTCCAGGGAAAAAGAAACCTGGTGTTCTTTGCTTGCATTATACGAAAAGTTCAGTCTGGAAGCCAAAAAAGATACTTTTGCAAACGACCCCAAAAAAATACCGTCTTTAGACATATACAAAAAACAGTTTGCCCGTGATCTGGCGTTTTGGAAAAAGCATATCCAAAAAAGGGAGTATGATGAGGTTCAGAAAAAGATAGAATCTTTATGGCAAAGCATCCATGCAATCGACTATCTTGACCCTGAAGAACCCTTGGTCGTGGAGATGCGCCTGCTTTTAAAAGAAGTGCAATCCATAAAAGCTCTTTTTTCTATTGCCAATGAAGGTGCCAAAAATAGTACAGGGCTTAAGAAATCCTTTGCTACAAAAGAAAGGCAAATTATTACAGGAACTGTGGTGCAATATCTGCTAGGCAATTTTTACATTAAAACCGATGAAAACAAAACCATCACCATTGCTTTAAAGAATTTGCAACCAGAGGAAATTGTCTTTTTTGCCTTGAAATCGCAAAGAAACAAACACATATACCAATATGCAGGTATTTTCTATCTCTATGAAAAATTCTATCCTATTGCACAAGAGTCTTTTATCTACGCACTAAAACATGGTGCTGACCCAGTGGAAATCCAATATTACATTAAAACAGTGCAAGAACTCGCAATCCAGGGAGAAAAAAACTAGAAAATGACAAATCAATGGGTTGATCCAGAGGAAAAATCTTTAATCTTTGACCTTATTTTTTTATGAAAGGGAACAATATGTCTTACCAAATTCGTGTTAATTGTAATTGCGGAAAAATTTTAAAGATACCAGAGAAATACGCTGGCAAAAGAGGAAGATGCCCCAATTGCGGGAAAAAAATCGCCATTCCCTCTATGGATGAAATCCAAAATAAAATCCAGGCGACTAAAGATACTCACTCTGACCAGGAAAGACATTGCCCGACTTGCGGTGCTTATATGAATCCAGGGGATCATATCTGCGTTTCCTGCCATACCAATCTAAGTACAGGGGAATGGAACAGCGATGAGCTGTCAGTCCAAAATGATTCCAATACAAAGTATTACTATTGGGGGGCATTGTCTCTTTTAGCATTGTTTATTTTAGGCATTACCATATTGCTGGCATCGAACTTAAGCAAAAAAAACAACAAAGAGACTCAGCTTGCTCCTATGCCTCTGGAAAAAACACCCGCTTCTTTGCTTGCCCAGGACGAGGGGAAGAATCTTCTGGAAATGAAGGAAGAAAGCGAAAAAGATGTTGCAGACAAGATCGCATCTTTGGAAAGCTATATAGCCAGCAAAGCCAACAAAGGAGTTTTTGAAAATTATCAAAAGCTGCTTTTAAAACAAAAAGAATTTCAAATAGAAAAAAAACATAAAGAACTCGAATTAAAAAATGAAATGTCTCATTTTTTCAACCTGGAAAAATTGATTGCAGAATACACACAAACCTTGTATGCCAAAGAAAAGCTGCTTCCTGAGCAAAAAAATGTGGAACAAAAAATTGTGGCTTTGGTAAAGAAAGAAATCGAAGATCTGAGCGATCTTTTTGTTGCTAAAAGCTATGATGCTATTGTTCCCAAAGCTATAGACTGGATGCGCCAGGAACTGATCAAGGTATATCCTAAAGATGATTTCAAAGACCAGGTAGAGCTTCTTGCTGAAGTAGCCCAAAAGGCATACGCAGAACAGACCAAAAAAGAAGCCAGCGTGGTGCAGGCAAAGCCAGCCGCTGTTGAGACGAATCTGGATTCTTTGAGAAAAGAGTTCAACGAATTTTTAGCAAAATACCGAAACTATCAGAAATCTCGCTCTTTTAGCAAAGCTATGAAAGAAATAGAGCCTATAGCAGAAAAAGCTAAGGCTTTAAAAGAGAAGTATGCAGAAGATCCTGATATTATAAAAATTTTAAACACGCATAAAGAAATTGCCCTTTTGAATAAAGTATGGGACTACGCAGTAGAGGGAGCTGTGGCTTTGAAAGGCAAGTCTAAGGTTTTGTTTGTGAACAATGTTCCCCCTGTAAGTGGTACAATTCTCAAATACGAAAATGGCAATGTCCACATTGAAACCAAAAATAACCAGGTTAAAGAAATTGCCCTTACAGATCTTGCATCTCATAGCTTAAGCTCGTTGGCTTTGCATCAAAATTCCAAGAATGCAGAACTTCATACTGCTCTTGCATGCTTTTACTATGTTTCCAAAGAAGATTCCCTATGCCGCGATGCTGTGAACAATGCTTTAAAACAAGGCGCATCCAGCACAGATGTAGAAGAATACCAAAAATGGTCTTTGGCTATGCTGGAAGAATCCAAGAAAAAGCTTTCTGATAGCGAAAGAATAAAAGAAGAAGAGCAGGCTAAACAGCAGCAAAATATAGAAGAAGTAAGGCTAGAAAGAATCAGGCGTAAAGCCTGGAATTTGGTAAAAACAATCATTCGTGATTACAAAAACCATGAAGAAACTCAAGTTCTGGAAGGTCTCAATACTCTGAAGACCGAAGTAGGCGATGAGCCAGGCGGACGAGATGAACTCATTAAAATCCACTATATCGTAAAAAAAGAAGAAGGCCAGGGCTTAAAAGAAATGGCAAGCAATGCCTTTGAATACTGCAATTATTGCAGAAACGATGGAATGGTAAAATGCCCTGATTGCAAAGGCGAAGGAAAGATTTTGGGCCAGGAAAGATGGCTCAAAGGAGACAAAGGCATCAAAATAACAACACCCACAAAACATTGCAATCGATGCAAAGGCTCTGGAGAAATCTATTGTCCTGGCTGCTATGATAAAAGGCACAACCGCCGTTACATCTTGATTAAAGAATACTATAACAGCTTTTAGGGATTGGCAGATTGTAATAGCATTTTTTAAGCTGAGAAATAAAATTCCTATGTATTTTTATCATAACCTATTGTAAAAAAAATATATAAAAGTTTTTGAAGGGGGTTTGGGGGAAAATTTTTACAAAAATTTTCCCCCAAATAAAAATTTCTTTGATTCCTAAGGGAAAAATATGCTAAATGCAAAAAAGATCATTATGGAAGGAACACATCCTTCTACAGGTTGTACTGAACCAGTAGCCGTAGCCTGGGCTTGTGCTTTGGCTGCGCAGGCTGTCGGCGGAAAGGTGGAAGAAGTTTTTGTCAGCGTTGACGCAAATGTTTATAAAAATGCAATTGCAGTAGGCATTCCTTCATCAGGAGGACGATATGGACTGGAAGTGGCTGCTGGACTAGGCAGCCTGGGCGACCCTACGCGAATGTTCCAGATATTAGAAAAGGTAAGCGAAAATAGCCGCAAGGAAATGCTCAAACTTATCGACAGCAAGAAGATAAAAATACATCTCAACGAAGACGCAAAAGAATTGCGGATTGAAGCCAAGATAAAAACAGAAAAGGGCACAGGCTGTTCTTTGATCGAGAAATATCATACAAACCTTACAGAATTGAAAGTAAACGATCAGAAGATAGCTTTCCCCCATTACTGCTGCTCTGATAAATGCTCTTCTTCTAAAAAGGAATCGCTTGTTGGCTCTGTTACGGTAAAAGAACTCATTCGCCTTGCAGATGAAATAGATGAAGAATTAGAACAATGGCTCTGGAAAGGCATAGAAATGAACATGGAAATTGCACGCCAGGGTCTGGAAGAAAATTTTGGGCTATGTGTTGGCAAAAAAATCCAACAATTGGTAAAGCAAGGCTTATTAGGGGATGATAGTGCAAATTATGCATCTTATATGACCGCATCTGCTGTAGATGCTCGTATGTCAGGGGCGAATTTTCCTGTTATGACAAATGCAGGAAGTGGAAACCAGGGCTTAGGAACTATTGTTCCTGTCATGTCTTTTGCTGCCTTCCATAAGATCACGGATTCTCAAAAAATTCTCAAAGCCATTGCTGTAGCCCATTTGATTTCCATCTATGTCAAAGAACACACTGGCGTTCTTTCTTATCTTTGCGGATGTGCTCATGGCGCAACGGCTGGAGCAGCAGCAGGAGTTCTGACATTGGCAGGCTATGATGCTCATACCATCGAAAAAGCTATGCAAAATATAACCGCTGATGTAACAGGCATGATTTGCGATGGCGGCAAGCCTGGATGCGCTCTGAAACTGGCTCTCTCTGCGGGCGAAGCAGTCAGAATTGCTCTTTTAGCAACCATAGGACTAGAAGCCCAGGCAAGAGATGGGATTGTCGGAGCAAGCGCAGAGGATTCTTTTGCCAATATTGCCCAAATTAGCCAAAAATGCGCAAAAACAGCAGACCAGACCATCGTTCATATTTTAGATGAATTGCACAAAAAAAAGCATTGTGAGTAAACCAGGTGAGAACGAAAGCGAACTTGTCCCTGTTCCTTTTATTGAGAAAGCTACGTATTTTTATATTGGTTTTGAGCGCGGGGATTTTTTTTTATCTGCCCTGCCGCTTTGGAATATTACAGGATTTTCAAGGTGCATATCTTCTTGTAGATTGGCAATATTCTCTCGGAAGAAAGCTTTGTGTTGGAGACCGAGTAGTCTATCAACCTAAAAATATTGTAAAATATAAAACAGGAAGAATTTTCCTCCTGCCTGAACCCAAAGAAAGCAATATCTACTGGATCAACTCAGAAGAAGGGCTTTTGCATGCAACAGAAAAAATAAAAGCCAGGGTTTTGATGGTACTTTTTCAGGCAAACCCAGAGAATTTTACTTCTCCATATTGAACCAGCTAAGAATTGCTTTTTTTACGAAAAAATACTAAATGGATGGCTGTTTAGCTGCTATAATTAAGATTGCAATTGTTCGATTTTTTGTTCTAGTCAAAATGCTGTTGAACATATTTCAAGAGATGCTGGTATTAATCACGAATAAGACGAATATACAAATTACGCGAATGAAATTTCTATAAAAACTATTC
>JABWCH010000327.1 GCA_013359215.1 Candidatus Brocadiia bacterium | reverse complement strand
AAATTAAATTTTTTTTAATAGGATACCATAATTCAATATATTCTTTTAAGATTATTAATGTCAGATAATTAAATTTTTTTTCCAACTAGCACAAGTCGTTAATCTTTAATCTTGAACTTCTCAAGACATAAGAGTTCACCGCAGAGACACAGAGAACGCATTTATAAAAATTTCATTCGCGTAATTTGTATATTCGTCTCATTCGTGATTCATAACTTTTTGGTTTTGGCTTGTCTGCGATAGGAAAATAGGATTCTTAAAACAGAAGCTTGACTTATTTGAGAAAATAAGTCATAATAAAAACAGTTCAAGTTGCTTTTGCAACAAGGCAGTCAAATCCGTTTGATTTTTTGTAACCTTTATGAAAGGGCGTTTATGAAAAATTTTTTGGCTTTTTTGCTAGTTTTTAGTCTGTCTGTCAATATTTTTGCTCTTCTTCCAGAACAAAAAGAATTGCTTTTAGCTGATTTTGAAAAAGCACAGCAAATGATGGCTGAGTTGGAAAAAGTTTCTGTTGAAAAAAAAGCAGTTTATGAAAAAGCCTTAGTGGAATTTAAAGAATTAGAAAAAAAAGCTCAGGAAACAGAAGGCATGGTGGCCAAAAAACAAGCCCAGCTTGCAGCCTACAATGCCAATAGAAAAGTGCAAAAACTGGCCCAAGACTATCGCATGAGCAGAGGAAAACTCTTGATGTTCTATGCTGTTGCTGCTGCTTTGGAAAAAAGAAAACTCCAGGATGCAGAAATGGAAGAGGCCAAAACCCATCTGGCAGATGCTAAAAAAGCACAAGAAGCATTAGCTAAACAATTAGTAAAAGCAGAAGTAGCCAAAGAAAAAGCAGTTAAAAGACTGGCTGAAATTCCTAAAGAACTAGAAGATGTCAAAGCCAAGCTTGCCAAAAACGAAGAAGAACTGGCTAAAGGCGGCAATTTCCTGACAAAAGGAAAGCTGAAAACAGCCATTGCTTACGAAAAAAACAAAATTGGAAGACTGGAAAAAGAAGTTGTTAAAAACACCAAGGTCATTGAAGGCCAAAAAATGATGTTGATGGAAAAGACAGGTTTGGATGTTGCTATTGCTGTTATAGAAGGAAAAGAAGCTGTTACTGGTGAAAAACCTGCAACAGAAAAACCAACAACAGAAAAACCCGTAGCTGAAGAACCTACAACCGAAGAACCCACAACCGAAGAACCCACAACCGAAGAACCCACAACCGAAGAACCTGTTGAAGAAGAAGAATAGTTCTTTTGAATTAGCTTTTTTCTAAATTATGTATCAGGCACACCTGCCTCTTGGAATAGCAGTTGTGCCTTTTGTTTTGAAAAAGAGAAAAACAATGCATGCTGAACTTCAGATTGTTTCACCCACAAAAGGGGAAAAGTACGTTTTAATGCCTGGCGAGTATATTATTCTAGGGCGTGGCGATACTGCTGACATTGTTTTTGGCGATGACCCCTCCCTTTCCCGACTGCACTGCAAGGTTTTTTATCAGGAAAAAAACTTCTGGATAGAAGATTTGGGCAGCCGCAACCATTCCTTTGTTAACCAAAAACCTGTCACAAAGCAAATCCTAAAGCACAAAGATAAAATCTACATTGGGCGATACCAGATTCTTTTTCAGCTTGTAGAAGACAAAGACTCGACAATGTCTGAGCGTGAGCCTTTTACTGCGATAAAAAATACAGATAAACTCACAGGGCGAATCGCTTATGAGCTAAAGCTTATCACAAAGGAAAATCTTAAAGCCTGCGTTAAAGTACAGGAAGAAATGGCAGCCAGCGGGCCTTACTATCCTCTCAGCGAGATTCTCATCCAGGAAGGGCTTGTGACCCAAAATGACCTGGATAGAATAGAAAATTTTAAAAAACAAATTCCCTTTCGTATCCAGAACTACAAGCTCCAAGAATTGATTGGGATGGGCGGGATGGGGCGGATTTACCTTGCTCGTTGTCTGAAAACAGGCGCGTTAAGAGCCTGTAAGATATTCTGCCAGTTTGCAGAAGACTTTCAAAGCCAGGTACAGGAACAATTCCAGAGAGAAGCCCAGGCTTTGCTTAAGTTCGATCATGTTAATATAGTGAAAGGATTTGAAAAAGGCGATGTAGACAAGGCCATGTATCTTGTCATGGAATATATCGATGGGATAACGCTAAAAGCCTATCTTAAGGAAAAAAGCGACAGGTTGCTTGCTGATGAAGCCTTGGATATTGTTATACAAATCGCAAGAGCATTGGAACACGCTCATATTTATGGTATGGTGCATAGGGACATAAAGCCTGACAATGTCATGATAACCAAGGAGAAAGTCGTCAAACTATGCGACTTTGGCCTTGTGAAAAGCACCCAGGCAGAAACTCAGGAAGAGAATGTCTTTGGCACTGTGGCCTATATGAGTCCTGAACAAATCCGAGGTGCAAAGAATATCGACATTCGTAGTGACATCTATTCTTTAGGGGTTCTTTTCTATAGGGTTTTGTTTGGGAAGCTTCCCTTTGTGGGAGATAGCAAAAGGATCTGCAAACAGCATCTTCTGGAAAACATCCACTTTCCCAGAGAAAGCCAGCATCCTCAAAAAAAAGAGCTATCCAAAATCATACGCAAGATGATGTCTAAAGCACCAGAATCAAGATACCCATCGCCTAAAGAGCTTCTTTATGATTTGGAAATCGCCAAAGCCATGTTCTTTCAAAAAGATCTGGGAAAAACAGAAGAAGTCCCCTATTCCCGCAAAAACCTGGGCACAACCTCGCGCATTGCTCTATCTCGCTCTTCCAGGATAAAAAAAGCAGCCATCGTTTTTCTTTGCCTTTTGGTTATAGCTATGTCTGGAGCAGGCATTTTTATTCATAAATCAAAAACAGATATGCTATCAAAAGTCGTGGCTTCTATGGAAGCAAAAGACTATGAGAAGGCAGAAAAAAGTATCCGCGATTTTTTACCGCAACTTCCTGATGCACATCCTTATAAGGAAAAGATGCTGGCAATGTTGCAAAGCATACTCTGGCAAAAAATCGAGAATCACCCAGAAAATTTTGCAGAGTCAATTTCTCTATGCAAGGAAATTTTGTCTATTTCTTCTGAAAAAGGTTATGGAATAAGAGCAAAAGAACTTCTTGGTGAATTGGAAAAAAAAGAGCAAGAACAAAGGCAGACCAAGGATTTTGAGGAATCGCTTGCAGCTTGGGATCGCTTGTTTCAGGGAGGCAAAACAGAAGAAGCTAAAAAGTATCTTGATGTCTTGCAATCCAAAGCCATTACCCAAAAATTTCTTGCCATCTGGGAGCAAAGAAAAGAAACCCTGGCACAGGCTGAACTCAAAAAAGAGCTTGCTCTTTGTCGATATTATGAAGCCAGAGAATTGCCTCGCTTTGTCCCTCCACTTGCTGAGACGAGCCAGGTCAAAGCCATTCCTTTTATGCCAGGAGCATCCAAAGCTGTCTTAGAGAAACCCCTTTTGCTGAAAGGCTTTTTTTTCCTTCCCGTTGCAGGGTATCTGCACTGTTTAAAAGCACAAGATGGATCCATAGAATGGAGCTTTTACTATGGGGAAAGCGAATCCATATCCTGGATTATTCTTTCTGGAGAAAAAGAAGTATCCGAAAGCATTTTAGCCGACAGAATCCTGGTTTCTGGGATAGGCGGCAATTCCATCAAAATGTTTTCTTTGCATAGCGGCAGCATGCTCTGGGAAACTCAACTGGACACAAGCATTACAAGCCCCCCTCTTTGGGCAGAGGGCAGCCTTCTTCTTGGTTGCCAGAATCGTTTTTGCTATCGCATAGACCCAAGAGGCAAAATACTAGGCGGCTTCCTCACCAAAAGCCCCATTTCCCAAAAGCCTTTCTTTGACTATGGGACATCCCTGCTCTATCTATCAGAAAAGGATCAGGGTTATATCTTTAATACCATACAAGGACAATTGAAAGAGTATGTCCCTGTAAAATCAGAGCGTTTTGCCCATACACAGAAATCCTACAATTCCCTGAATATCAAAATAGAAAGCAACCATGCCCAGTTCCTGGAAGAATCAAGCCGCATCCTGGTATTCGACAAAACTGCCAAAATCTATGACACCAAGACAGCTCAATACCTCTGGACTTATCAAGACCCCAAAAAAAGTTTTCCTGGCACAAGCTGCACTTCCTGGCAAAAAAATGGCTCTTTATATTTTATAGGCACACAGATAGGCAGCAGTGCCTGGGGACACTCTATGTCTTTAGATTCAGCCAAAAAAGAACTAATATGGCAACGGCGTATAGGCGCAGGATTTAGCGCAGAGCCTGTTATAAGTAAAAAAAATTTTGTATGGCTAAGCCGAAATGATGGAAGCTTATTCCAACTGGCTACAGGAAAAAGCAGCTCCATTCCACGATACAGAATGACAAAAGGCCATCCTTACTGGGATGTTGTGACGCATCTCTTGTACCTGCCTGAAAAAGACCATCTTGTCCTCATAAGAAATAAAGGCATCAGCAAGATGATCCACGCTTCCAGCGCGGTCACAATTCAGGATTGGAATTTCCGAGAGTCCTGGGAAAAGGCTGCCCCAGGTTTATGCCACAGAGATGAAGAATGGCTCTTTTTTGCGCCAGGAAACACTCTTCGCGCTTTTTCTCTCATCAGTGGAAGAAAGGTAAGCAAAGACTATACAGGGGATAGCCTTTTTACAACGCCCTTGCAGTACTTCAAAGGATCTTTGTTTTTGGGTGACCAATCAGGCAAGTTCTACCGCTTCCAAATGACAAAAACCACTGATAGCATTGGATTCCAGAAGATCTGGGAAGACAAAAATTCTCATGCTCTCTCAGGAACACCTGCCATCAGCCTGACAGGCATTTATACAGGATGCGAAAATGGCATGCTTTCAAAACTCCATCCTGCCCAAGGCAAAGCCCAGTGGCGATACCAGACAGATGCCAGCATCAAAAGCCAGCCTGTTTTACAAAAAAATGCCGTCTTTGTTGGCAATGAATCAGGCTCTTTTTATGCTATTTCCAGCCAGACGGGAGAACTTTTATGGCAAAGGAAACTCCAAGGCCCAATCTCTGCAACCCCTGTCTTAGAAAATGAAAAAATCTACATCGTTACTTGTCTGGGCTTTTTATATGCTCTGTCCGAGAAAGATGGTTCAGTTCTCTGGCAGATCCAGCTCCCTGGTAAAGTTCAAAAAGCTTTGTTTTTATGGAACAAAACGCTCTATGTTGCCAGCGAGAATGATTTTATCTACACTATACAAGAATAACTTTTGGACAATAATGCATCTAATTTCAAAGGAGTAAAAATTATGAGTCGTTTCCTATTGGTATTGCTTATCGTTGCTTTAATCCTATCTTTTACAACAGCTATAGCCCAAGAAAGCAAAGAAAATTCCTTTAAAGTACAGCTTGCCAGACACGCAACTTTATTGATTACAGTAGGGCAAAGCAAAATATTGGTAGATCCTATGTTTAGCGAATGCGCTTCCCACCCGCCCATTCCTTCGACCCCAAATCAGGTCAAAAACCCTTTAGTTCCTCTTGCAGTAAGCTTGCCTGAACTGCTTGCTGTAGATGCAATTTTATTGACCCACACCCATTTCGACCATTTTGACGATGTTGCCAAAAAGATGCTACCTAGAAACATCCCTTTGTTTTGCCAACCCATGGATGCCAAATCCATCCAAGAGCTAGGCTTCACCTATGTTATACCTGTGGAATCCACTTACCAATGGGGAGATCTCACCATATCCAGAGTATCAGGAAAGCATGGTAGGGGGGAACTTGAAAAAATGATGGGGCCAGTTTCTGGTTTTATTTTTACTACAAAATCCAAAAATTCGCTCTACATTACAGGGGATTGCATCTACAACGAAGAAGTAGAATATGCCATGGAACAGTTCCAACCAAACTATATCATTGCTTACACAGGAGCAGCCCAGTTTCTTTTTGGTTTGCCCATTACCATGACAAAAGAGGAAATCGAATCTCTATGCACATATTCTAAAAAAGCAACAATCATTGCTGTTCATTTAGAAGCAGTCAATCATTGTGTATTAACACGCAAAGATTTGCATGTTTTTTTGCAACAGAAAAATCTTACCCATAGAGTCCTTATCCCAAAAGACGGAGAAATTTTGCATTTAAACCCATCGTCGCTTCAATCTAATTCTAATTAAGTTTTAATAGCTTGTCTTACAATAGATTATGTTATCTACTCAAGGATAAGAAGAGCGTAGTGTAAGCCTTCTGTAAGGAATCAAAAACAGTACC
>JABWCH010000022.1 GCA_013359215.1 Candidatus Brocadiia bacterium | reverse complement strand
TTTTTGATTCCTTACAGAAGGCTTACACTACGCTCTTCTTATCCTTGAGTAGATAACATAATCTATTGTAAGACAAGCTATTAAAACTTAACATGTATGACCTAAACCTAAACTTAAACGCAAGCCTAGTTTTTAGTTTAGTTTGAACTCAGAGCAATTTTTTGTTCAAGCTCAGATTTACGTTTAGGGTTAGGTTTAGGTTTAGGTTTAGGTTTATCAGTAGCATAGTTTTAGCCTTAACTTGACAGCTATGGGGCGTTGCCCTGGGCTAGTATATAAAACCCTTTCAGGGTAAAGAGTTGCATCGAAAAGTTAACACGTATGACGATTACAATAAAGATTACGATTACGACAAAACTATAATTTCCTATGCTGTTTAGCTGTTAAACTTAACACGTATGGGCTACTACCACAACGCGATTGCCTTCTACTTTTACAACTTTTATAGGCGTATTGGGCTGGATTACGAGATTTTCTGCTGTTACGTCTACGCGGCGGCCTGCGATTTTGGCAAGACCGCAAGGTCTGAGCAAAGTTATCGTTTCGCCTTCTTTTCCCAAAAGAGCTTCCAGTGTTTCATCCGCAGAGGTATAGCCATCTTCTACTTTTTGGGATTCGCCCAGGGAAACTTTTCTTAACCACCAAATTATAGCCGATGGGACTACAATCAAAGTAATTACAATCAAGACTAAGCCATAGGCAGGCGGATGGTGTAAAAAGGCTAAAACAATGCTGGAAATGAGGATAGCAGCCCCAATAAAACCTAGAATTGCACCAGGCACAAAAAGTTCAATGAAGAGTATTGCAAGCCCAGCGACAAAAATCAAACATATTAAACCAAATGCCATCTGTATTTCCTCTCATGAATTTTGCTTAGAGCCTATCCGAAAAATCCTTTTGGCTGCAAATTTCGGTAGCTACGGCTACACTTGCGGCAATTTTGTCACTTTCTCCTTGCTCTCCGAGTGCCTCAAAATTTTCGCCTAAAATTATTTTTCGGATAGGCTCTTATCTACTATGATTCTGTTACCCTGTACCTGGGTCACTATAATTTTTTCACCTGCTTCGATAAAATCACCTTGTGTTACCACATCATATCCCTGGCCTTCAATCTGGACTCTTCCTGCTGGTCTGAGGGTGCTGATGACAGTTCCTTCTTTTCCCTGCAAATTTTGAAAAGAAGGAATCGCAACAC
Organism: Candidatus Brocadiia bacterium; assembly: GCA_013359215.1. GTDB lineage: Bacteria > Planctomycetota > Uabimicrobiia > Uabimicrobiales > JABWCH01 > JABWCH01. Next base: position 27,523 of record JABWCH010000022.1, on the reverse strand, counting down.
TATATCCTTCTTCTACTGTTTGTACAGTAGAAACAGAAAGGGTTCGCAAAGGCGCGTTTTCTGGTAGAAAACGGGTGATAATCGCCAGCAAGAATATGTCTATTCCAACGCTAAAGGTAAGATGGAATATATTGATCATAAAGAGGTTGATTTCTTCTTCGCTTTCTGGGAGAACAAAAGTCTGAAGAGACAGCAAAAGGCCAATCACGCAAAATACAATTCCCAAAATTCCTACAATGCCAAAGCCTGGTATCAGGAATATTTCAATGGCTAAGAGCAAAAGTCCTAATAAAAAGATGAGAATTTCCCACAGGGCTGCTGTTTCTGCTAAATAAGCACCAATGAAGGCGAGGGCAAGAAAGGTAATGCCGAAAATACCAAAAATACCAAAGCCTGGTGTCCATATTTCGATGACAATCCCCAGTATCCCCAAAGAAATCAAAAGCATCTTCACCCATTGGTTTGTTAAAAAATTGGCAAGGCTATCTTCGAATGTTTTGGAGAGTTCTTCGACCTTATATTGGCTTAAGCCTGCCTCTTTGAGCAAAGAATCTCGTGTCTGGTGGATGCTTCTGCAAAAACCATATTCTTTGGCTTCTTTAGCTGTAAAATTTGCCAGCTTGCCAGCAGAAACAACGATGCCGACTTCTACAATCTTATCTGCATCATTGATGTTATCTTCTCTCATTTTCAGAATTTCTTCTGGGCTTTTGAAATAACGTTCGCCTCGGTAGCGCACTTCTCTGACTTCCATTTTGCTATCGACCATAGCTTCTGCCAGGGCTTTAGGATAGTTGCGATGTTCAGCATAAGCTCTAAAATGAGCACGCATGGCGGACAATGTTTTTTCGTCTGCATCTTTCACCCCAAACGGAGTTAGTATTTTTACTTCGGCAGAGCCTATGGATCCTTGTTCGACCATATAGATCCGATCACAGGCAAGAGAAATCAAAGCTCCTCCGCTCCAGGCATAACCTGTGATATAAGCATATACAGGGACATTCGCCTGCGCCAGCATATCGATTTGTTTGCATATTTCCAACACATAACCAACGCCACCGCCTGGTGTGTTGATTTCTAAAATAACAGCTTTGGCTTTGTTTGTATCTATGCGTTTTAATTTGTTTGTAACCCGTCTTGCCAGGCCGTCAAAGATGTCTTCGTCTACAGAGATGGTATATACATATTCTTTTTTGGCCTCCTGGCCTTGGAGGGGATTACAAAAGAACCAAAGGCAAACTAGAGAAAAAAACAATGCGCAAAATTTCTTCATACTGAATTCTTCCTATAGTTTTTGAATTTCTAAAACACGTGCCTCGAAGAGTTCTAATGCTTTGCTAATCATAGGGTCTTTGGGTAAGCTTTTTTGGTATTCTTTGTATTCTACTGCTTTTTCTTCTCCAGAATAAGAAAATCTCACTGCTAAAGGTTTCTGAAAGCTTGCCAGAATGCAGTCGCTGACATTTTTTTTGTTTTTGGGCGAAGACATAGTCTGCGCTACGATGCTTTGTGTCTTGGGTATGATGATGACCAGAGTGTCTTCTTGCAACTCAAATTGAGCGTTTTTCTGGAGGAAATCCCCCATAGAAGGCGATAGCTTTTTTATTCCTTCTACAAACTTTTCCCAAGGCTGAATCACGGGAATTGTTTCAATAGCAGGCTTCCATTGCTGTGTTGCCACAGAGGATGCCGACGAATTAGAAGGGAATAAAGGCTTTTCTGGAATCCCTGGCTCTTGCCTTGGTATCTTTGGCGAGACAGGCTTTTCCTGGGCAATTGACTCTTGCTTTATAGCAGGTTTCTCTTTTAATGCAGCATCAACAGGCATAGCAGCTTCCTGCTTTACCATTTTTTCAAGAACAAGGGCTTGTGCTGGGATTTCCTGCTTTGTCATTACTTCAGGAACAACAGGCTGTGCTGAATAAAATTCAGTTGCCTGGTTTAGGGGAATAGCATGGGTCGGCTTATTCGTAAGTGCCTGGAGATTTCCCTGTGCATTCAATTCAGAAACTTCAGAATTTTTTTTCCCTTCTTTTAATCCCACAGATACAGCAGACGGCGGCACTACTTCTTGCGCAAAATTTGCGAAATGGGAAGGAGTTAAAGGCCGTGTTGAAAAGGAAGCAGAAGGATTTTTGCTGGAAATTTTTTCTTGGAGATCATAAAGCTTTTTTTCAATTGTTTTTAAGGAAACCAAAGAATCTGTATTCAAGATTTTTAAAAGCACGGTTTCTAAAATAATTTTACCTAAAAGGCTACGATGCACAAGATTTTTTGCTTCAATGAGCTGATATATGGCACAGTGCAAAAATTCCTGGCTAAAAAAAGCTTTTTTTTCCAAAAGCCACTTCTGGTATTCTAGTGTTCCTTCGATAAAGCTTTCCGCACCGCCTGTGACATGGAAAACCAACAAATCTCTGAATTTTTGGATGAGATTTTCCATGAGATTTTCCACATTTCCACCACTCCCAAAGAAGTCTGCTATTGTACTGAGCAGTACAATGACATTTTTTTCTGCTATGGCATGGATAATCTTGCTGGATTCTTCTCCTTCTGACCCATGGATTGCTTGTAAAGAATGTATTGTAATTTTTTGAGAGTTATAAGCAGCAAGCTGGTCTAAAAGTACCAGAGAATCCCTCATCGCTCCGTTGGTTCTTTGGGCAATTTTTTCAAAGACTTCTTCCTCTGCCTCTAGCTTTTCTTCTTTTGCAATGTGCTTGAGCTGCTCGACCACATCATGAATTTCCATTTTTTTAAAGGAAAACCGCTGGCATCGTGACAGGATTGTATCGGGAATAGAGTGTATTTGTGTTGTTGCAAAGATAAATTTTACATGAGCAGGTGGCTCTTCCAGCGTTTTGAGCAAAGCATTGAAAGCTGCTGTTGTCAGCATGTGGATTTCGTCAATGATAAAAATTTTGAAGCGAGCGCGAGAAGGAAGGTATTTGATATTGTCTTTTATGTTGCGTATTTCTTCAATGCCACGGTTAGAAGCACCATCAATTTCGATGACATCCACATCATCGCCAGTAGAAACGCGCTGGCAGATTTCGCATTCCTGGCATGGAAAAATGCTTGTGCCTTTCTGGCAGTTTAATGCTTTTGCAAAAATACGAGCCATGGACGTTTTCCCAACGCCTTTGGATCCGCAGAAAAGATAAGCATGGTGGATGCGGTTGGTGGTAATGGCATTTTGGAGAGTATGAGCGATTTCTTGTTGTCCTACCACTTCTTCAAAAGTTTTGGGACGATATTTCCGGGCAAATCCAAGATAGTTCATCTATCACCCGTTTTCAAAAAATGCCGATGTTTTGATTTTAGCGTTATTGTTATTGATGATTGGTGTGTTATTAAAGATAACCGTGCGCCCTCTTTTGATCTCCCTTTTCAAGGCATCTTTATGCAGCCAGCTAATGATTAGCACCCCTTTGCACATAAGGGAGGTTCTGACGGTTGCTCGGTTCCCCGCCTGGCCGGGTTGGGAAGCTTCTTATCGCAAGGGACCAATCACTTCAAACACCGCTTACACAAGAAAATCCAAGAAATGAAAAGACCGCAAAAAGGCTTCAACCCCACTAAAGCGGGTTGTGGGTTACAGGGAACCGCGACCGCCCCATTTAGCACGGTATTTTAATATTTGATGTTGATAACGGAGAGAGAGGGATTCGAACCCTCGAGACGGTTGCCCGCCTACGCGCTTTCCAAGCGCGCGCCCTCAGCCTCTAGGCGACCTCTCCAAAATTCTATTGAAGAATTTTATTTCATGACTGGGATTATAGCATAATATTTTTGTATTGCAAGAAAATTCTTATTTTTTTTTGCAATTTTTTTTTTAGCGGAGAGGGAGGGATTCGAACCCTCGGTCCTCACAAGGAGAACAACGGTTTTCGAGACCGCCCCAATCAGCCACTCTGGCACCTCTCCTGACTATATCAATCTTTTTTTTTGTCTTTTCTGGCGAAAGAAATCTTGCAATAGATAAAGAGATTCCTCTGCGCGTATGCCTGATATTACATCCATTCTATGATTGAGTCTGACTTCCTGGACAAGATTAAAAACACTGCCGCAGGCTCCACTCTTTGCATCAGGCAAAGAAAAAACAATCCGCTGGATTCTCGCTAACACCAATCCGCCTGCACACATGCTGCAAGGCTCTAGCGTAACATACAGAACAGTATCCAAAAGCCTCCATCCGTTTAATTTCTGGGAAGCTTCTTCTAATACCAGCATTTCTGCATGGGCTAAAGGAGATTTTTTCTGCACTGTTTGGTTATGAGCTTGGGCGAGTATTTCATTTCCTCTTACCAAAACCGCACCAACAGGGACTTCATCTTCCTCCATGGCTTTTTTTGCTTCCAGCAAAGCCAATCCCATATAATAAAAATGCTTTTCTTCATCATCTGGTGTAGAATTTAAACTGTCCATGAATGCAGTATTTTAATGAATGAAAATGCTTTTGTCAATCAAATTTTCTTTGCTATTTCAATTTTTTGATTGGTCGAAATAGCAGATTGTCAAATTATATGATTTTTCAAAAAATTTATGATAGAATACTTAACCATTAATCATTATAGTTAATTCTCTATGAGCATTGGTGAAGATTAAGATAAAGATAAAGATTACGATTAAGATTACGACATACGTGTTAAGTTTTAATAGCTTGTCTTACAATAGACTATGTTATCTACTCAAGGATAAGAAGAGCGTAGTGTAAGCCTTCTGTAAGGAATCAAAAACAGTACAGCCTGGCAAATCAAAAAATTGGATTCGGTTCTTGAGCCTGGCGCAAAAATAAAAATGGGATACCTGTTTTTTTTGATTCCTGAAAGAAGGCTTACACGGAGCGATCGTTTCAGATAAAACCCTCTTGCTTTTTGGGTTAATACAAGCTATCTTTTTTAAAATACTTATAACTTAACACCAATGACGATTACGATAAAACTATAATTTCCTATTTTTCTCCTCTATCATAATTAAAGGAATATATGATGCAAGCAACACGGTTGATCCAGGAAAAGAGTCCCTATCTTTTGCAGCATGCTTATAACCCTGTAGATTGGTATCCCTGGGGGGAGGAAGCTTTTGAAAAGGCTAAGAGTGAAAATAAGCCTGTTTTCCTTTCCATTGGGTACTCTACATGCCATTGGTGTCATGTGATGGAAAAAGAATCCTTTGAAGATCAAGAGATTGCAGCTCTTTTAAACAAAGTTTTTGTATGCATTAAAGTAGACAGAGAAGAACGCCCTGATATTGATAGTGTTTATATGTCAGTATGCCATCTTATGAATGGATCAGGGGGATGGCCTCTTACGATTTTGCTGACTCCAGAAAAAAAACCTTTTTTTGCTGGTACCTATTTCCCTAAAAAGACCCAGTACGGAAGAATGGGCATGGTGGAACTCATTTCTTCCATAGAATACTTGTGGCAAGAAAAAAAAGACAAAATAGATCAAAACGTAGATCAAATTTTAGAAGCATTGTCTTCTATTTCCAGCCTTGCAGTAACAGCGGAAATCTCTGATCATCTCTTGGAAAAAGCTTTTACAGGCTTTACGAAAAGCTTTGATGAAAAATGGGGAGGGTTTGGGTTTTCTCCCAAGTTCCCGACTCCACACCATTTCTTTTTTTTACTCAGGTATTGGAAAAAACACAAGCAAGAAAAAGCATTGGAAATGACAGAAAAAACATTGCAAGCCATGAGATCAGGAGGCATCTATGACCATATTGGCTTTGGCTTCCATCGATACTCCACAGATGCAAAATGGGTTGTCCCCCATTTTGAAAAAATGCTCTATGACCAGGCATTGCTTGTCATGGCCTATATAGAAACATATCAGGCTACCCAAAAAGCGGAATATTTACAAACCGCAGAAGAAATCTTGGAATATTGCTTTCGAGACATGAAATCAGAGAAAGGAGGATTTTTTTCTGCGGAAGATGCTGATAGTGAAGGAAAAGAAGGGCAATTTTATTTGTGGAGCAAGGAGGAACTAGAAGCTCTTTTAGAGAAAGAAGAATTCTCTTTGCTAGAACAAAAGTTTCAAATAACCCAAAAAGGCAATTTCCCAGAAATTCCAGGGACGAATATACTGCACCATGTTCCTAAAAACACTCCAAAAACAATAGAAGAGATTCGGCAAAAGCTTTTTGCTAAAAGAAAAGAAAGAATCCATCCCCATAAAGACGATAAAATCCTGACAGACTGGAACGGCTTGATGCTTTCTGCCTTATCCAGGGCATTTCAGGTTACCCAAAACCCTAAATATTCTTTGGCAGCAAAAGATTTAGCACAATTTTTTTTACATACCATGAAGAAAGAAGATGGAGGTCTTTACCATCGCTACCGAGATGGCTCTAAGGACATTCCTGGATTTTTAGATGACTATTCTTTTTTGATTTCAGGGCTTTTGGATCTATATGAAGCTACTTTTGATATAGTCTATATAGAAGAAGCTATTTCTTTAAACCAATACCTTCTTCAACATTTTTGGGATAAGGATCAGGGAGGATTCTATTTTAGTGCGGACAATTCTGAAATCGTTTTGATGAGAAGAAAAGAGATCTATGATGGTGCGATTCCTTCTGGCAATTCTGTTGCCCTGCATAATCTCATACGACTGTTTCATATTACAGGCGATGCTTCTTTTCAAGACTACAGCCAAAAGCTGATAGATGCTTTTTCTTATGCTATCCAGGAAACCCCTATGGCCTATACTTATTTTTTATCGGCTTTAGATTTTGCCTTTGGGCCTTCTTGTGAAATCATCATATCACCTGCTACATCAAAGCAAGAAACGCAACGTGCAATACAATCTATCTTCTCTTGTTTTCTTCCTTCCAAAGTTTTGCTCCTCGTCCCTGAAGAAAAAACAGAAAAAAACATAAGAGATTTTCAACCTTATATTTTAGCAAATGCCACAAAAGAAAAAAATCTGGTTTATATATGCAAAAACCAGACTTGCTCTCCACCCATTTCCAGTATAGAGGATCTGGAAATAGCTTTAAAATGTTTGTAACCTTGGTGTTTCGAAAAACCATCCATAAAGAAAGGAAATAGCTTGTATTTTTATATTTTTTTGATTGTTTTTTTACCTGTTTTTGTAGTGCCGCAAAGTATACAAGGATGGCTTGAGCCACAAAGCGGTATGAATTGGGTATTGCAGGGAAAAAGTGATTTGCCAGAATCCGCAAATCTGGTTGCTGTTCTTTTGTATGAGAAAGAAGAAGTGCCACATAGCCGCCAATATCAAACATTACAACAAGGCAAATTTTCTTTCGAATACCAGCCCTTGGCGAAAAAAATGCCTGCTGGCTTATATTCATGGCAAGTCGCTTCACTGCATGCAGAGGAAGGAAAATCTGTCTTTTTTGAAGAAACATTCTACTATAAAACACCCTATCAAAGGCGTAGAGAGCTTAGAGAAGAGATGTTTTTTTTCATCCAACTTTTCCAAGGAATCCAAGACTATGTAAAAGATTGCAAGCAAAATAGCAAAGATTTACTGGAAAAGAAACAGGATTATGATAAAGCAAAACTCTATCTGGAGGAAATCCATAAAAAGCGTATGAATATTCTGGAAAAATGGGAAAAGAAAAAAGAGAAGGAAGCCTTTCCCCGATCTCAGGAAAACCAGCGACAGACAGAAGATCTGCTGCAAAATTTGCAAAAGTTCTCTTATGCAGTAAGCCTAAAAATATATCTGGCCTATAGTTTTCCTCTCACAGGCTCTTACGCTATTTTGAAAAAGAACTATCCAACAGAAAAAGAGCAAAAGAGAAACCAGGAAAAAGCAGAAAGGCAAATCCAGTTTGCTATAAAGCAAGTGCTAGGCCGCTTTTCTTTACCAGAAAATCTATCGCAAAAAGAATTGCATGAAGACATGGCATGGTTCAATGGATGGTTTAAAAATATAGCCATAGAATACCCAAAAATAGCCAAAGGAGGAATTGAATGGGAAAAAAAAGCCTCTCTGTTTTTAGAGGAAATAGACACCTTTTCCCTTTGTACAGAAGACTATAAACAATCCCCTTTGAGTAAGAAGTACCCTGAGATAATAGTGCGACTAAGCTCTTTGAGCCAAAATGCAAGAAGCCTTATCATGGCATATACAAAGCAACTTCCCCCAGAAGAGACGATAAAAAAGCTAAGAAAAGATATGGAAAGTCTTCTGGAAATAGTCCAGAAGGAGCAACAGGAAAGCCTTGTAACAAAAGAAAAAGCTGCGCAAGAAGCGCAAAAGTCTCTTTTTCTCTTGGAAAAGCAATACACCGAAATTCAAGAAACATTCAAGATACAAGATATTCAGGAATTCCTATCCAAAGAAAAATACTATAGAGAGAGGCATCAAAACTTTTTAGAGCAAATTATCCTATGGCAGCCTTATTTTCCAAACCAATATCTTGCCCTAAGAAAAGCCAGTATAAATCTTATGACTCGTATGGAATTCCAAAGGTATATTTTAGAAGGAAAGCTCTCTATCCAAAACCAACAAACAAAAGCCCAAATCAAAGAAATGGATATAGAAATCAAGGTACTTATGCAGCAAATCCAAGAAAAAGGCTTTTAGTTTGCAAGGGATTGCATACATAAATAAATGGCAACAGATAAATATAAAATGCACAAAAAGTATGCATTTTTACCATGAAGAGAAGAATATAAAGAAGTGTCCATGAAAAGCACGAAAGGCACGAAAAGGAATGGTTGAAATTTTTTTAAATCGCTTTCGTGCTTTTCGTGGACATTAAATTACGGGTAAAAAAAATAAATGTATAAAATGTTATGAAACTTTAGGGATAATAGAGCGGAGTATAAGCCTCCTGTAAGGAATCAAAAATAGTACCGCCTGGCAAATCATAAAATTTTATTCGACCCTTAACCCTGGCACAAAGAAAAATGGGATACCTGTTTTTTTGATTCCTGAAAGAAGGCTTACACGAAGCGATCTTTCCAGATAAAACCCGCTTTCTGCTAACTTAACAATCGTGACATTCACGTCCGCTCTCGCCTGATTCAATAAAATCTTAAGTCAACAGCCTTGATGCCTATTTCAGGCACGAAGCAAGGCATAGTATAGAATAGGCAGTTACCAGGCGCGGGTCTGCTTCCCACCAGCGTGGGTTTTCATTTTTCCAAGAGCCATCCGCTTTTTGTTTGGAAACCAAAGCCTGGGCAAGGTCTTCTCTCCAGTTATGCTCTGCGCCTTGGTCGTCTTTGAGGTATGGCAGGTTCATGAGTGCAAGAGTTTTAGCAAAGGTGTGATAATAATAATAAAGCCCTTGCTGGCCCGCACCTGGATTCTGGGAAAGATCATAGTTTTGCTGAATCCATTTCATGGCAGCTTTGAACCTGGGGTCTTCCTGAGAAAGATTGGCATAAATATAGCTTTTAATGCCAGAATATGTCATACTTCCGTATGAACGATACTGCGTTTTTCCTTCTGCTGTTTTTTCTTCTGATACACTAGATCCAGGATAGTAAATAAAGCCCCCATCGTTTCCTGCCCATTCCTGGTCATTGCTTTCGCTTCTGTTCTGGCATCTTTGTAAAAAAACAACGGCCTTTTGGAAGGCAGGATCAGAATCGCTCAAGCCCGCTGCCTTCAATGCTTCCAATGCGTACTGAGTATTGGATAAATCAGGTCTTTCTGAACTTCCATATCCAAAACCACCATAGAATTTATCCTGTTCTGGAGTATAGCCTTCTTCTTCATCGCATTGTAGTTTCAACAGGAATTGTTTGGCTTTTTCAATCACATCTTTATATTGTGTAGCTACTTGAGGATGGGCTGTCAAAGCCAGAACCGCAACAGAAGTATAATAGTTTCTAAGTTGATCCACATAGATGCCCCCATCGCTTTTTTGGCATTGGACAAGATACTCTACGCCTTTGCGAATCCAAGGCCCATCTTCTGGCCCATAATTTCTCGGACTGGCAAAAAAAGCAGACAGTGCTAGAGCAGTAAGAGCAGGATCGCCCAAATGCCCATCTTTGTTTAGGCTATTGCGCAAAAAGCGGATGCCTTTGTCCATAGAAGCTTGTATGGCTTTTTTAGTATCCAGGCTCAACCCGCTTTGGTTTTCTGATTGAACAACAGAAAAAAACACACACAGGAAAAAAATAAAAGCAGTCTTCATAATTACCTCTTACTTCTGTAAAGTTAACGCAAAAATTTTCTTTTCAAATTTTTATTTTTGCTTTATGATATATAATATATACGGTTTGTACCAGTTGATCTGGCACAGCCTGTAAGTCTAACAATTTCTAATCTATTTTGGAAGAAAAAAACGATGATAGAGCTATTGCCTAAGCTAGAAGAAATTTATGCGCAAATGGAACTGGAAGCAAGACGCTACCAGGAATCTGAGTCTCTTCTTTGTCCTCCTATGTGTGGCCTGTGCTGCGAATCTCATGAAGTCCAAGCCTGTGTTTTTGAAATGATGCCAGCAGCCATATATCTTATACAAAAGCATCTTGATGAAAAATACTATACTTTATTGGAATCCAAACCAGAAGTCTGTATTTTTTATGATGCTGCAAGACAGGCAGAAGGCTGTTGCTCTTTGTATACTAAAAGAGCAGCAATATGCCGCCTTTTTGGCGTTAGCAGAGTCAAAGATAAATACGGCAATCCTCGGCTGAGCATTTGCAAAAAAATCAAAGAAATATACCCTGAAAGATTAGGAAATATTCTTTTGTCGTCAGACAAGATTCTCCTGGCCCCTGCCATGGAATTCTGGCATCGTCTTGTATTGAACCTTGCCCCACCAGAATATGCCATTTTAATGCCTATCAACCAGGCACTTAAAGAAGCCTTACAGATATGCTGCTGGGAGTTCCCTTTTTCTGACCCTAATGGCCCTGATTTACCAAAAGCAGCATAGTTTGGCATAATAATCAATCATATTTAATCTTTTTTTGACTGTTCTGGAATTTTTGATAAAATTGCATCAATCCGTCTATATGTTTGTATTTTTTTCTTAACAAAAGGAGTCTTTCTATGAAGCAAATACTATATGCTTTTCTTCTTTTGATGGTTTTGAATTTATCTTTGATGGCTGGGCCTTTGAGTGCTTTGTATGTTACACAATGGTATAATGGCAATATCGCAGTAATACAAGGAAACCAGATCATCAACCAATGGGCTCGCTCTGGTAATGGAGAAATTTCGATTGCTGTCAGCGATACAGTAAAAACATTCGGACACTCACCTTCCAGTCCTTATAATGTTGGTGCTCAGTATACACTCAATGGAACATATACTGGAACACAATATGTAAAGACAAGTGCAGTACACAATTATACTTGGGATGGAACTACAGATGGTCAGTACAACTACACAATTGATCACTATGCTGCTGGTTCTTATGCTGCTGGTGGAGTGTACCGATATGATAGCAACTGGAGCAACCCTGTTCATCTGTTTAGTACAGGGCAAAATGACCTTAGCATCACATACGATCCGACCAATGATTCCTTTTGGGTTTCTAGCTGGGGTGCCTATACAGTAAGAAACTACAGCAGGTCGGGTTCTTTGCTTTCCAGCTTTTCAACACCCTATAGCCATATTTCAGCATTGGCATTGGATCATGCAGACAATACGCTGTGGTTTACACAAGGCAGTAATACTTTCTACCAATATTCTAAATCAGGCACAGCTTTGAGTAGCGTGACCATTAGTGGCATTACAGGAAATGTATACGGAGCAGAATTTGCTTATTCTGTGCCAGAGCCTGCTGGTCTATTTTTTCTAGGACTAGCAATCGCTGTTTTTTCTTTTTTGCGGAAAAAATAGATTTGACATTGTAAAGCTAAGCAGAAATCTAAAAGACGATGATTGAAAAATCCACTATCAATCATCGTTTTTTTGCAATACAGCACTTCATAAAGCATCCCAATATAAAAACAGAAAACTTTTCGTTTGACATGAGTCTCTACAGAATGTTAAATTACGAAAAATTTTTTGTTTTTTCTATCTATATTTAAAGAACAACAAAGGTCACAAGATGACACTGATCCAAATCAACAACATACATAAATCTTTTGGATACGAAGATATACTACAAGGAATCCAGGCAAAAATTTTTGCAGATAGCCGTATTGGCCTTGTGGGAAACAATGGGACAGGCAAAACTACCTTGTTTAAAATCATCATCCAGTCTATGCAAGAAGACGAAGGCGAAATCATAAGGCAAAAATCTTTAAAAATTGCCTATCTTCCCCAAATTGTAGACATAGACGAAAACCAGACTTTATTAGAAGCATCCCTAGAAGGCTATTCTGAGCTTAGAGCCTTAGAAAGCAAGATGGAAGAAATCCATCAAAAGCTCGCCACTTTACAGGATGAAAAGCAAATCAACCAGCTTATCCTCCAGCAAGATAAATTGCTTCATGAATATGATAGCATGGGCGGCTATCGCTACAAAGCAAAAACAGAAGCTGTGCTTCATGGTCTGGGTTTTCCTTCTGAGGTTTTTTCCCAAAAAATCGGGCATCTTTCTGGGGGGCAGAAAAACCGTATTGCTTTGGTTCGAGCACTCTTAAAAGAAAGCGATTTGCTCCTTTTAGATGAACCAACAAACTTTCTGGATGTAGAGTGTACAGAATGGCTGGAAGAATACTTGAAGAATTGCAACCAGCCCATGATTGTGGTTTCCCATGATCGCTATTTTTTGAACCAGATTGCAAAAGAAATATGGGAGCTATCTCAGGGAAAAGTAACCTCGTATCCTGGAAACTACAATCAGTATATTGCTCTCAAAAGACAGCAACAAGAGCGAGAACAGGAACTATACGAAAGGCAGCAAGAAGAAATCAAACGGCAAGAAGATTTCATCCGCCGCAACATATATGGCGAAAGACATAAGCAAGCGCAGTCTCGGCGCAAAATGCTGGCTAAAATGGAAATTATGGATGCACCCCACTATGAAGATGAAATCCATCTATCCATCCAGGTGGAAAAACCCGCTGTAGACAGAATCATAGAAGTCACGAATCTGGGACATAGCTATGGAAGCCAATTCCTCTTCGAAAATCTATCTTTTGCTTTGCATTGTGGAGAGAAGCTTGCTATAGTAGGGCCAAATGGATGTGGTAAATCTACTTTACTGCACATTCTTACCCAAAGGCTCAAACCCACTCATGGGCAAATCAAAATAGGGGCAAGCGTCACAGTAGGTTTTTATCATCAAGAACTGCACGATCTGGTAATGGAAGACAGCGTTTTTGACACAATCAAAAATATCATTCCTACAACGGACGATCTTCCGATTCGCAAATTCCTTGCTCTCTTTTTATTCCAGGGAGACGATATTTATAAAAAAGTACAAAAGCTTTCTGGAGGCGAAAAGAGCAGGCTGGCTATGGCAAAGCTCATTATCCAGAAACCCAATTTCCTGATCTTAGATGAGCCAACCAACCATCTGGATATACAATCCAGGCAGGCATTGGAAAAAGCACTCAAAGAATATGAAGGGACGATACTCTTTGTTTCTCATGACCGATATTTTATCGATCAAATATCAACCCGAATTCTGTATTACTATAAAAAGAAATGGATTAGCTTTTATGGTACTTACAGCCAGTTCTATCAAAGTAGGGACTATCTTTTACCAAAAGAAGAGGAAGAAAAAAAGAAACGCACAGCTTACCAGCGTATGCCGCAGCAAGAAAAGAAGAAAAAGAAAAGGTATACTTTGCAAGACCTGGAAAATAAAATCATAGAAATTGAGGCACGCATGGCGGAGATCAACCAAGAATGGACAAAAGAATCTATCTACCAAAATCCAGAGCTTGTCAAGACTCTTAGAGAAGAATATGAAGATCTTTCCATCCAATGCAAAGAACTCAATACAGAATGGGAAAACTGGGCGGAAAATGCCTAGTTTTTTTCTCGAAAAATAAAAATTAGCGCGTATTTTTTTTAAAACTTTCTTGAAATTTTTTTTTTTCCCAATACAATAAAAGGGTTCGGAGGTCAGTTATACTTAATTTTTCAATAGAAAGGAATTTCTATGCGTTTAACACTTTCTTTACTTCTATTGTGCCTTACTGTAAGCTTTGTTTGCGCTGATTTTTCTTTGTCAATCAAAGCCGATAAATTGTTTTATCAACCAGGGGAAGAGATTACTTTAAAAACCCACTTTCAGCCTAATGCAGATTTAGAAGTCTGGGATACCTATCTGTTTTTTATTGATTCCAGACACACTGCTACCTATATTATTGTAACAGATAATACATTGCAGCCTACTCCATTAGGAATGCTACCTCCTGTTGTTCATCTAAAACCAGAAAACTGGAAAAAAGATGAAGCAGTACGCTTTTTCTTATGTATATGCAAAGCCAATACAGAAGAAGTACTAGCCACTGCCAGCACCACTGTAAAAATCGCAGGAAATCCTTCTCTACCAGCTAAAAAGCTCCCCGTTGCACCACAGCTCGTTTTAGTACAGGAAGTTTCCGATGAACCTTCCGATCGCTATACAGACTATAAACAATTCGATTCTCGCTGGAAAGATGAATTGCTGAACCAGGGACCCAAAACCATTGGACAAATCGGTTGCGCTATGACATCGGCTGGCAACATCATTGGCTGGAATCCTTCTGATTTGAACAAACATCTGAAGAGCAATGGCGGATACTCTGGAAATCTTCTCATCTGGGGCAAAATACCGAATGTAAGCTACAAAGGAAGCGGATCTATCAGCGATTCTCTCTTTAGCAGCTATCATGTTATCGCTGACGTAGGCGGACATTTTGTACTATTGACAGGAACTGCTGGCTCTGGAAAATACAATTCCAAAGATCCTGGCAAGTCTTCTAATCCTGTTTACAGCTCCAGCCAAATCTATGGCGTTCGACTCTATTACAAATAGTTGAATTCCTTGTACAAAAGAACAAACTTGTTATCTTCGTTCAACTTTTTTATTGATAATTTCAACATAAGGAGTCATTTATGGCAAAGCCAAAAGAACAAAAAGCAGAAAAAAGCGTAAAAAAAGATCCCAAACTCTCTCTTAAAGAAAAACGCAAAAAAAAACAAGACAAGAAAGCCAATCAGCAATCTGGACAATAGTAGCGTTTCGTTCTTTTAAGTTTACTTTTGAAAACGAATCATGCCAATGGATGTAGATGCAATTTTTGTTCCTGCTTCATTGGCTCCATGCCACAACAAAACAATCCAATACTTGAATACAGATGAAGAGAACAAGTTTGAAAACGTGTTTTCTTTCCAAAGAAAGGTTTCTATTTTATAATAGAAATCTTTCTTTTCTGCATCCTCTTCTTTAGCTCCTCTCCTAGCAAATCAAAGAAAAAAATAAGCCATGTAAGAAAGGCACAGGGAAAAAAAAGAATCCACCAACCTTGGAAAAAAGTTTCTGGTGTATTGTACAATTTAAAAATCAGACTCCCTAAATCTTCTGGCTGTAGATGAACCACGCCAATAAAAGTCAAAATCGAAAGAAACAAAATATTATCTCTCATTTGCTTTACAATGCTTATGGGCAAGCTGGAACAATTATGGAGGATATGCTTTATAAAGACCAGGAAAGAGCTATATCCCAGAGAATAGGCAAAGGAAACAAACAATTTCTCTTTGAGTTCAGAAATCTCTTCCAGAGTTTGGGAAGATAAGAAAAAAGCCCCTGTCACGCCTATCCCCGCAATAAGATAATATCGTATATCCCAGGAAAGCTGAGAAGTCTCCTGAAGCTTAAAAAAAGAACAAAAAAGAATCAAAAGAAAGAGTCTCGGAAAATACATCAACCCTTTTTCTATAGGCAGAATCCACGGGGCTGTTGAAGGATGAAATTCTAAAAAAATCACAAAAATTCCTAACAAGATACTAACAAGCAAAGAGAAAAAACCTATAGAAAGAGCAATGCCCGCAGATGAACCCACGAGATAAACCAGGTTTTCTTGCTTATATGTGCCAAAAAACAAAAAATGCTCTAAAGTAGGCTTATGTATCCAATAGTTTTTAATAGGCAAAAAGCAGCCTGGATAAACCTTCATAAGCAAAAAAGAATGGAAGATCTTTCTTTCTTCCCCTTCTAGCCCATTATCAAGGAATTTTTGCACTTCAGGAAGGTCTTTAAAATTTTCAAATCTTTGAGAATCAAAAAATTCTTCTTCATCTAATATTTTATTTAAATCTTCTAACAGAAAAGAAATAAGCATAGCTTTATTTTTTGTTTTGGCTTGCACCATTTCCTGGGTTTCTTTGGAAAGGCGGGAATATAGATAAGGGGAAAGAGGAATTTTTTCCGAAAGTAGCTTTTTTAAAAAAGAGTCCAGATCCACTATATTTTCTTCTCTAAGCTTTGTGGGGACTTCAGGGGAAACACACCAGGGAAGAAAAAAACAAAATACAAGATTTCCTAAAAGAGCCACTAGAAGCAAATTTTTTTGAACCATAAAAAAACCTTAATAAGAGCCTATCCGAAAAATAATTTTAGGCGAAAATTTTGAGGCACTCGGAGAGCGAGGAGAAAGTGACAAAATTGCCGCAAGTGTAGCCATAGCTACTCTGAGGACAATTTTGTCACTTTCGACAAAGCTATCCGAGATTCATCGAAATTTGCAGCCAAAAGGATTTTTTGGATAGGCTCAAAACAAGCTTCAAAGCACTTGTTTTAAATTTTATGCCTTGAAGCTTGCTATCTGAGAAAAAATACCCCGTATTTTATTTTTTTTTCAGATGAATCAAAAGGATCATGGCAAAGCAAGCAAAAAGAATCAAATTGTTCTGTTCAGGAACAACAACATTGTATTCGATCTCGCCAAGCAACAGATCAAAACCACCAGCTCCGCCATTATCGGTCGCATAGATAAAGATGCTGTTTTGCCCAGCCTGGAACATGCTCTGGTTTACAGGCAAAGAATCCCAGTTGCTTGTGTATGCAGTTACAGTATTGTTCGCATTAAGCTGAAAGTCAGGATAGGGAGAAGAAAAGTTTTCTACAACAGTATCGTCTTCTACTGCTGCAATATAGCTATTGACAAAAACCTGCGCTTCATTGTCTACAGTGAACCTGATTCTCATGCGCAAATTGGTATAGCCAACGGGTAAATTGAAAGTAAAGCGATACCATCTTGCATTTACAGGGTCATTGATAGAGCCATCAAAGCCAAGGGTAAAGGTGGAAGCGTTTGGGATATAGCTTGGGCTTAAACCAGGGGAGGTGATCTCATAAAAAGTATTGTTTGTACTCATTGCCAGATTGCTATTTGTAAACGTGACCAAAACAGCATGGCAACTGACAACGATCATAAATAAAAAAAATACAGCGATTTTTTGTATCATAGGTGTCTTCCTTTCTAAGAAAGAATTTGCAGAACTTCCCGTTTTATAGCACTATTTTTTAAAAGAAGCTCTGTATACCAAAAAGCCCAACAAAAAAAGAAGCAAACTAGATGGTTCAGGAACAACGCCTGTCAGAAGAAATGTTGTGACATTCATTCTGTCGTATCCTTCGTTGTTAGAACCACCATTGTTCAGACGAAGATAGATAGAATCGTTTTGGTTCAGGACAACATTCGATAGATTCACAGAACCACCGTTGAACCCAGACCAAAGAATTGTATTGTTTTTTTGTACATACACATTGAATCCATCGCCTTGGCTTAAAGAATAGTAGCGAGAGAGTTCCATCTGTATATTGAATATACCGCTAACAGGACTCTTAAACTGTATCACTGCATCTTGATACTGCGATGGATGCATGGTATTGCTGCCCAAACTATAGTCTGGATAGTGAACTGGTGTCCCTTCAGGATAATCCCATTTCCCAGAATTCCAGGTCATGAGCTGGTATTGAGACGGATCGCTTACTCCTGCAGGGCCATATTTAAACCACCATACATTGGGATTCCCATATTCATCGCCATCAGGCATAACGCTATCGTTTGGGTTGGATCTCTGGAAAAAATTCCATGCTATGCTATTGGCCTGAAGGCATCCTAAAATTAAAAAACAAAGGAAAACGAGAATAGCTTTTCCCATGCTTTTCCTCCTTAAAAAATGATAAAAAAATAAAAATCTTACTGCAATTTCTTATCTTCAAAACTATAGTGAGAATTAGAGTTTTTTGCGAGAAAAGAAAACGATTTGCTTTGCCCATGTTTCGCGAGTGGCATAAAGCTCTAAAATATTTCTGGTTTGGATGGGAGAGATAAACGAGCGAATCCATGCTAAAAGGTCTTGCAAATATTCTTTATTTTCTAAGTCAAAGTTCATGTCCGTAGAAATACGGTATATAAACTTTCTATAGTCTGAGCTTAGCATTCCCAGTAAAGGGCGGGCATCTGTTATAAAAAAAAGGTCATCTATGAAATATTTGCCTTCTCTTTTAAAAGCGGCAAACGAACTCTGATCAAAGGATAATCTTTTCCCTTCTTCTTCATGATATACCACTTTGTTAAAATGGCCTTCCTGGAATATATGGGTACGATAGCTTTCTGCTGAATAAGCATTAACATCGCCTGTAAACCAGGCAATATTCTCCTGTTTGATCAAAAATCCCCAGGCAATATCATTGATATTTCGTTTTACTTCTATGATTGCCAGGACGCGAGTGTTTTTTTCATCGGGAAGTACAACGAGATAGTCTATTTCGGCTCTGGCACAGCCTAATGTAACATTAGAAAGAATTCGGAGCGATGCTTTTTGCTCTTTAGTAAGGTTTTTTGCAACAGAAGGGATAATGTGTTTTTCTATGGCCTCTCTGGAAAGTGCCTCGAAATTTGCTCCAGCCGATGTTGTTCTCTGCGCTTGGGCATAGAGAATATCTTCCAGCTCTTTTTCTTTTTGGTTCAATCCAATTTTTTCCTTGAAATTCCAAAGCTCTTTTTCTGCTTTATCTAGTGCATGCTTTTCGGCTAAAGAGTCTAGCATGATTTTCTGCTCTTTTTTTAAGCATTCCAGATCTTTTTGATACAATTCCAATTTAGCAATGCATTCTAGTCTTTTTTCTCCCATTTTTTTTTCAATAGCCTGGCTTAAACCTTCTATAGCCTTTTGTGACCCCAAAATTTTTTTTTCTAAAAATTCCCATGCCAGTCTTTTTCCTGAACCTTGCCATTCTGATTGAGCCTTTTTGAGTGCTCCCCAAAGAGGATAAAACTGGTTGCGGTATTGGCTATGCAAATCCCGAATTTCCGATCTTTTAGCAAAATCGAGATCTGTGCTTTGTCTGGTTACCTGCTTTTGCAGCCATAGGGAAAAATCCTCGATGCTCATAGAAAAAAAATCCAGGGAATTTTTTTTTATGAAGGCTTGGAAATCATCCATTACCTGTAAAGAATACTCTGCTAAAATATTTTCCTGAGATTCCATATTGAAATTCCTATTTTTTTTCACGCACCTTAAAAGGTGGCTCTTTTTTGACGGTTTTCTCTTTCAGATGAGAAAGATCCAGCATAAAATAGTTTGTCATCTGCTCAATAGCAGAGGATATTTCTACGTAACTCATACTTGTCTGCCCTGTTTCTGGAGATGTATAGATCTCTTTGATTTTGGTCGTGGTAAAAGATCGCTTATATTCTGTATAACCACTTAAATTCTTAATTCCTTTAAAAACATCTAACTGCCCGACATGGGTGACTTTAACGCGGATCTTTTGCAACTTACCAAAGGATTCATCGGGAGATCCTAAAGTTTTTGTCTGATCAGAAGATGATTGTGTGTCTATTTTAAGATTATAATAGCTTTGGCGATCATAATTCTGGCACTCCAAGAAATCTATATGTCTGGCATATACCTCAAAATAGTGGATGCTCCCTGTTTCTGTTACCACAAGAAAAGCCCCCTGTTTTGCTTGTTTCAGATCTTCAATACCAATTTGTTGCAATTTTCTTTTTTCAATAGCATTTTGAGCTGCTTTCGTGATTTCATAAAAGCGAAGAGCAAGACTTTTTTGTACTTTTTCCCTTAGTGCCATACTATCTTCAAGATCTTCATTGAGTTCTTGTGCTTTTTTAATGACCTTAGGGACTTCTTTTGTAAGCTTAGACCACTGCTCATCGTTCAATTTGAAATTTTTAGGCAGTTCTGTAGATTCATGTAAAAAAAGTACTCTGCGAATTGCATCGGTAAAACTACGCTTCATCTTCCACCTTCCTGATGAAATAGTATTTCTTTCTATCTCGGACAAGCTGAAACCAAAAGGTATGAATCACGAATGAGACAAATATACAAATTATGCGAATGAAATTTTTATAAAAACTATTCGTGCCATTCGGGCATTGGTCTTATTCGTGATAAAAATCTTTGCTTTTTCGGCAAACATCTAACTTTTTAGTTTCTATGTCAGCTTTCTAAAAGCTCTCCTATCACAAAATGTATCGCTCCATAGTCCAGAATAAAATGCCAGCCAGTATTCCCAGAAAGCCACCCCATACTTCGAGCCAATCCAAATTTTCTGCTGTGATTTTTAAGACTATCCCACTGAGTTCTCCAGGAGGAAAGTTAGAAACCTCGTCCTTAACGATTTTATAAAAATCGACATTTTCTAAAAGTTCTCGCAAAGTTTCTTTACTGTAAGCTTGGAGGCTCTCTTCTAAGAGAGACTGCAAAGAAAAACAATTTTCAGCTAAGTTTTCTACAGTAATCTGAATTTTTTGATAAAATTTAGGATCACGGCAAATAGCCTCCAAAACATTTTTGAATTCTTTTTGCAAATAAGGAGTAAGCTTTTCTTTGTCGCGAAAGATTCTAGAGCCAATCAAGACATTTCCCACTTTACCTAAATGCTGGTACAAAAGCTCCTGTAAATTGTCTCGGAATATATCATTTTCTACAAACCCTATCAATGCTGTTTCAACATCCTGGACTAGTTTGCTCACAATGCTCTTATCCTGGGCAATTGACTGAAGCTTTTTCTCTACAATGCTACGAATTCGGCTTCGGAATTCTTTGGAAACAATCATGCCTAAAAGGGCATCACGAGATACAAGCCTCTGAGAAACAACCCAGCCAATCGCGCAGGCAATTTTTTCCCGTTCGATTTCTAAAATGCCAGAGTAGGGTAAAGGAAATTTTTTCCATTTGGGAATGAGATAAATACGATCAAAGAGCATTCGAATAGCCAGAACATTCGTTCCGTATCCTACAAACCCCGTGATTCCCATTGCAAAAATAAGCTTACGCATCTGGCCAGGCAATATGAGGCCAAGTATCATGAGAGAAAGTGTAACCAAAAAGGTGATCTGTCCTCGCTTCATAAAAAAAATTTATCTTTCTGGCTTTCATTTCCCATAACACTAAGGAAATTATTTCATTCTGCTTCCTGAGTCAACAATGTTATGGGATAGTATATATATACATTATGAGCGATATTGGATCTTATTCTTACAGAAATTTTAAAAAATAAAAATCCCATTTATTTAGTATACATCATAAAGCTTAAAATGGCAAGAAAAATTAAACTTAACGATGGAAAAAAGCACCATACAAAAAAAGGGTTTTCTAAAATTTGCAAAAGATAATAGACTGTACCTGAAGTATAAATATCAGGTTTATTTTTGAGTTCCAGCACCCGATAGCGCAAGAGAACTTCCTCTAGCTTATTGGCAATTTCCTCTGCATTTTCAGGGCGTTGCGCAGGGTCTTTTTCTAAACATCGATAGATCATATCTTCTATCTCAGCAGGAACATTGGGATTGTACATAGTAATGGCAGGTGCTGTGTCGTTCAGTATGAAATTTGCTATATCTTCTGGATTTTCCCCAGAAAAAGGAGGCCGCCCTGCAAGGCATTCATAAAGAATTGCACCTAAAGAATATATATCTGATTTCTGGTCTATCTTTTGTTTTTGGATTTGCTCAGGCGACAGATATTCTGTTTTCTCTATTAAACCTGAAAAGCTGTCCTTGATTTCATCAAAAACAGAAGCTAGTCCGAATCCTCCCAGGATAACTCTGCGATTTCCAATACCTACATTGAAAGGAGTTACATCCTGGTGTATTACATGCTGATTATGGGCATGGTTTAAGGCTCTGGCTATTCCAATCCCTATCTCTATTGTTTTTTCCAAAGATAGTTTGTTTTCCTTTGCAAGAAGAGAAGCCAGGGTTTCTCCTTCCAGGTATTCTGTGGTAAAATAAAGATAGGATTCTTTAGAATCAAAATCCAAAATAATAGAAATATTTTCGTGGTTTAATTTAGCAAAAGCCCTGACCTGCTGGCGAAAGCGTTCTTTAAGCTGTGGGTTCTTTCGTATAATGTTTGGGGGAAGAAGATTGAGTGTTGCCATTCTTCCCAAACCTGTCTGCAAAACTTTAAAGCAAAGGCAGCTTCCTCCTATTCTCTTAATTTCTTGTAATATTTCATAAGCAGGCAACTGCTTGCTAATTCTTTCTATTTCCTGATCTTCGCAAAAATAAAACCAGGTAAATCCAATTCTAATATAATCTCCTGGTTCCAGGGCTTCTTTTCCTGTTACAGGCTTTCCATTAAGAAATGTGCCATTCTTGCTTTCTAAATCTTCCAGATAATAGTGGTTTTCTTCTTTCAGAATTTTTGCATGAGAACGAGATGCTTTTTGATCGCAAATCTGAATTGTAGATTGGGATGCATCTCTGCCAATCGTGGCTTCATTTTCTATAAAATAGGCTGTGCCCGCGCCTACTCCTCTTTCTAATTTTAACACTGCCATAGTTGTGATCCAGAATGAAATTAAACCTATACTTCAAAATATTCTAACGCTACCAACCTGCTACCATTCCTACAATTCCAATCACTAAAATGATAAGAGCAACAATAGTAGCCATTAGCATATTTTGCATGTTTGTTTCATTGCGCCTGTGATAGTACAATTTAGGAACTAAAGTATAAAATTTTCTTTCTGCTAAAAGCAAAAGTTTACATTTTTGAATATCTTCTAACAGCTCTAAAGAATTTTGATAGCGATAGTTCATATCGCCTTCCATACATTTGTGTACAATGCTTTCTAAATAAGCTGGTATTTCTGGATTGATCTTTCTCATAGGTACTGGCAAGTCTTTTTTAGGCAATTTTGCTAACATCTGGCGATCCAGAATCATATCTCTTTTGTTTTCAGCAAAAAAAGCTCTTTGACCTGTGAAGGCTTCATAAACCACAACACCTAATGAAAAAATATCGCTTCTTCCATCGACTTTTTCTCCGCGAGCTTGCTCTGGAGACATATAAGGCGCGCTTCCAATGACATAGCCTGCCCTTGTTAAATCAGGAGATTCTCTGATTTTAGCGATTCCAAAATCCAGCAATATTGCTTTTCCTTCTGAATCAATCAAAACATTGGAAGGCTTAATATCACGATGTACAACCTCTTTTTGATGGGCATGTTCCAAAGCACTAGCCATTTGCTCAAAAATAGATAAAGCCGTCATCAAAGGGAGTTTTTTGCCATCAATCAGATCAGCAAGGGATTCACCTTGGAAATATTGCATTACAAAATATTCAATGTCTTCCAGTCCAACTTTTAATTTTCCTACTTCGTATATAGTAATGATATTAGGATGAAATAGCCTGGCTGCTGATTTGGCTTCGTATTCAAATCGCAGTACTTTACGAGGGTCTTCTTTTGCAAACTCAATGGGGAGAACCTTGATGGCTACAATCCTTTGTATAACATCTTGTTCTGCTTTAAAGACAGTCCCCATAGACCCTTGCCCGATGATCGAGAGTATATGATATTTGCTAAACTTTCTTGGTATTTCCATATTGCATTAACCTGATTGATGAGTATTAGAGACATTACCCTCTTGCGGCTAAATGCCAATCTTAGCCAAAAAGAGGTGAAATATAATAGCCAGGAGCAACGCCCCTAGTAATTTAACTGGTTGTTTCTCAATTAGGGGAAATTTACGATTTCTGCTCCTATGTTACCAAAAATATAAAGGAAAGGTCAAACAAAAAAACAAATCCCAAAGCATTTTGACTAAAACATTTTTTTGTTTTTTGTGGACTGGTAAATCATAATAGAATTTAAGAAGTTAGATGTTTGCAGAGAAAGCAAAGATTTTTATCACGAATAAGACGAATGCTCGAATGGCACGAATAGTTTTTATAAAAATTTCATTCGCATAATTTGTATATTCGTGTCAGCGGGTTTTACTGGAAGAGATCGCTTCGTGTGATATTGTCATAGAATTTTTTTCCCTTTTCATTGTCATAATAGTAATAATTTGGCAATGTTGCATTTGAGCAATCAAGGCTTGCCAAAATAAAATAGTTTTGCTAAACCTTTAGATAACTTTAGAAAAGATTGTAGGTTTTTTTAAAAAAAATGCTACAATATCATGCATTGTTTATGAACAACCGAAGCCCTATTTTAAGGAGGATTGCCATGAAAGGAATACTAAGCCTCTTCAGTTGGGTTGCTTCGGGATTAGTAGAAGGGCTTTGCCCTGGGGGCATTTTTGCCGATACGCTTCTCGAAGAACTCAATCGCTATCGGGAGAGCGCGTTGCTTATCGGAGAAAAAATGCAAGCAGCCTGGACAGAGTCTTTGCGGACTTTAGAAGCTGCCTTGGGTGGTGGTGGATGGCTTATGCCTAAAAGCCGCAAGCAGTTTGCCGAAAAATTTTTTAAAGATGTGATTGTCCCCTTTGCAACAAAAAATAATATCACTGGCCCAAAGCTAGAGGCTTATCTAAAGAAAAGCCTGGAGCAATGCCGCCAGATTATAAGCATGGGTGAAGAAATTATAAATTTTCAACAATTTGATGAAAAAACACTTTTCGATGCCTTGTCAGGCGGAACGTCTGATGGTATGAATGGCGAAGATATGAATGTTTTTATCATTGATAGAATACAAACACATCTTCCTCATGCCAAAGAGCTTCTCGAATTGCTCTGGCATAGGAATCTTATTTTAGAAGGGCTTGTTGCTCATTTTAATTTTATTATAAGCCACAACAGCCCTCTTGCGAATGTTGTTTCTCGTATGGATCAACAGCGCATACAACGCGAGCTAGGTACTTTGCAAGAGCAAATGCAAAAGGCTCTAAAGTCAAAAAATCTGGCAGAAATCGGCAAATATGGTTCTCGAATAACTCAACTGACAGCAACAGAAGATGTATATAAAATCCAAAATGAATATATGAAGGTTTTTTCTCCTTTTTTTGACAGGCTGGATAAGCTAGATGCAGACCACCAGGAGATCAACGGTAAACTGGATAAAGCATTGGAAATGCTCTCCGAAATACAAAAAATGCAGGAAAGCAGAACTAGCAATTCCAGAATACGCTTAGAAGCACCGCTTCTAAAACCTTCTATAAAAGAAATCACTTTAGTGGAGCAATTCAAGGAAACAATTAAAACCATAGGTTGGGAGAGAATCCCTGAGCATCAAAGAGCTATTGCTGCCAATTCCGTGGCATCAAGCATGTACAGCTCAGAAAAAATATCGCAAGCACTTAGCGTCTTAGAAGATGCTATTCGGAATGATGTTCATTCTCCTGATCTGTATTTCAATTATTTCCAAGCTTTACAAGCTGCCAAAAGAAGTCATGAAGCAGTAGAAATCTACAACAAGGCAGTAAAAATGAATCCAGAGCTTGCCTTATTTCCTCCTGAGAAGTATAAAATGACTGGAATTATAGGGCATGGAGGAATGGGGATCGTGTATAAAGCAAACTGGATAGAAAAGAATCTTCCTGTTGCTATCAAAGTATTGCTTTTGCCAGAAGAATGGTATCCTGGTGCTCGCGAGCGTTTCTTGCAGGCAGCACGTTCAGCAACAGCATTAAAACATCCGAATATAGTTTGTGTTCATGGTATACACAATGAACATACAGATTATCCCTGTATGGTGATGGAATATCTGGATGGAATTGATTTGCATAAAAAAATAAAAAAAGACGGGCCATTCTCTTTTGTAGAGGGAATTCAAGTCGCCCGTTCTATTGCTCAAGGATTGTTGTATGCTCATGAAAAAAAAATCATCCATCGAGATTTAAAACCAGGCAACATTGTATTAACAAGCAAAGGAGCTGTGATAATAGACTTTGGTCTTGCAAAATGGGAGAAGGACTCCACCCTGACTCTTGCAGGGGAGATTTTCTATACTTTGTATTACTCTTCTCCTGAGCAGAAGAATAATTTTCATAATGTTGACAATCGCAGCGATATATATTCTTTTGGGAAGACACTCTATTATCTTTTTACAGGGGATGAACCATACGATATAGACTGGGAAGACGTTCCTGAATTGATTCGCCCTATTTTGAAAAAATCAACGCAAAAAGACCCTGAAAATCGCTATAAAAATATTGAGGAAATGTTGTTTGCGCTGGAAAAAGCTATGGAAGGCGAGCTGGTGGATGTGACCGCCAATGAAGACGAAACGTCTGAAATTGAGTATATCAGGCCAGCCCAGCCTTCAGACTCAAACAGCACCAACAAGCCGCCCCAGGAAATAGTGCAAATGCTGGAAAAGGAATGCCATCTCAATGAACAAGGGATGATTGTCTCAGAAAGAGACTGTTCCTGTATGGTTTATGTTCCTGCTGGGACTTTTTTGATGGGTGATGAATCGGACAGATCCGACTACGATGAAGCCCCTTTGCATGAAGTGTATCTGGATGCTTATTTCATAGATATGTATCCTGTTACCAATAAAATGTATGCTTTGTTTTTAAAAGAAATTGCGGAACTGGAAAGGCATCCTTCTCCCTGGTGTCATCCTAATGAGCCAGACAGCAAGGTGCATTTCCCCCAATTTTGGTATAATAGCAGATGGAATCAGCCAGACCATCCTGTGGTTGGTGTGGACTGGTGGGATGCTTATGCCTATTCACGCTGGGCAGGAAAAGATCTCCCTACAGAAGCGGAATGGGAGAAAGCAGCTAGAGGAGTAGATGGCAGGATCTATCCCTGGGGCAATGAGCTGCCTACACCTGAAATATGCAATTTTAATCGTGTTTACCAAAGGACAACGCCTGTAGGAAAATTCCCTTGCAATGTTTCGCCTTATGGATGCCGTGATATGGCAGGCAATGTCTGGGAATGGTGCTTTGATTGGTTTGATCCTACATATTATAAAAAAAGCCCTTTTGAAAATCCTAGAGGCCCCTCTTTTGGAAGGACGCGCGTAGGCAGAGGAGGAAGCTGGTTCAATGATGCTCTAAAGATCCGAACAAGCTCCCGTGCTTATGGCAAAAGCCAAAGCGACCGAAACTGCCGACTGGGGTTCAGAACAGTCAAAAGAATTTACAGCTCAGGACAAATCAACGGACTGTTTTAGTTTAGCAATGAGAATTAGCGGGTTTTATCTGAAAAAATCGCTAATTTAATGTCCACGAAAAACACGAAATGCACGAAAACGCTTTGAAAAAATTTCAACCATTTTTTTTCGTGCCTTTCGTGTTTTTCGTGGACACTTCTTTACAATCTTCTCTTCATGTTCTTCGTGGTGAAATCGTCTCTTCTTAGGTTTAGGTCATGCGTGTTAACTTTTCATATAATTCTTTATATTGTATGGGGTTAACATACCAACCAATAACGCTGTCAACTTAAGAAGGTCAAACTGAAGCAGT
>JABWCH010000326.1 GCA_013359215.1 Candidatus Brocadiia bacterium | reverse complement strand
TAAGAGACAAGGCTATCGCCTTGGGCTTTTAATCTTTTCTTTAGAAGCCAAACAAACGAGGAGCAAATGTCATGGCGTTAATTTCATGTACTGAATGCGGAAAGGAAGTATCAGATAAGGCAGCTTCATGTCCTAATTGCGGTGTACCAATATTGGGCGCGTCTGCCGTATCGCTTAATCCACAATCTCATGCGAAGGTCACGCGAACAGGAGCCAAATGGGAAGGGATTGGGTTCATTCTAATTATTGTAGGCATGATAATGGCGATGGCTTCACAAGGTGGATTTGGTGGTTTGTTAATTGCGGTTGGTTTTGTGGTGTTTATCATTGGTCGCTTCAAATAATCAATGTCAAAGAATAGGCTTCTAACAAGGCAAATGCACTCGGACGGCAAAAAGTGCCGCTCCTTCATCGCTCTGCTTTTTTCCGCAGGAGAGACTTGGGATACTGGCATTTTTTATTTGGATACTTCCACCGAAGTCCCACAATTTAAAATATGTATGGGAATCAAAAAGAATGGTCAGACACTGTTGTAACCTATTGCCTTTAAAAATTTAATAGTCTTTTATAAGGTGTTTAAGGTATATTGAATTTCATGTAAATTATGAGGCTAGGGTCGCTCCCAAAAAGCGGAGACCTGTCACCGCCTGCCTCATTTTTTAATGACAGGTCTACTTGACAGGAGGTATTATGGAACTGGAAGAACTAGAAGATAAATATTCTGCTTTTATTAAAGAAATCAAAGATGACATCCTTCAAAGTAAATATACCGCAGCAAAGCTGGTAAATAGAGAAATGCTGGTACTCTATTACAGTGTCGGGAAAAGGCTTTCTGAAAAGATAGCTTCCGAAAAATGGGGTGCAAAAGTTATAGAGAAAATTTCTCAGGATATCCAACAGGAATTTCTTGGAATTAAGAGTTTTTCTCCAATGAATTTAAAAAACATGAGGCGTTTTTATGATGCTTACAACTTTTTATGTATTGCAAAGCCAGTAAATTCGCTAAAAGAAGAAGATTTAGAAAAATCCATAATTACAATTGGACAGACAGTGTCTGTCCAAATTCAAAATTTTGGTATCGAACATTTTCTTCAATGCTTTTTTCAGATTGGTTTCAGTCATCACTTATTATTACTTCAAAAATGCAAAACAATAGAAAAAAGATTGTTTTATTTTGAAAAATCCATAGAAAATCAATGGTCTTATAGAACACTCGAATATCATATCGAATCAAAGTTATACGAAAAACAAGGTAAAATTCAAACTAATTTTCCCAAAACTCTCCCAGAAAAGTTACAAAAAAAAGCTTTAAATGTCTTCAAGGATGAATATTTACTGAATCATATCAATGTTCAAAATGAAGAAGATGAATTAGCTATAGAGCAGGAAATAGTTCATAATATTAAAGCCTTTCTTACTTCTTTGGGAGATCAGTTTTGTTTTATCGGGAATCAACATCGGTTAATAGTAGATGAAGAAGAATTCTTTGTTGATCTGCTATTTTTTCATCGAGGATTGCAAGCACTTATTGCGATTGAACTAAAAGCGGGAAAATTCAAACCTGAACATGTCGGCAAGCTAAATTTCTATCTCAGTGCGCTAGATGATTTGGTGCGTTTACCTCATGAAAATCCATCCATTGGGATTATACTTTGCAAGAAAAAAAGCAAAACAATTGTAGAATATGCTTTTCGAGATACGACAAAAGCAATGGGAGTTGCTACTTACACCATATCCTCTAAACTACCTAAAAATTTACAAAAATATTTACCAGATGCAAAAATTCTTGAGAAGCATTTGGATAACAAAGGTAGCAAGAAATAGAAAGTTTTTTTATTTGCGTTTTTAGTTAGAGCCATATCGTTTATGGTTCTAACATGTCAATGCAACTGACTGAGCTATCGCTCAGCAGTTGATTTCAATGTTATACTGCATGGGCTAGCAAGCTAGCCTGGCAGACATAACAAGTCGCTTTAAGAGACAAGGCTATCGCCTTGGGCTTTTAATCTTTTCTTTATATGCGCTAAATTTTTATATAAGTCAGATTATGTATAAGGTTTTAAAATGTCCATTACATTTCTAGAACTTGCTGAAAAAATTATCAAAGAAGAAAACAAAGCTTTATCAACAGATGAAATATGGCAAATTGCTCAATCTAAGGGATACGATAAAGAGGTTGCTACAAAAGGAAAAACTCCAGGAGCTACACTTGGCGCACGATTATATGTTGAAGTTAGAGATAATCCTAAGAGTATCTTTATTGCAACAAGTTCTCGCCCTAAAAGATTTTTACTTAAATCTTTAACAGATATTATTAATATTGAAAATTTTGAATTAGAACCTGTTCATTCTATAAAAAAACAAGAGTACCAAGAAAGAGATTTGCATCCTTTTATTGTCTACTATGGATTTTATTATCTTAGAGCTTATCTTAAAACTGTTCGCCATAGTAAATCTGGAAAAAAAGAGTTTGGAGAATGGGTACATCCTGATATAGTAGGTTGCTATTTCCCTTTTAATGATTGGAAGGATGAAGTTGTTGAAGTCAGCTCTTTAATGGGAAATACTGCGGTTAAGCTGTTTTCATTTGAGTTAAAAAAAGGATTATCTCTTTCCAACATTAGAGAATCTTTTTTTCAAGCTGTCTCAAATTCGTCTTGGGCAAACGAAGGCTATATCGCTGCTGCTAATATTGATGACAATGAAGATTTTAGAATAGAGTTGGAGCGTCTTTCTACATCTTTTGGCATTGGAGTTATTAGAATTGACATTGATGATCCTGATTTTACTAAAGTTATTTTACCAGCACGAACAAAAGATTTAGTTGACTGGGAAACTGTCAACAAGCTCGCAAGCATCAATCCAGATTTTCGCGATTTTCTTAAACGGATAAAGGTTGATATTACAAGTCGAGAAATAAGACGAGAAATGTATGACTCTGTTTTGGACAGAGAAGAATTGAGCAAATTATTAGCAAAGAAAAAATAATATTTTGTTTTAAGAACTACAGAAATAGGTAGATAAATAAAAAAGTTGATATTTTTTAGGCTAGGGATGTACACCCGAAAAGCGGAGACCTGTCACCGCCTGCCTTATTTTGTTATGACAGGATACTATAGGACAGGAGTATCAATATGCCAATCAAAAAACAGACAAAATCAGACAAAAAGCACAAAACTAAAGCTATTAGTTCTCTTTCTAAAACCTCTAAAAAAAATAAATCAGCAAAAACGATTGATGAAAAAACTTTAGTGTTACCACAAAACCCAAGTGAAATCGAAGTATTGTACGAAAAAGTATGTTCTATTCTCCATGAAGCACGTTCCAATGTTGTACGTCATGTAAATTTTGAAATGGTTAAAGCCTATTGGCTTATAGGTCAAGCAATTGTAGAACATGAACAAAAGGGACAAGAACGTGCTGAATATGGTGAGCAGGTGATCAAATTACTGTCAGAACGATTGACAGCACAGTTTAAAAAAGGTTTTAGCAAGAATAATCTCTGGTATATGCGTCAATTTTATCTGGTTTATGCAGAAAAACTCCACGCGTTGCGTGGAGAATTGTCATGGACTCACTATCGTTTGCTTCTTAAAGTTGATAAGATTGAAGCTCGAAATTTTTATGAGCAAGAAGCGATAGAACAAAATTGGTCTACAAGAGAATTAGAAAGACAAATCAGCACTCTTTTTTATGAACGATTGATTTTGAGCAAAGAAAAACGCAAAATGATTGCTCAAGCCCGTAATAAAGCTGAAAAATATACTCCTGATGACCTTATCAAAGACCCTTGTATGCTAGAATTCCTTGGATTAAAAGAATCTTCCACACTTAGCGAATCAAAACTAGAGTCTTTACTGCTATCCCATTTACAAGAATTTATGCTAGAACTAGGCAAAGGATTTTGTTTTGTAAAAAGACAGCAAAGAATCACCATTGATGGAGACCATTTTTATATTGACCTTGTTTTTTATAACCGTTTATTACGCTGTTTTGTCTTGATTGACCTCAAAGTAAATAAATTGACTCATCAAGATATTGGGCAAATGCAACTTTATGTAAATTACTACACACGTAAAATGACTGAAGAATGGGAAAACCCACCTATTGGTATTTTGTTGTGTGCTGATAAAAATGACGCTGTTGTCCGCTATACATTGCCAGAAGGGCAACAACAAATATTTGCCTCCAAATACCAATTATATTTACCTAGTGAAAAAGAACTAGCAGAAGAGTTACGAAGAGAGCGGTCTTTGCTTTCTTTACATAAAAATTTGGATAAAAAAGAAAGCTAAATTTTTTACAATATCAAAGCTGTTTTTGATATGCTTTTTTGTTAGGATGCATATTTTTATGCGTTTTTAGAGCCATATCGTTTATGGTTCTAACACATCAATGCAGCCGACCGAGCTATCGCTCGGCAGGCTGATTTCTATGTTATACTGCATGGGCTAGCAAGCTAGCCTGGCAGACATAACAAGTCGCTTTAAGAGATAAGGCTATCGCCTTGGGCTTTTAATCTTTTCTTTAGTCGGCCAGCAGCGTAGCCCCTTCTAACTTGTATTAGAAATTTAGTTTAAGTTAGAAAGGACAATATATCATGAAAAATTTCGTGGTATTAAAAAGTTGTTACGTTTTTCTTATGCTAATTCTCGTAGTTATTCCTGTATCCAATGCTACATTAATTGGTTGGCCTACTATTTTGACGGGGGCTACCAGTGGTTTTGAGACAAACGCTACAAAGTTATTAGGCATCCCTAACGCTACAGATGCTGCTTCATTTAGTCATACACTATCTGCAAGCTATAAAGGCTTTAATGATGCTGTAAATTTTTATGATACAACAAAATTAGCCTTATGTTTAGGTATTTCTACCTATACTCTTAGTACAGTAGATTTCATGATTTTTGATGACAATGGTGGTAATAATATTGGCTTTGAAGGAACTCTCTTTAGATTCGAAGATGGTATACACTCTTTAGACTTTATTCACGAATTTGGTGCTCCAGCTCAAGGACCTGTAATTAAAGATGGTTATACAGTTGATAAGACTAATTTTACCAACGCATTCGGTTGGATACCAAGCTCTAACTGTAATGCTTTTTTGCTCTTTGATCTTAATCCTTATAATATCAACACATCTTCTCCTAATTTTAAAGTCACTATAACTGGAAGAAATTATGATAATGGGACTCCTGATATCATCATGCTTGGAGTGGTAAATATTCCAGAGCCGTCGACATTTTTACTATTTATATACATAGCATCATTTCTTGCTTTAATCCGTTATGGATATCAAAAAAAATCTGAAAAAGTTTAGTCAATACAAACAAGTAAATACGTACCGTTCGGTAACTTTAAAATGAGTTTGTAAGATTTTCTAAGTTGTTATAAAATATATATTAAATATTTTTGAGGCTAGGAAGACGTCTCCAAAAACCGGTTACTCTGACCGGCTGCCTCATTTTTAAAATCAGAGAACCTTTCAGAGGAGGTAATTTATGGATTTGCATTTTTTTCAACTACAAGCAATCACTCTTAATCAAAACAAAAGTTATCCTATCTTTCATTTCACAGAAGAACTCAGAAAAACAGCAGTAAACTGTAAATGGACAATTATTGGCAAACCACCTGCTATGCTTGATTGTCATGTGGCAGAAGTATATGGAAAAGAAACTCACGATTTTAACCAACAAGTAGAAAGAAACAAAGAATATTTCAAAGAAGAATGGCGATTTCAGCCCACATTGCAAGAATGGAATCTCCTCAAGTCTATGGTAAAAAAAGACTTGCAAGAGGGTGCCACACAAAGTGGCACCCTATCACAAGTCTTTGGTAGTAAAGCAATTAGCAATACACCTCCTTGGTTTTATACAGAAAAAGGCGTAGATATGGCGGCATTCTTCCAGAAAAGTCCTGCTGCTAAACAATATGCTATTTTTATTGTGGAATCATTTCAGCAATTCAAAGAACAACTTCGTAGTGTTCAAAATAAAGCCGTTTTTGATACTCTCTTACAAGCACAGAAATTAGCTTTAGAAATGGCTAAAAATTTTGGTCTTCAAGGTAATCAGGCTATTTTATCTGCCAGTAATGCAGTTTTTAAGCTAACAGGATACAATATTCTTGAGATTTTAGATCAAAAGCAACTTATCTGTGAACCTCAAGAAGTCCATCTTTCGCCTACGGCTATAGGGAATATGTTCAAAATATCTGCTCAAAAAGTTAATAAATCTTTAGAAAAAGCTAAACTTCAAGAGTCTTTTCGTGATGCTAAAAAT
>JABWCH010000325.1 GCA_013359215.1 Candidatus Brocadiia bacterium | reverse complement strand
TGCTCAGGATAGGCAATGGCTCTTTGGGGAACAAAAAGAATGCTTGTTGTATTCTTAGAACTTATAGGAACAACAGGGCATGAGTTTCCTACAATGATCTGGTTGTAGGGAGGCTGATGGAAGCTTTCTCTTTCTTGCATTTCCTGGAATCTTTTGCTTATAGGATGGTAAGGATCTTGGACAAAGGAATCTAAAGGAAACACAGTGCTTTTTTTCTCTTTATATCCAGGAAATACAAAAGTGAAAGTTTTAGGCTGAATTTGGATGCCTTGTTTTTCTGCCCAAGCTACCAATCCTGCATCAGAATGGGATTCCATACACAAAAGAATATTCCCTCCTCTTTGCAAATATTTTTCTATCAAAGACAGACTTTGGGCGGAAAAATGGCTAAATCGGTCTGTACCCAAAATGGCTAAAATGGAACAATCTTCTGGAATTCCTTGGGCTTGGCCTAAAGAAAGGGTGCGAATCGAAAAGTTTTGCCTTTTGAGCAAATTTCCTAGTCGATAGGCTGTTTTATAATCCTCTGCCAAATCGCCTAGAATAGTCTTTTCCCCTTGTCCTTGTGTAAAATATACATTTCTTGGTAAACCATGAATCAAATTCAGCATAGCATTTACAATGTTCTGTTCTAAATATAGATGGGGGAAAATAGAAAGCATCTCAGGGTTGGCAATTTCTTTTAATCTCTCAAAAGCCTTTTCCTGATCTTCGTAAGGCGGCTCTTCTATGCCTCCGCTTTCGTATATTTTGCGCCATAAAACAAGCAACCTGGGCAATTGGTCGCGCGTTAGTTTTTTTTCAAAGAGTTCATGGTCTTCTAAAACATAATAGCGGTCACGATAGAGAAGAACAACTTCTCGGTAACCAACAATTCCATAGTTGTTTTGCAAAAGAGCAATTTTTTGCTTTTGTTCTTTTTCTTTAACAAGATATTTGCTGACTTTTTCTTCGCCTGGCACAGGATGCAAAAACTGGTATGAAAAATTTTTTTCCCCTGGTTTGTTGATGCTTTCTGCTATCTTACGGAACATTTCCTTTAGAATAAAGTAGCGTTCATTGTCTCGTTCTGTATGCTCATGGCGATGTTTCTCGCTGTAGCCAAGAAGAGCGATGACCTGGATTTGATCTCCTGGGGAAAGCTTTTTTTGTAGCAGATCAACGATATGGGAATCCAGGCTAAAAGCTTTTTGATAGCTCCAGTCCATGAAGGTTTCATAAGAATAGGAAAGATAGTTGACTATAAAAAGAATCACTAGAGAAGATACAATACCAAGAACAGCTTCAGATCCTAAAATAATGCTATATTGTGTTTCTTTTTGTAGTTTTTTTGTGAAAAAATATGGCATCAAGAGAAACGAAAAAAGAACTCCCCAAGGCATAGATAAATATAAAAAAAAAGCAGAAAAAGAAATAAAAATCAAAAAAAACAATCCAAAGTATTTTTTATA
Organism: Candidatus Brocadiia bacterium; assembly: GCA_013359215.1. Lineage (GTDB taxonomy): Bacteria > Planctomycetota > Uabimicrobiia > Uabimicrobiales > JABWCH01 > JABWCH01. The sequence continues at coordinate 6,062 of JABWCH010000325.1, read as the reverse complement.
TTTTTCCCAGACAATTCTGCCAAAAGGGCCTGGAAACCATCGGTGGGATTGGACTAGCCTGGTAGTAAGATAAAGGAAAAACACGGTCATGGAGAAAAAGAGAAAAAAAGCATAGGAGGAAATCTTTCCTCTTGTTGCCATTTCTAAATGCCTTTCCAGAAAAAAAGAGCTGGCAAATCCAGGCAAAAAAGAGGCTTCATCCCAAAAAATATGCCCATGAAAAGGCAAAAGCAATAGTACGGTGCTGATAAAAGCTGCCAGTTGTGTTGTAAAAAAACAGGAAGCAGCCATTCCTATAGACAAAAAAACGCCAGTATATAGCATTAAAGAGAAATATATAGAGCAAACCTGGCCTATATCTAAAGATCCATTTAGCCAAATCAAAAATATGTGCAGTGAAGAGGGAATCCAGAGTAGCATAAAATACGATAGAATTCCCAGAAATTTTCCTAATACCCAATGCCACTCTTCTATTGGATAGGTAAGCATAAGTTCGTAAGTTTTGTTGTATCTTTCCTCTGCAAAAAGCCTCATGGTCATGGTGGGTATCATAATCAAGAAAGCAATGCTCAATCCATGACCATGAAAGTATGCACCTAAAGGAGCTACATTATACGGACTCATCCTGCTCATCTGGGCAAGCCTTAGATTTGCTCCTTCGTAAAGATAAAAAAGAAGTATGGTAAAGCCAAAGAAAACAAGGTAGCCTAAAAAAGAGGAAAATAGAGATCGAAATTCTTTGAATGCAATCGCTACCAAAGGTGTGGATCGGAGAATAAAAAGAGCCAAAAAAAGGCAAAAAAAAGTCAAAATGAATATAAAGGAAAAGTATGCCAGGCAAAAGCTTACTGCCAATGAAGTCCCATAAATTTTTATTTTTTTCATTTTCTACCCAAGAAAGCAGCCTACAAAATTTTGGGGGAAGTTTCCTCCCCCAAAAAATGGATCATTCATGAATTCTTTGCTTAAGCAAGAATTTTACGATCTTGTTGTTTTGTTTGATAGTGAGTAAACCTTTAGCTACTAAAATCTCGCCTAACCTTACCATTTCTTGCTTTTCTTTAAAAGTATTTTCCTGAACATTCAGGGACTCTTCGACTTTTTCTCTGTCTACGAGCTTTTGTTCCACTACAATCTTCCCAAAATGGATATCTTTATTGCGCACTTTATAGTAGTTATGCTCTTTTAAAAACTTTTCTATATCTTCTTCTGATACAAGATTCTTTTCCATCATGATTTCTACAATTTCTTTTTTTATCCCTCTGTCTGCGTAGTCTTTTTCAATCGAGAGAAGTTCTCTTATGCTTTGGTGGTCTAAAAGATGGTTTTTCAGAGCAAGCCTGCATACTATAAGATCTTTTTGCTTTTTTATTTTACGCCCCAGAGTGATTTGCTCAGGACTTTCTTTTGCTTCGGAAGAAAAAACCACTTCAGAAATCTTTTCCAGATTTGCTTTTTCTCCTGTGATGTAAGTTTTTCCTGCTTCCTCTCCTTTGTAAGTGGCAAACTCTAAAACAGTTTTGCCAACTTTGATTGTATCGCCTTCTTTGAGTTCAGCCCAGTCTACCAGATTTTTATTCACTATAACTCCATTGACAGAAAGGAGATCATAAACAAAAAAGGCTTCTTTTCTATAGCAAAAATAGCAATGCATAGAAGAGACTAAAGGATCTTCTATTTGAAAATGGCAGACACTAGAGCGTCCCAAAAGCTTATCTTGGTGGGTACTCAGCAAAAAAACCTGATTTAAACAATCATGAAGACCTTCTTTTACGACCAGTTGCGCGCTACTCATCACAATATCCTCCTGTTTTGTTTTTTATTTTTTAAAAATAATAAGCCATCGGTCTATTTCTTCTGTTGAAATAGAAAGTTGATAGCCTTCTATTTCTTGAAAAAATTTCTCTTTGTTGCTTTGTAAAAATAAAAGCCTGTCCATCATGTTCTTTTTGATCTCTTGCTTTTTTTCCAGATTTCTTTCCTGGTTAAGTTCATAGATATTTTGTAGAACGTGTAGATAGACATAGACCAAAGCATGATCTTGTGTTTTTTGCAACTCTTCACAAAGGGCTTTTGCCTCTGAAATTCTCTTGCTTTGTAACAATCCAATAGTGTGCCAAAAGTTTTTTTGAACTTTATTTTTTTCATGTTCCTGCATTTGGGCAGGGGAAAGCACGCGAAATCCTAAAAAAAATAAAAGCAAAAGAAGGGATAAGAGAATAGTCGCTGAACTAGAAAAAAATAAAGAAAAAAGCTTTTTCTTTTTCTTTGCTTCTATTTTTAGTGTTTCTAATTGCTGGTATACATCGTCGAGCTTTTCATAGAGCCTTGTGTTTTCTTGCTCCAGAGATCTTACTTTCTGGGAATCCATATTTTGCATAGCAGGCTTTTCTTCATATAAAGGCGGAGAAGAAGCAATGCTATAGGGTGTATAAACAGGCATAGCACTTGGAGAAGGCTTTGGTACAGGAGGAGAAAATTTTAAATTTTTAAATCTTTCTAAAGGATTTTCTATATTTAAATAAGAAGCACTGTTATCTGTAAAAGATTGAATAAAAGATGTATACATTCCAGCAGATACTTCTTCTTGAAACCGCATAGAATGTTCATCCCAAACAGGCGGGTGCTTTAAAAATTGCTCCCAAATCATAATAGCAATAGGATAGTAGTCGCTCCAAAGATTGTATTTGCTTCCTTGGGGGAATCGTAAAGAATTGATATAGTTTGGGGAAACCAGATGGGGATAGGGATTGATCTGGCATTTAAAATAATTATAGCTAAAGCTCGTTCCAAGAACCAAAATATTCTTATCAGAGAGCAAAACATTATGATAGTGCAAAAAAGCAAAGGATTTTCTATGCTGCTGATGGTACTTTTCTAGCCATTCCATAACAGGAAGAAAAAGGGCTTTGTATTCTTCTTCCTTGGTTGTTTTTTTGACACATTCCCCTAAAAAGCTGTATCCTGTTATATCTATGATAAATTCTGCACCCTGAGCATCGTTTTTTTTATCAGAAGACAGAAGTTTGAGATTGGGTCTTTCATCCTGGTAATTTTGGAAAGATACATTGCTTTCTAATTGCATCAAAAGATATTTTTTATTTTCCGAGGAATTAATATCTTCTACCCTATATAGATTTCCTCCTAAGATAGGGATCAAGGGAGAAAGTATTTTATATTGGTTATTGACTGTATTGCCTACAGGATAACGTGTTAGCTCTCCCGATGATTTTGTGGAGAATAAGGAATCCATGGAATCTCCTTTACATGGTTTATAGCCTGACAAGCATCATATTTCCATTTCTGTTGTATCTGTAAATCATTGTACCAAAAAACCGCTTTCTTTTAAAATTTTTTTACCATGAATTCCTTCTAAAAATTTTTGGATTTTTTTTTCTGCTTCTGTTTCTTGCTTATTGAAGCAATATAAAGGGAAGCGCAAAGGATAGTGTCCATTTTTTATTGTATAATTGCCTATCTTCAATGTTTTCAGATTTTCTATATTGGTATGACTGAAATGACTTGATCTTATATACCCAATTCCTTTTGGCGAACGCGAAAGAGAATAGAGCATTTCCTCTTCCTGCGAAACAATCTGGATGCCTGCCACAAAGATTTTTCCTGGCGGTAGAATCTTGCTAAAAAAGGAAAAGGGAAAGGTGTTGGCTTCCCATCCATAAATTTCTATATCCCCTTCCATAGAAGAACCAATATCTTGCCAGCTTTTTTTTTCTCCAGCGTAAACAGCAGAGAGATCTTCTATTTCTATTTTCTCTAAAGGATTTTGGTAAAAGACAGCAATGGATAGAGCATCAAAAGCTATTATGGAGGAGCTATAGATTGTAGAATCTTCTAAAGGAATCCAGGAAAAAATAAGAGAAAATTTTTCTTTTTCTACCTGGCTTTGCATATCGTCGTTATGGGAATATTGGATTTTTAGGTTGCTGGAGGGATATAGGCTTTTCCATTCGCTGCTACACTTTTCCATAAGATGCTTTAAGGACAATGGACTAAGAATAGTCATGGAGTCTTTGAGACTCATGCGTTCATTGATTTTTTTTTGCAACTCTTGCTTTTGATTCTTTGTGATTTCTTCTAAATTTTTATATTTTTTTTCTATTTCCAGGGAGTGTTCTTTTAGGCTCGATAGCTTTTTCCCAAGGGATTCGAGTTTTTCCTGGAAAGGCTGAGATGATTTGGGAAAAGTTTTTTTTTCCAGATTGCCTTGTATTTCCCCTAAATGCTTTTTGTTTCTTGCTAAAACCAAAAGAAACTCATCGAACATCTGCATATCTTTTTTTAAATCTTCTATGACAGGAATATTTGTATCTTCTTTTTTTTCTTTGTTTTGGGGAAGGGCTTTTTCTAGTAGATTCAATTCTTTTTCTTTTTGGGAAAGGAAAGAGGAATAATCATGGATATTTTTTTCCTCTTCATCGTTCTTTTGTTCTGGCTGGATTTCTTCTTGTTGCGGGGGATTTATTTCTGGAGTTATAGGAATTTCCTCTTTTGGGGGAGAAATTTCCTGCCTGGTACTTAAGATTGCAGGGGTTTCATCATACATTTCTTTCTGGCAGGAAAGAAAAAAAAAAATTCCTAAAATTAAAATGCCTGCTATTCTCATGGAAAACCATCCTTAAAAAAACTCGCGGTTCAGATTAAGTCTTAACCTATCTCAGACAAGCCGAAGCCAAAAAGCTATTCATTACGAATGAGACGAATATACAAATTGCGCGAATGCAATTTGTATAAAAACTATTTGTGCCATTTGAGCATTCGTCTTATTCGCGATGGGCGTAACCGAGAATTATAAATGGAGGGCGAGGCTCCTGCCGAGCTTCTTATGCATCGAAAGAAGCTCGCCAGGAGGCTCGCCCTCCACTGCCTTTTCGGACAAAAAAGCACTCGCCCGGTTACGCCCATTCGCGATAAAAATCTATGAACCAATGGATGCTAAATATGCTTCATAGGCTTCTACATCATATTTTGTTCCTATGGCAAGAGGAACTCTATATTGTAAACTATCGGGAAATATATTCAAGATATTTTCTTTTCCCGTTGAGGCTTTGCCTCTGGCTTGTTCTGCTATAAAGGCAAGAGGGGCGGCTTCATAAAGCAAGCGAAGTTTATAATAAGGATTTTTTGCGTCTTTCTGGTGGCTTCCAGGATAGAGGAAGATGCCACCATAGAGCAAAGTGCGGTGGAAATCCGCAACCAGAGAGCCTACATAACGGTATGTATAAGGCTTTTGGGAAAATCTTGAGATGGAATCAATATACTTTTGCGTTCCACTATCCCATTGATTATAGTTTCCCATATTGATGGAAAGAATATTTTTGCTTTTTTCAGGAGAAGGAAATTGCATATTGGGATGAGAAAGTACAAACTCGCCAACGCCAGGATCTAGTGTAAATCCATGTACTCCTTTGCCTGCTGTGTAAACAAGCATAGTGCTAGAGCCATAAAGAATATAACCAGCGCATACTTGCTTTCGTCCTGGCTGTAAACAATCCTCTTCTGCGCCTCTTGGAACCTGGCTGATTTTTCGGTGGATAGAAAAAATTGTGCCAATGCTTACATTCGCATCGATATTAGAAGATCCGTCTAAAGGATCAAACAAAAACACATAAGGCCCTGTCGGATACTTTTCAGGAATAGGTATAAATTCTTCTTGCTCTTCTGAGGCAATAGCGCATAAAAGACCCATGTGGTCTAGTGCATCGAAATAGATATTATGGGAAAACATATCGAGCTTTTGGACGCTTTCACCATAAACATTCTCATATCCCAAAGATCCTAAAATATCCATAAGCCCTGCTTTGTTGACCTGGTATGAAACTCTTTTTGCCGCGACCCCGATTTGCAACAAGAGATCGGTAAACTTTCCTGTTGCATTAGGGTAATTTCTTTGTTGTTCTAAAAAATGATGGGAAAGTGTGATAAACTCTCTTGACATATATTTCCTCCTGTAAGTTTTTTTTAGTTTATTGTATAGGAAATTATAGTTTTGTCTTAATCTTAATCTTAATCTTAATCGTAATCGTAATCTTAATCTTAATCTT
>JABWCH010000021.1 GCA_013359215.1 Candidatus Brocadiia bacterium | reverse complement strand
TTACACAGATTTTTTATGCTATGTTAGCTATGCCATTTGAAGACTAAAAATTTATAAAATCCAGAAGCAATCCTATTTTAGAATTGTTTTTTTAATCTGTGTAATCTGTGTAATCTGCGGATTTTTTATTTTTGGTCTTCTATATTATCGTGCAACGCCCTCAAATAAATGTTCTTTGTATGGCTGGCTTCTTAGGAAAATCTTGTTGGAATGATACCAATTCTACATTGATATAAAAAATATTTTTATTTTTTTATTTTTTTCTGTTGACAAATAAAAATATTGTGGTAAGATACTCATAATAAATCGCGGGGTGGAGCAGCTGGCAGCTCGTCGGGCTCATAACCCGGAGGCCGCAGGTTCGAATCCTGCCCCCGCTACCAATAAAACCCTTCTGAGGAAAAAAACCTTGGAAGGGTTTTTTCGTTTTTATGTATTTTTTTTGATGAGGTAGCGAGGAAAGGGGGTTTATAGCTATGGAAAACTGGATTGTATTTTTGCCTTTGTGCCTTGCTTTGTTGAATTCCTGTGTCACTCAGGATATCAAGTCGGATGAGGAAGTACGATTTTTCCCTGCCATGGCCTATCTTTCTCCTGACAAGAATTCTTTCATCGTGCCTATACATGGACAAATATATGAGCCAGAGCGGGATTCTGTGAGCAGGAAAATGTTTAAAAAGGCATTGATGAAGGTATTTAAAATACCAGAGGCGGAAAATCGAATATTTGATGATAGGGTTTCTGAGTTTCTTGTGGATAATAAATCAGGGAAGGTCGTTAAAATACGCATTGGGGACAAAGAGTTTTTCCTTCCTATGACAACGGGAAATGGGCATTTTATGGCAAGGGTTGAGATTCCTGTGGCAGAAATATCGGAAGGTTTGGAAAAAATAGAGTTTGAAACGATAAACCATCCTCAAGATATGGCTTGTTATAGAGGATTTGCTTTTTTGCTAGAGGATGAGGGGTTATCGGTCATTTCCGATATAGACGACACTATAAAGGAAAGCAATGTTTTGGACAAAGAGGAGCTGTTGTCTAATACATTTCTCCGAGAGTTTGTGCCTGTAACAGGAATGCCTGATTTTTATCGCAAAATCAAAGAAACTTCTAAAAATATAGGCTTTCATTATGTATCTTCTTCTCCCTGGCAACTTTATAAGCCATTAGCCGAATTTATAGAAAAACACTATCCCCAGGGAAGCTTTCATCTGAAATATTGGAGACTAAAAGATTCTAGTGCTTTTAGTCTTCTGGAAAACCCTAAAAAAGGGAAATGGAGAGCTATAGATCATATACTCAAAACTTTTTCTCAAAGGAAGTTTATCCTGGTGGGGGATTCTGGAGAAAAAGATCCTGAAATTTATGGGGAAATAGCGCGAAAATACCCTGATCAAATTATAAGAATCTATATTAGAAAGGCAGGGGAACAAGCGGACAATTCTGATAAACGGTTTGAAAATGCTTTTTCTGATTTGCAAGGCAAATGGCTTATTTTTCAAGATCCTGAGGAAGCGTATCTGGATTTTTTATCTTTACCAAAGAGGAAATGATGGCCTTTTTTATTTTCTTTAAGGATAGGCTAAGTGGATTGCAAACATTTAGAGATTCTATATGAAGACCAAGAGGTTCTGGTTCTCAATAAGCCTGCTGGTCTTGTATGCCATCCAGCAGGGAAATACCAGGGAGACAGCGTTCTGTCTCGATTGCATTTCTTCAGAGGAAAGCATGTACGCCTTATTCATAGGCTGGATCAGGGAACATCGGGAATAATGATTGCTGCGCTTACTCCATCTTGTGTTCGATCTCTTGCTATACAGTTTGAGAGAAGAAAAATCAGAAAAGAATACTTAGCTTTGGTTGCAGGCGTTCCCACTTCCCATCAGAAAATCATAGATATACCTATGATGCCTGACCCATCCCCAGATAGCATTCTTCCAAATCGAATGATAGTAGATTCCAAAGGGCTTATTGCTTCTACATCTTATAAAATTTTACAAACAGATGGTAGCATAAGTCTTCTTCAAATCCAGCCTTTAACAGGGAGAAAGCACCAGATTCGTTTCCATCTTGCCTCTTCAGGGTTTCCTATTCTGGGAGAAAATCTCTATGTACACCAGGGATTGCCTTTTTTGTGGGAACGCCTTTTTTCGAGGCCATCCCCATGGTGCAATTTTCCCCAAGGCCATGCCCTCCACGCCTGGAATATACTTTTTTTTCACCCTGAAAAAAAACAATGGCTGAAAATATTTGCCCCTGTACCAGAGGTTTGGGCGAATTATATGGGGCAGATAAGATATGAAATGCGAAGCTGTGAGAATGAAATAATAGGAGTTGCGCAGAGAGATTTGGGGGAAAATTTTTGTAAAAATTTTCCCACAAACCCCCTTTAAAAACTTTTATATATTTATTTTGCAATAGGCTATGACAAAAATAAAAACAAATTTCGAAATAGGAAGTTATTTAATTCTGATTCCTAAACAAGGCTTTCATTCCATTCCACTCCTGGGTTATCGATTTTTTCTGGTAGTTTGAACTCAATGCAGCCTTTTTCTTCTTGTATGCTCTGCAAGGTAAGCTCGCCAAGCCATTCCAGGCATGGCTTGTTCCTATCGCCTTTTTGATAGGGAAAATAGACAAGATTGTCTGTGTTTAGTTTTTTTTGTGCTATTTTACAGGCATTCAATATCATAAAGCTTTCGAGTTTACGGCCCAAAGCACGACAGCTTATAGCGATTTCATCTATGAACAATCTGCCATTTTTTACAGCAGCAATAACAACAGCAATGATACCGCTGTCTGAAAGAGAATCGGACATGGATATAGTAATGATGCAAAAGTTCGAATCCATGGAGATTCTATTGATTTGGGATGGATTGTATCTTCTATAGTTCAGAATAAATTGGTTTGTTTTGTTGAGCAATTCTACTGCCCTGGGAAGATGATCATGAGAAGATACAAAAAAAAGGAGTTTGATAGAAAGGGTTTGGAAGTATTCTACCAAGGATAATTCTTTTGCCATAGCCTGGCGTATATGGTTTGCTTTTATATCGGAATTGCGCAACTGGTCTTCCTTAGAAAGGGTCTTCTTAAGAAGGCCAGGATAGTATTCCAAAATTCTAACCACCTCTTGGGGACTCTTTGCCAAAATAGTTTTCATACCTAAAGCCATTTCCACACTCTGGATTTCTGCTATATTGTCATCTATAAAGAGCATAGAATCCAGGCCAATGTTGAGCTTTTGGGATATTTTGAGAATATTCTGTTCTTTGGGCAGCCAGTTGATTTCTGATATGCTAAAATCAGAAAGCTTCAGAGGAAAATCATCTCTTCGAGAAAACATTTCCAAGACATCGCTTTCTTCATTTTTAGAACTCAAACAAAGTAAAAATCCTCTATTTTTAAAATTTTTTAAATATTCTTGCAATATTCTATGTTCTGGTGTCAAAAGGAGATTTTCTATTCCATCTTCTGCCAGAACTCCCTGATAAAGAGTGTTGTCTAAATCTAAAACAATGGCCTTTAGTGTTGGTTTTAAAAGGGAGGGAATATAGCTTAAGCCTATTCTTTTAGCAAGTAGGAGACATGCCTTATGAGATAGCCTTGTGCCTGTAAAATCCGCTTTTTCCAGGTCAAACATTTTTTCCTTCAAGCACGCAATTGTTTCTAAAATAGAAAAAAGGTAAAAATCAGGAACAAGAGCCATCAATCCTGAAAGATCCATTTCTCCTGTATGTAAGAGCAGAATAGGAGATTGGGATTTTTTTCTCAAAGCTACGATTCTTTCAGCCAAAAATGAAACTAAATCGATTTGCTTGTATCGGGAAATATCAAGCCATATCAATTCCAGATCGCTTTCTTCTTTATGAGCATAGCCCAGACTATCATCGTAGTCGCTATATATAAAACTGGCCTGAATCTCTGCAAAATCTAAAAAAGGAGCTAAGACACTGGCAATCATTTCAAAAGAATGGTTACGATGTATCTGGATTTTATATTGTTTATGATCCTTGCTGCATTTTAGGGCAAGCAAGTCAGAACGCTTATAGTCTTGTAAAAAAAGAATAGAAAAATTTTTATTCATAATTTTATCTGGATAAGACAAGGCAATTTAAGGTTTAATTTGACAACTTAAGAGTCGAATAAAATTTTATGATTTGTCAGGCGGTACATCCTGCGCCCTTCTTCTGCGAGCTTGTATATTTCCGTTATATCCTCCACCAGCGTCTTGATTCCCTTCCATTTTTTATTAAAAAAATCCATAACCTTCCTATGCTAATGGAATTATCATTGTCCTGAAAGACTCACAAAGAAATTTTTTTTAGGAGGGAAGTGTTGTAGTTTCCCTGGACAAAGGCTTCGTTTTGTAAGATTTTCAAGTGCAAGGGGATTGTTGTGGGTACACCTAGGATAACAAATTCTTCGAGAGCTTTTTTCAAGATAGAAATAGCTTCTGATCTGGTTTCACCCCAGGCAATGAGCTTTCCTATCATGGAATCATAGAATGAAGGGATAGTATAGCCTTCTTCTACAAAAGTATCCAGCCGCAGATTTTTCGTGCCTATGTTTTTCGGAGGCTGAAAGCGGACGATTTTGCCAGGGGCTGGGCGAAAGTTATTTTCTGGGTCTTCTGCGTTGATGCGGCATTCGATGGCATGCCCTTTGTTTGCAATCTGGTCTTGCTGGAAAGACAAGATATGGTTTGCTGCAATGCGAATCTGCTCTTTGACTATATCTATCTGTGTGACCATTTCTGTAACAGGATGCTCCACCTGGATTCTTGTATTCATTTCCATGAAATAAAGATTCCCTTGTTCCATGAAGAATTCCATAGTTCCTGCATTTTGATAGCCTACATATTGGACGGCTTTAACAATTTTTTTGCCCAGGCTGTCCCTTTGCTCAGGCGTGATAACAGGCGAGGGGGATTCTTCCAGTAACTTTTGATGGTTTCTTTGAACAGAGCATTCTCTTTCACCCAAATGGACAGCATTTCCATAGCTGTCGGCTATGACCTGGAATTCAATGTGCCTTCCATCGATAAGATATTTTTCCATATATAGCCCTTTGTTTCCAAATGCTTTCTCTGCTTCATAGCTGGCTTCTGTGAAGTTTTTTTCCAGCTCTTCCAGATTATGGCAAATCCTCATTCCTTTGCCGCCCCCACCAGCCGTGGCTTTAAGAAGAACAGGAAACCCTATTGTTTTTGCTATTTCCTGGGCTTCCTTCAGAGAAGACATGGTTTTGTCTGAGCCTGGAATTATAGGCAAACCTGCCTTTTTCATGGTTTGTCTTGCGTTGGATTTGTCGCCCATAAGCTTGATTGCTGTAGGACGAGGCCCAATGAATGTTATATTATATTGGTTACACATAGCAGAAAAAAGGGCATTCTCGGACAGGAATCCAAATCCAGGATGAATCGCCTGGCATTGTGTCTGAAGTGCTGTTTGAAGAATGGCTTGCATATTTAAATAGCTTTGAGAACTATGGGAGGCACCTATGCATACACTTTTGTCTGCAAATTTAAGATGAGGAGAGTGTTGATCTGCCTGAGAACATACGGCCACTGTCTGTATTCCCATTTCTTTGCAAGCCTTTATAATTCGCATTGCAATTTCGCCTCGATTGGCAACTAGAATTCTTTTAAACATAGATTTCTCTTCCTATATTTACATACATATCATCATGACCCATGAAGACTGATAGAGAAATTATATCACAATCTCCATGTTTATCGAGAGAATAAAATAAAATTTTTTCTTTGACCTGACCTTAAAAAATGATAAAATTCATAAACCTATTTTTATTGGAAAATGCTGTTTCTAACTTTTTTTGTGGTATTGATTCTTTTTTTGCACGATTGCTCTCCCATTACTACAAATCAAGATAGAATAAGGGAAATGAAACGGTGATAATTGCTTTCTTAAGGAAAATGGGGTAAAAATGAAGAAAACTTTATTATGTTTCTTAGTGATATGGGCTTTGGTTGGTTGCTCCACGCCAGAGCATAAAAATTTCTTCATAAAAGAAGAAAAAATTGATGAGGCAAATTTTGAATATATTGGAGACATCATTGTCAATAAGGAAGGATACCACTTCCTATGGTTTATTCCTTTTGCCTCAGGAAAGAAAGAATCTGCAATCCGTCTTATGAAAGAAAAAGCTGTATGGGGCTTTCCCGGAGCAGCCGGGATTTTCGAGCTTAGGGAGACAGGTCGGGAAGAGGTTGCTCTTTTTGACTGGACTCCTCTTGTAAAGATTGAGGGAAAAGTAGTCAAAAGGAAAGAATAGGAGAAAATCAATGAAAACAGGAATGCTCCTGATATGCGTCACTCTTCTGTTTTTATTTGGTTGCTGTGATCAAACCTTTATTCTGCATCGCGGCGGAAAGATTCCTGTAGATACAGGAAAAAATGTTCACGAATACCATCATATTTATAAAGAAACAACCTATGTTCCTCAGCCACAAGTAGAGACTAAACTACAACCAGAAACGCCTTTATCTAATAGTGGAGTGGGGACTTTAAAAGACGATCATCGCAAAACCACAACTTTAGAAAACCCTGATAATCGAATGATTTCTTTTGAAATCACTGCGGATTATCCTGCTGGTACATTGAAGCCTGATAGCATTTTAATGAATGGAAAAGAGGCTTCCCAAGATAACTATTATGATACAAACTCTTATGAATACATTGTTCAGAAGAGTGGGTACTATCGTTTGGAAGGCAGAGTTGCTGCCAGCGATAAAGACGAAACAATCAGTTTGCAAATGCTTTGTAAACCCAGAGAACTTCGCTTAAACGTCACAGATGAAAAAACCAGCGAAAAAGTAGCTTGTGAGGTTTTCTTGCAATCGCAGAAAGTTTCTGATGGAAGCAAGCTAAAACCTGGGCTAAGGTATTTGAAGATTCAAGCGCAAGGTTATCAGAGCTATGAAGACTCTAATTTTGTTTTGCCTGTTGGGGAAGGTGTTTATGAAATCACCAAATCTTTGACTCCTGTACAGCAAAAAATAGTTGTGGTGAAGCCAGAAGTTGTTCCACCACAAGCAAAGATTGTACTGGAACTTAAGATTACAGGCGATTATCCTAAAGGCGAACAGATTTTTCCAGAAACTGTTATGATTTCTGAGAAAGAAATGGGTTCTGGAGATACCATTGCACCAGGACAACATAATCTTGTAATCCGCTATCCTGGATATGAAGTATATCAATCCAAGATCAATGTTCCTTCTGGCGTTTCACCTTATGTTTTACAAGCAGAGTTGGTTAGCTTACCTCGTACAGTGGAAACTTTGATAAACTACGATGTTTATCCTAGTCAGGCACAAAGTTCCAAATTAGGGGCTTGCCAGGTATATCTGCAAAAAGAAGATGCTTCAGAAAGAGTGCTTGTGTCTACTGGAGATAAAGTAAAACCAGGGCAATATGAGCTTCTCGTCAGAAGACCAGCCTATAGTGAAATCCAGGAAAAAATCCGTATATGGCCTTCCAGCAATGCTTATAAGATTCAGAAGACTATGGAAGCCAAACACCGTGTAGTGCAGGCTGAAGTAGATTTTGACATCGCACCTCCACAGTATCTGGAATCCCATGTCATTGATTTTATCGATATTGACACAAAAGTTCCTCGTGCTGTAAGACCAGGCGGATCTATTAAGCCAGGAAAGTACAATTACATAGTCAACAAGCCAGGCTACCAGATGGTTGGCGGTGCTAAACCCATCAATATCGAGCCTGATGAAAGTCCTTTTGGAATTAACGAAACTCTTGAAGCATTGCCTAGACAGTTGACATTTGATGCTACCTACCAGGGCAAATTGATTCTTGCTAAAGAAATTCTCGTCAATGGGAAGCTTACCCAATATGAAAACAGGTATGCTCCTGGTAAATACAGAATCGAAGCAAAATTTGCTGAATACCAGACAATAGCACAAGACATTGAAGTTATTCCTGGAGTTGGGCCTTTTGTCGTTAAACTGACATTGGTAAAAAAATAGTTTCAAACTCCATTAACTTTGTGGTTGCCTTGCCATTTTGGCAAGACAGCCCTGGAATTTCCATTCAGAAGTCTTTTAAGTCATAGAGAGTAAAAATATGCCCGATAAAGATATGATACCTTCAGAAGGGAAACCCAAACCAAAACAACGCCTTCTGGTGAATCCTGCGGAATTAGGTCTTACAGGAAGAATCAAAAAAGCTTTGCTTGAACAGGATATGGGGATCACCCAACGCATCAAAAAGGCAGTAGAGAAAACACAGGACGTAAACTCTTTCTTCTTTATGAAGAGAAACCACTTTATTATGGTGGGAGTTTTGCTTTTCCTGGTGATTGTTTTTGGTTACTTTGCTTTCAAAAGCAAAGATTTAAAAGTAAAGTTGATCTTGCCTGGGAATCAGGAATTGCAAGAAACTTTAAAAGTCTATTTTTATGATTTTAACAAGGATCTGAAATTGCCTGACTATCCTCGCCAGATTGTCTTCAACCGATACGATATTTATGGCAAGGATCTCAGCGACAAAGATTTTGAAATAACCGATGAAGATGGCAAAAAAGTAAAAGACCCCAGAAGCTTGCTTCCTGGTGTATATAAACTTCTCGTCAAAAAAGAAGGGTATAAAGAAAAAAGTATACCTTTAGAGATCAGCAAGATTCAGGTTGTTGTTCCTGTTGAGCTTGAACCTCTAGTAGAGCCTAAAAGAGAACTTAAAATATATCTCAATGATCCCTTGATTGGCGGAGATATTGAACCTGATGATGTAAGACTCTCCAAAGATAATAAATCGATCAAAAATCTTCAGATCAAACCTGGCAAGTATGCTTTGGTTTTAGAAAAAGCAGGCTACCATTCTGAAGAAATCGAGCTTACCATACCCGAAAATGGAATCGTAAGAGATAAAGTTACTCTAAAATATAAAGATAGAGCAGTCAAGCTATTGGTAGATGATGGTTTGAGCAAAAAAGGTTATGAACCAGAAGTCCGCCCTGAAGAAATCAGCCTCATCCGCGAAGGCCAAAGGGTAGAGTTTAAAGGCCACTTAAGACCTGACTACTATGATCTTGAAATCCAAAGGGATGGCTATTATCCCTATAAAACGAGGGTCAAGATTACAGCAGGAGGGGATCAGATGGTTCTCCCTTTGCCTTTAGTTCCTAAAGAACGCGAAATCGTTGTCCGTCCAAACTATGATGTTGCTCCTGGAGAAGTAAAACCAGATAAAGCATATCTTAAAGATTTGTATGGCAGCGATAAAGAGACTATCCCTCTGACAGATGGTTTAAAAGTAAAGCCAGGCTCTTATTGGGTAAAGGTAGAAAAAGCCAACTACCATCCCTATAGCAAAGATATACAGATTACCCCATCCAGCAGTGTTTTTGAAATCAAAGCACAGTTGATATCTGTTTCTAAGCTCATACTACTCCAGATTCGCTCTGATTTTGACATTGAGCCTAGCATCAACCCAGACGAATTGCTCTTTGACATGCGAATTGGAAAAGCAGGCTATGTTCCCATTGATTGGGGTAAAGTCAAGAGACCTTTGCCACCAGAGAAAAAAGAAATCGAAGTTCCTGTATTCTTGGAGACTATCCCTCGCAAGGTAATTCCAGAAATTACATGCGATATAACTCCAGGGCCTGTTACTGTAGATTTGCTCACCCTTACAAAAATCGTGGAAGGCAAACCTGCTGACCAGGCAGTAGATATAAGCAAGAGCGGCGTAGAAGTAAAGCCCGCACGCTATATGCTGCTTGTCCGCAAGTTTGGTTTTGAAGAAATACGAGAAGAGCAACTGATTTACCCAGGAACAAATCCTTATCTTATCAACAAAGAACTCAAGGCTGTTACCCGTTCTCTGCTTGTAAAGCTTGATACAGACTATGAGCCTAATGTGGAAGTCAAAGCCGATGAGATGAAGCTCAACCAAAAAGCGATTGAATCAGGCGCGCCTATCAAACCTGGCACATACACTCTTTTCATTCGAAAAGAAGGCTACCAGAACATCGAAAAGATTTTCAAGGTAGACGTTGGCAATGAGCCAGTTGTAGTGCAGGAACAGCTTAAAGCAAAGCCTCGACGATTGCTGTATGACATAAAAGGAGACAATCTTGTAAAGCTTTCTCCTGATGTCGTAACTTTAGATGGAACAAGCGTCATTGAAAATTCTGAAATTCCAGTCAAGAAGGCGTATGAAGTAGAGATTAAGAAAAAAGGGTATGCTGTATTGAAAAAATCCATTGCTGTTACGCCATCAGAACAGCCATACCAGTTATCAGAAATGCTATCGCCTTTGAGACGAAAAGTGCAGCTTCTTTTGAATTCCAGCTTCCCTAAAAATGACATTGCTGCGGATAGTGCCATGTTAGGAAAAGAAAATCTGGCTCAAGAGCCTGAAGTAAAGCCTGATACCTATCCTCTCCTGGTTACAAAAGCGGGCTATCGTCCTGTAAATAAAAATCTGGAAATCCCTGTTGGTGAAGGTGCTTTCATCATCAGAGAAACCATGACTCCCAAAGAGCGAGATGTCCGTACTAATATTGGTTATGATTTTGCTTCTGATCAAGCCAATCTTCCTCAGACGATCAAAATCGAAAGCGAAGATGGCAGCATTGTAAAAGAAGTAAAGCCAGGCGATAAAATCGAGCCTAACAAATACAAAGTAGAAGTCACTGTAGATGGCTATGAAAGACTAGCAGAAGAAGCCTTGGTTTTGCCATCAGAAAGCAGCTATACATTCGAGTATACACTGAAGGCCAAAAACCGAATGGTGATCCTGAATATTACAGTAGACTATCCAGCAGGAAAGCAAATTGTTCCTGACAGCGTTTTAATGAATGGCGAGCCTTTCTCTGAAGGTATGGTGCAGATGTCTAAAAGCATGAAGCCTGGAAGGTATTCTATGGTAATTTCCAAAGCAGGGTATAATCCTGTAAAAAAAGAAATTGTAATACCAGCAGGTTCTAGCGACTACATCATCAAAGAGCAGTTGTTTACAATGCCAAGGCTTGTAACATATCGCCTGTATGATGCAGAAAAGAAAGACAAAGAGCTTGTACCTGACAGAATCACTTTGAACAATACTCCTGTAACGCAAAGCAATACCTTTAAGCCAGGAAACTATCGTCTTTTCATCCAGACTCAGGGTTATCCTGATGTTTTGGAAGACATCCAGATTGATCCAGGTGTAGAACCTTATCGTATAGAACGAGCTTTGGTTGCATCCACTCGTATTATAAAATATGAGCTAACAGGCGACTATAGCGGCGATATTATTAAGCCAAAAGAAATCAGCCTCAATGGATTGCCCATAGCTGAAGAGGGATCTTCTTTTGCTCCTGGAAGCTACCAGATGGCCGTTTATATTCCTGGTTATGAGAGATTGGTAAAGAAAGTAGAGTTTGGAGCTAGCAAAGATCCTTTCATTATCAGAGAAAAGCTGGTAAGCAAAAAACGCAAAGTAGCCTTTAAAATAACAGCCAATTTCCCAGAAGGCGTTTCGATTAAACCTCGCAAGGTCATATTCAATGATAAGGAAGTTCTGGATGGCGAGGAAGTCAAGCCAAGGCTGGGGGGGTATCAGGTTGCAATCGAAAATGAAGGCTATATGCCAGCCAGCCAGAATGCTTTGATTGAGCCTTCGGAAGATGTTTTTGATCTGGTTCAGAAACTGCAAGCCAGGCCACGTCGTTTTAAATTCGAGATCGATAGCGACTATCAGCCAGGCAAACCATTAGAACTGGATACTATTAGCGTCAATGGCAAGGCATATCAAGCTTCCGATGTTTTTGATCCAGGCAACTATAAAATTTTTATGGCAAAGCCAGGATACAAGAGCCAGGAATTCGACCATTTCTTGCAAACAGGAGAAGTCCCCGTTGTCATCAAAAAAACAATGGAAACCATTCCCAGGGATTTCAAAGTTAAAATCATTAGCGGTTTCAGCCAAGAACCTTTAGAGGTAGAAGAATGCACTCTTGGCAGTCGTCCTGTGGCCGAAGGGCCTTATAAACCAGGGAATTATGAACTCGTCATCGCTCATCCAGGATATTTCAGCAGTAGAGATAAAATCGAGGTAATTCCAGGAACAGGGACGCAAGAAGTGACACAGACTTTGATGCCTAAAAAACGGAAAATCATGCCTGAGATTACTTTTGATACAACTCCTGTGGCTGATTCGCCTATGGAAGTCATAAGAATGAGAAAAGAAGGCAGAACAGAAGCCTATCGTATTCAAAAAGGCGATGAAATGGATACAGGAGAATATCTGGTAACCATTGAAAAAGAAGGCTTTGATACGATTGCTGATAAGCGAATCACTATTCGTCCTGATGAAAGACCTTATGAGCTAAAAGAGATGATGGAAGCTTCTATGGTTGAGATTCTGATAGAAATTTTCTATGACATAGATCCTCCTGCTAACTTACAGCCCTATAATGTTACTTTCATCGATAAAAAGAGCGGCATTGGTCGAAACATCACTTCTGGCAAAAAGATCAAACCAGGCGATTACACATTGCAGGTTGGTCGAGAAGGCTATCTGTTCAAAGAAGTGAAAAAGGATATCAATATCCCAGCAGTTCCCAAGCCATTCTTTGTTAAGGAAAAGCTTTTCGCAAAACCCAGACAGCTTTCTTTTGAAATGACAGCCACGGATGGGACTCTGGTTAAAGCCATTGAAGTTCTGGTAGACAACAAAGAAGCCAAAGCGGGCGATACCTTTAAGCCTGGTGTTGAGTATATGCTGAAAGCCAAATTCAAAGATTATAAAACAGCACAGAGAAAAGTCGTAATACCTCCAGGAGAAGCACCTTTTGTCGTAGATTTGAATCTGGTAAAGCTGGAAAAATTTGATTTTGGCATTAGCAAAAGATACTATGAGGCAGGCCAGGGAATGCTCCTGGATGGCATCCGCTATAATCTGGAAATTTTCTGTGACAACGAACAAGTAGAACCTCATCACATCAATTCCATAGATGAGACTGCTGGTATGGTACAGGCAAATTTCTATGCATTAAAAACAATTCGCAATATGAAAATTGTATGCGGATTCTTCTATGATGAAATCCTGGCATCTCCAGGTAAGCCAAACCAGTTCCGTGATCTTAAAAAGATCGATACAGGCAGATTGCTGGATCATCTTAGAGAAACAGCTAAGTCAAATCCTGGCACTGCTATGAAAAGAATGGCAAGATTGCTAGAGGATAGGCAAGATAAATACAAAATCGATGCCTTACCCAAAGAAGATAAAGATCGTTTGATTGATCTGCTTCGTAATTTCGATTTGCAGGATGCTTCTCAGCAAGAAATGAGAGTGCAAAGCATCCAAAAACTGAAATCTCAGTCTTAATGATGATTTATCCTGATTTTCATGCTTTTGCGCGAAAATCAGGAGACTTTTCTTGTTGCCCAGGCAATTTCACGCACTAAAATCTTAGCCCAAAGGGGAAAAGAGAATAGCCAGGGCAATGCCCTTACAACATAAATTTTGGTTTTCAAGTGTTTATAATGAACTTGTAGTGTGTAATGTTGAGTAACCTTGTTGCTCGTTATAGCTTAAGGAGAAAAAAGGCATGAGTTACAAGTTTTTAACCATTTTGCTCCTCGCCTTTGTTTTGGCTTGTACTTCTGTTTTTGCACAAAAAGCAGAACCGCCTCAGAAGGACGATAAAAAAGAGGATACAAAAAAAGAGAAAACTTTGACTCCTCCAACCAATATGCCCCAGGCAAAAGAAATTTTTCTGAAGGCATGTACGTTGGAAAAAGAGCAAAAATTAGAAGATGCCCTCGCTCATTATAATGTTGTTGTTTCTTTCTTCCAAAAACTTCCTGAGGTAGAAGGACAGAGATACACCATGATTGTTCTCAACAACATGGGCGTTATTTTGTTCAACCAGGGAAAATACCATGAATCCTTGCCCCTTTTCAAAGGTGCTTTAGATCTGGCAGTAAAGCTTGACGACTATTCTAATGTCGCGGAGTTTTACCATAAACTAGGAATTCTCTATAGCCAGTTGCAAAGCCTTGAATTGCAAAAAGGCAAAATGAAAAATGTCATTGGTGTTTCCAAAGTAGAAGCTCCTCAAAAAACACAAATGGGAGATGGCACTTATACTCAGATCAGCAAAACAGGGGATGAGTTCTCTGCAAGCCGCATCAAAATAACAGGAAATAAAAATCCTTTTGAGCGAAACAATGATCTATACAGCAAGCTAGTCAATGTAAAAATCAGAGACGATTTCAATCCTGATGCATTGCTAGTTCCTGATGCCATAACTTTTTTGGTTCAAATTGAAAAAGCAGGCTACTTTAAAGTCAGCAAAATTGCCAACATGCTTCCCGAAATGGAATACACTGAAATCAACGAAACTATGCAATCTATGCCTAGATCTGTTGAGGCAATCCTTACAGAAGATTTCTATCGCCAAGGTAGCATTTCTGCTGATGAACTGACTTTAAGTCCTATGCTCAAAACAGGGGCTATTGGAACACCTATCCAGATCACAGATAAAGAGAAATTCAAACCAGGTTCTTATCGTCTGACGATCAAGAAACGTGGTTATGATGCCAACATTGAACCTATTACTATTTATCCTGGAGAAGGTTCTTTCAGCTTTGCCCGCGAACTCAAAAGCAGTTTGCGTGCTGTTCTTTATCGCGTACAAGGCGATTTTACAGCTTTAGGTGGCGGTCAAATCCAACCTGATGAAATCTCTTTGAACGGACAGCTTGTAAAAGAAAATTCTCAGGTCAAACCAGGCGAATACAAACTCTTGATCAAGAAAGAAGGCTATGAGCCTGTTGTAAGAACCTTGATTATTGAGCCTGATGAAAGACCATTTTACATCACTGAATACATGAAGGCATTGCCAAGAGAAATCATCTTCGAAATTACAGGCGATTATCTTAAAGATGAGCCTTTGACTCCTGACGAAGTTACTTTAAATGGCAGACCCATTAAATTCGGGGAAAGCATCAGACCTGATGCCTATCGTATCATGACACGAAAAAAAGGCTATGATCCTGATGCTGATAGAATCATTGTCGAGCCTAAAAATGGGCCATTTGTATTCAAAAAACGGTTGAGTTCAACACCAAGACGCATTCAGTTGAACATAACTTCGGAATTTCCACCAAATCTTCGTATTTTCCCTGATACATGCACTTTCAACAATCGTCCTATCCGAGGCGATGAAAGCTTTAAACCAGGCGAATATACTCTGAATATTGCACGCACAGGCTATGAACCTGTAACAAAACAGGTAAAAATGCCTCCTGATGAAGTTCCTTATGAAATCGTAGAAGTTCTCAAGGCTAAACCTGTTTTGGTCAATCTGGAAATCACCCAGGATGTGCCTCATGACAATCCAGCTATCAAACCTCAGGTTACCTTGCTCAATGAAAAGACCAAAGAGACAATTCCTTTAAAGGATGGAGACAAAATCGCTCCTGAAAGCTATCTCTTGAAAATCGAAATGGATGGCTATGAGCCTTTGGTATCCAAAGAATTGATTATGCCTTCGGAATTGCCTTATAAGATGAGCAAAAAACTGATTTCCAGTCTAAGAAATGTTATTGCTAAAGTTATTGCAGAGTATCCACCAGAAGAAAATATAATTCCTGATGAGATTACTTTGGACAATAAAGGCATTTCTAAAGATTTCAAGGTAAAACCAGGCCCACACGATCTTGTTATCCTAAAAGAAGGATACATGCCTATTCGTAAATCCATCAAAGTGGGTGCTAACTCTCTGGATTATCTCCTGACAGAACGTTTGGATACAAGGACTCGTCTGGTCAACTTCAAATTCCGTGATTCTCTGGAACGCGACAGAGACCTGACACCAGAAGAGGTTATCTTGAATCAGCAAAAACTGGCAAACGCAAGTGAAACCATTAACTTAAAACCAGGCGAATATAGCCTCAAAGCCAATCTGAAAGGGTATTCTTCTGTAGACGATAATATCCTGATCTCTGTTGGCGTTGGCCCAGTGACTATCGAAAAATTCATGACAGCCATCAAACGCGATGTTGTTCGTGACATCACAGGCGATTTTAACCCTGGCAAAAAGCTTGACCCTGACATCATTACACTAAGCAATATTCCAGTCGGTGAAGGCAAAACCAGCATCAAACCTGGTCCTTACAACCTGATTATCCAAAAAGACGGGTATTTCCCTGTTTTGGAAAACATCATGATCCGACCTGATCCTAAAGAATATCTGTTAAAATATACCCTTGTCAGCAAACCAAGACAAGTTCAGGCAACAATCAAAAGCTCTTTCAATGACACGAAGATTGATCCTGACAATATCGTCCTTGGTGCTCAGAGCATCAAATCAGGGCAAGACGTTAAGCCCAATAGCTATGCTTTGATGATTGCGAAAAAAGGCTATAAGACAATCAGCGACAACATCACAGTAGAGCCTTCTTCCAAACCTTATCTCTTGGAAAGAACATTGGAAGCTCTTCCTGTTCTCGTAAAGTATGAAATCATCAATGATTTCGACGAAAAGCCAGCCGTTCCTGATGTCATTACGCTAGGCGACAAGATGATTGACCAGAAGGCTGCTTTCATTCCTGGAAAATACAGTCTAAAGATTGAAAAACTAGGCTTTAATCCCATTGCAAAAGAAATCTTGATTGAGCCTAATGATCAGGCTTTTGTCATCAAAGAAACCTTGGTTAGTATACCTCGCGAAATCGACCATTTCATTACAGGCGATTATCCTGCTGGTGAAAGAATCGAAGTGGAAGTGTTTGCTTTGAATGGAAAAGATGTTCGCGAAAATACATTCAAGCCAAACAACAACTATCAGCTAGATATTCAGCAAGCAGGTTACACTTCTCTGAAGGAAACTCTCTCTATTCCACCAGGAGAAGGGCCTTTCCGTATTGAAAGAATCTTGATTACAAAGCATCGTCTTGTCAAAGAAAAGATCACCTACGATGTTGCTATGCGTGCTGGGCATCCTGAAGATAAGCCTTATAAGATCACCATGGCACCTATTGATAAAATGACTGCTGAAAAAGAATACAAAGATGGCGATATGATCAAACCAGGTTCTTACATCATGCGCATAGTCAAAGATGCTTATGAACCCGTGGAAATCAGAAAGCATATCTGGCCAGCAGAACAACCTATGGTCTTAGACCACCAGTTGATTGCAAAGCAAGTCATGCTTAAAGTCAATATTGTGTATGATATAGAAGCACCTGCAACACTTGATCCTTACAGTGTATCTTTGATCGATAAGCTGACCCAGATTTCTCGTTTCGTCCGTGACGGCGGTAGAGTAAAACCTGGATCTTACTTCTTAGATATTCAGAGACCTGGATATACCTTTGGTCCAAAACAAGAAATCGACATTGAGCCATCAGAACAGCCTTATCTGATCAATAAAAAGCTCATTGCTAAACCTCGTAAAATGTCCTTTGACATGGTTGAAGAAGGTACGAACCGTTTGATTCCTGCACATCAGATTCTTATCAACGGAAAACCTGTTTCCTTCAATGATACCTTCTTACCTGGCACAAGCATTGATCTGGTTGTCAAGTTCAAAGAATTTAAGACTGTAAGGAAAATCACTTCCATTACACCTGGCGAAGGGCCTTTTGTTGAACCAGTACCTATGAAGAAGCTGGAAAAATATGAGTTCAACGTAAGAACGAACACCATGAAGCTAGATGGAATTGACTATACTTATGAACTCTATGCCGATGCAGAACAAATAGAAGAACATCTCATCAGCATCGAAAAGGGTGTTGGTCGCGTTTATTACACCATTCGTGCAGAAAAAGAAGCCAAGAACCTGAGAGTTTTCTGCGGCTATCTCTTCACACAAAGAGAGATGGAAAATCTTAGATTGGGTATTGCAGTAATGAACAACATCGACGTACGCAGATTGATCGGACATCTTGGAGACAAGAGCAAAGGTGAAAGAGGCATTCGTGAAGCATTGGATATCATGGAAAGTATGCTTGGTAAATACGACCAGAGAAGAATGCTCAAACAATGTCCTCCTACAGAAATCGACCAGTTGATGCAGTACATCGAAAGCTTCAAGACTGCTGATCCCAATGACCGTGTACGCATGAAAACCATCATTGATGCTTTGGAAAAACTGAAAAGCTAGTTCTTAATCGGTAAATACAGGGGCATGTAACCATGCCCCTCAGCACCAATGCAAAAAAATTTTAACTAGGAATTAGGATATCCCGATACTGCTTATGAATGTCAAGCTTATCGGGATAATCTTATTTAGGGAGCAAAACAAATGCAGAAAAATATCTTTATACTCGTGCTTATACTATGTTTTTTTGTAGGTTGCAAACAAGTCATAGAAATCAAAACAGATGATCCTTCCGCCACGATAACGACAACAACGCCTGCACAAAGCACAACCGCGCCTTTGGTAGACTACCCAAGCCAGATACGCATCCTTTTCGGCGTGCGTACGGATTTCCCCAGTGGAGTGACTTCTCCTGACGTTGTTTATATAAATGGTGGTGTTCTATCAGAAAACAGCATCATTTCCACAGGGAAGCACACCTTCTCTATTGAAAAAAGAGGATACCACAAAAAAACCGAAGATATTTTAGTAGAAGACCAGGATGGAGATGGGAATTATACGCTTACAACAACATTGGAAAGCAAAGAGAGAGTCATTATCTTTGACATTCGCGACAATGTTTCCAGCGATGTTCTTAAACCCGATCAGGTGAGCATTGTAACAATCCCTGATGGAAAAGAACAAACTCTGAGCGACCGTTCTTCTATGAAGCCAGGCAGAAAAAAAATTGTAATCCAAAAACATGGATATCGTCCTTTTTCACAAGAAATTACAATAGATGCAGATGAAGATCCCTATATTTTAAATTCTAAACTGATACCATTGAACTAGTTTTTTTAGGCGAAAAGTATGAAAAGCAAAAAGAATGAGAGACGCGGGAAGTTTATTGTTTTTGAAGGACTGGATGGGTCTGGAACAACTACCCAAAGTAAGCTTTTAGGCCAGTATTTAGAAAAACAAAACTGGCCTGTATTGAACACCAGTGAGCCGACCCAAGGGCCAATGGGGCTTATCCTGCGCCTTTTGCTGACCAATCGTCTCATCTTTAACTCTAGGCCATCAGAACAAGGCAACCAAGAATTGGAGATTTTGTCTAATAGCTCTATTGCTCTGTTGTTTGCTGCGGATAGGTTAG
Organism: Candidatus Brocadiia bacterium; assembly: GCA_013359215.1. GTDB lineage: Bacteria > Planctomycetota > Uabimicrobiia > Uabimicrobiales > JABWCH01 > JABWCH01. Next base: position 8,795 of record JABWCH010000021.1, on the reverse strand, counting down.
ACCATATACAGCATACTATTTTGCCAAAGATACAAGATGGTGTAATTGTGATTTGCGAACGGTACTATTTTTCTTCTTATGCCTATCAAATGGGAAAAGATTCTAAAAATTTAAAATGGCTACAAACTATAAACTCTCGTTGCATTCAGCCTGATTTGACAATCTATTTGAATACATCCCTGGCTGTTTGCAACAAAAGACGGTTCACCAATCGATGGTATCAAGATCTATACGAAAAACCAGAAATATTGGAACAAGTAGCCAGAAACTATGAGCATGTAGTGCAGCGCATGAAAAAAACAATGCCTGTTGAAATCGTGGATGGCACTCCCAATGAAAAGGTTGTCTTTGAAAATATCATACAAATCATCCAGCAGCGTTTCCCTGAAATGTTTCCCAATAGTTCTTTGTTTTCGGAAAACCAGTAGATTTATTTCATCTTAAAGCCTTCCTGTAAATTCCAACAAACCATAGGCTGTCAACTTAAGAGCCTATCCGAAAAATAATTTTAGGCGAAAATTTTGAGGCACTCGGAGAGCGAGGAGAAAGCGATAAAATTGCCGCAAGTGTAACCTTAGCTACTCTTAGGACAATTTTGTCACTTTCGACGAAGCTATCCGAGATGCATCGAAATTTGCAGCCAAAAGGATTTTTCGGATAGGCTCTAAGTTGACAGTGTTCTGGGCTAGTATATATGATTATTACTATTACGCTTAACTCATGTATAGACCGATCTTTGCTTGTCTCCGATTTTCAGGTAGGGAAAACATTTCTCGCTGAAGATGTGAAGCTTTGTGCTGCGGGAAAGGGAATCAATGTCTCCCGCGTTTTGGATTGCATGGGGCTTGCTTCTAAAGCTTTAGTTGTAACAGGCAAAGACACGGCTTCTTTTTTTGAATCAAGCTTTGAGGGCAGCCTCATTAGCCCACATATTATCTCTCATTCTGGAATTACAAGAATCAACACAACCATTGTAAGCCCCAAAGCAAAAGAAACACACATCCGAGAGGCAGGCACAGCATTGCCTGCCTCTACATGGCAGGAAGTTGCCGATTTTTTAGAAAATTCTGTGCATGAAGGAGATTTGGTTGCCTTTTGTGGTTCGCTCCCTTTATCTACGGATCTTTCTATATGGAAAAATTTGCTTTCTCTGGCAAAAAAAAAGCATGCCTTTGTCTTGGTGGATACATCAAAGCAAGCCTTGGTAGCCGCCTTAGAAACGAAAATATCAGCCATTACCGTAAATTTAGAAGAGTTTTGCTTCCTAACAAAATCCCAACAGTTTGAAATGGATTCTATTGCTTTTGAAGCGCAAAAAGAAGTTCAAAAAAGAGATATGAAGTGGATAACTGTAACATTCGCTGATAAAGGTGCTGTTTTAGTAGAAAAAAATTCTATACTAAAACATAAAGCATACAATATAGAACTTACCAGCAGTGTTGGGGCAGGGGATGCTTTTGTTGCTGGCATGCTTTTTGGAATGCACCAGAATATAGATAAAGCAAAGACGCTGGCTATTGCTACTGCTTGCGGTGCAGCAGCCTGCGAAAAAGCCATCGCAGGGTCCATTTCCCTAAATCGCGTTGAATATTTTTTAGGATATAGTGTCTTGCCATCGAAATTTATTAGTTTGTAAAATTTTTTAGTTGAAATCATCTCTAAAAAGTTATATTATGCTTATAAGCACAGCTTGGCATTAACAATGTTTAACCATGAAAATCATACGCATATTTTGTTTAAAGAATAGTTTGGCAATGTCACCTTTAAAAATATATAATAAGAGTTATGCATATACTCATAACATATTTTAAAATAAATATATAAAAATTTTTAAAAGCTGTAAAAGTCTCTTTGCATAACTCCTAAAATCAATCAAGCTTCGCAGATGGTATTTTTCTTGTGATACATGTAGCATTGTCAAAATGGATAAAATCAAAATATAGCTTTTACTATATTTTGAAAGGCAGGTAAAATATGGAAATCAATTTTGCTTCCCGTGAGTGCAATGTAAAAATTGTCTATTACGGGCCAGGTCTTTCTGGAAAAACTACCAATCTGGAAGTAATCCACCAAAAAGCACCCGAGGCTAACCGTGGTAAATTAACTGCTTTAGCTACAGATTTGGATAGGACTTTATATTTCGATTACATGCCTTTAGAACTAGGTAAGATCAGCGGTCTGACAGTGCGTATGCGTCTTTTTACAGTTCCAGGCCAGGTTTATTATAATTCTACACGCAAGATTGTATTGCGATGCGTGGACGGTGTAGTTTTCGTAGCCGATAGCCAGGAAAAACAAAAAAATGCTAATCTGGAATCTTTAGAAAATTTAAGAGAGAATCTTCTGGAGCAAGGTTTAAACATTGAAGAAATTCCTTTGGTATTGCAATACAACAAAAGAGATTTGCCTAATATTATGCCCATAGAAGTGCTAGATGCTGACTTAAATTCTACTTTAAAAGCGAGTACTTGCCCTGCTATTGCGCCTAAAGGAGACGGGGTATTCCAGTGTCTTAAGCTAATAGCAAATCTTACGATGGCCAAGGTGGAAGAAAATATAAAAAGTAAGCCAAAAGTTACAAATGAGAAAGAAAGCCAAAAAGTTGCTCCTTCTTTCACAGAGGGGAAAATAGCGGAAAAGTCAACTTTTATTCCCCCTAAAAAGAAAACAGACGTAGATGTTACACAAAGAAGAAGTCGCTTTTCTATTACAGGAAAATGGAAAAGAGAAGAAAAGCCCAGCTTGCCTTTAGAAGAGAAAGTTGAGGCTATTCCCCAAAACAAAGATCCAAAAGATATGCCAGATCCATCTACCACTGCTCAACGGATGTCTTTTGTTTCTGAAAAAAAGCCTACCGAATCCACAGGAGCGACAAGCCGCTTGTCTGGAACAACCATAAATAGAGTAGGAGAAAATTCGCCTTTTGCACGAAAAGTAGGGGAAACATCTTCTTTTTCTCAAAGATCTGGGGAAAGTTCTTCTTTTGGCAAAATGGGAGAAAAAAAGACTGTTCCTCCTTTGGGGGAAAAGACGGCTGGAGATGAAAAGAAAAGTTTCTTTCATGCACATCAAGAACCTAAAAAGGCAGAAGAAACAAAAGAAAGCTTTCCTGTTTTTAAAGAAAGTATGCTGAAGGATCGTTTAGGGAAAGCAGAGACAGAGAAAAAAGAATTTTCCTTAGGAAAAAGTTTTGCAGAAGTTTCTAAGCCTAAGATACCAGGCATTCTACCAACTCCCTTGTCAAGCGGCAAGTCTGATAAATTTGCAATGCCTCTTTTTCAGGGAAGCCTAAGCAATGCTTCTTCCAACGCGAGCCAAAAAGAGCCCATTCGTGCTTCCAAAGAGAGCGCGCCTTCACCCCTATCTTTTAGTAGCTTTTTAGAACGAAAAAAAGAATTGAAGAATCAAAACCAAGAAGAAGACAAATCGGAAATTTAGAAAGGTTGTTCCATGGACGATGGCAAAACAGAACGCATTGTTCTTGCCCATGCTGAAGAAATAGAGCTAGCAAGAAAGCTTTATCCTAAAGTTTCAGAAGATCTGGAAATTTTCAAGAAAAATATAAAAAAAATTATAAAAGAATTGTATTTTGATATACAAAGCATTGACAAAGAAAACGACCAGGAATTGGTTAGAGTATTGGTCATCAATGCAATTCATAAAATGACAGATGAAATTTTCTTATAGACAATAAAGAAAATTGGAATTCTCTCCCATAGTTCTGAACTGAATGGTTCAAAGTGATTAAAAATCTTGATTTTCTTTATTTGTCAGGCCATTTTAACAAAAGCCTGTTGATAGAAAGGATTCGTAATGCTGGAAAATGACGAAAATGTCACCCAAGATAATGAAAGAGAAGAAAAAAGTTTCATAAAAAGGCTTTTGCAAGCCAGGGTGATTATGATTTCAGAGGCCATTACAGACCGCCTGGCAAGAAGTGTTGCAACACAATGCATTCTCATGCAAGAACATGATCCTGCTTTACCTATAACAGTTTATGTAAACTCACCTGGAGGCTCTGCTGATTCTGGTTTTGCTATATACGATATACTTCGCTTTGTTACATCTCCTGTACGGACAATATGCACAGGGATTTGTGCAAGTGCTGCTGTTCTAATTTATCTAGCGGCAGAAAAAAAACACCGCTATGCTCTGGTTAACTCCCGTTTTCTACTCCATCAACCTTCTACATCCTTAATGGGTACAGCATCTGATATTGAAATCAGTGCCAATGAAATCATTAAGCTGCGAGAAAGATACAATGGCATAGTAGCTCAAGAAACCAACAAAACCATCGAAAAGATCAACCAGGATGCTGATAGAGATTTCTGGCTAAGTGCCCAAGAGGCCAAAGAGTACGGCCTGGTAGGCAAAGTCATCAAATCCTCTTCCGAAATCGGAAAATAATACATTCTTTACCCATAACGTTGTTAACTTAAAAGTTTCATAAAGTTTTATACCTTCTTTAAGCGTAATTTAATGTCCACGAAAAACACGAAAGGCACGAAAAACGATTTAAAAAAAATTTCAACCATCCCTTTTCGTGCCTTTCGTGTTTTTCGTGGCCCCTTCTTTCTACTCTTCTCTTCGTGTTAATTGACGGTGTTATGGGGAAATTTTTATCAATATGGGAAATATTCTTTTAATCCAACCACCAATCCAAGATTTTTACCTCACAGCCAAACGCACAATCCCTTATGGTCTAGCAAGCATAGCCAGCGCATTAGAAAAAACAGGCTTCTCTGTGCAAATTCTGGATGCGATGGCGTGTTCTCGTTCCCAAAGCATAGCACTTCCCAAAGAAATGGCCTATTTAAAGGAATACTATGGGAAAGAAGACCGATCCTCCTTTGCCTTATTCCATCAATACAAGCATTACGGCTATAGCTTTGAAGATATAGCTAGAGAAACAAAGGCAACAAGCGCGTTTCTGGTGGGGATTTCTTCTTTATTCACAGCATATAGCGATCAAGCCTTGCAAACAGCAAGAATTGTACGCCAAAGCCTTCCCAAAGCACATATTGTCATGGGTGGGCATCACCCTACTGCCTTACCAGAAAAAGTCATGGAAGAAAAAGCCATTGATTTCTGTATTCGAGGCGAAGGGGAAATTTCTTTGCCTCTTTTAGCAACAGCACTACAAAACCAAAGTAGCCTGGATAGCATACCAGGGCTTGTGTTCCGAAAGCCCGATGGTAGTCTTCATATTTCAGAACCTTGTGTTGTGAAAGATCTGGATTCTCTAAGTTTGCCTTCTTTGCATCTCATCCAAAGCGATTTTTACTATCGAGGAAAAAATGCAAGTGCGGTTGTAGTTGCAAGCCGTGGTTGCCCTTTGCAGTGTAGCTATTGCTCCCTGGGAGCGCATTCTTGTCTTTCCTATCGCCGTAGAAGCCTTAGCCATGTCATTCGGGAAATAGAGATAGCTCTTGCTCATCATCCTGTTTTATTCTTGGATTTTGAAGATGAAAATATTTCTTTTGATCGAACTTTTTTTTTAGCTCTCTTAAAAGAAATCCAAAAGCGGTTTCCTGGCCGCTTAGAACTTCGCGCCATGAATGGACTCTATCCACCCACACTAGACGAAGAAATCGTCTACGAAATGAAACAAGCAGGGTTTAAAGAACTCAATCTGTCCCTTGTAACTCTTTCCCCAGAACAACTGAAAAAATTTCGGCGAGCCAATGTAAAAGAATCTTTTGAAAAAATTGTAAAATATGCTTTAAAAATCGGGCTTAGTGCTGTAGGATATATCATTGTGAGTTCTCCAGGGCAAGATCCTCATAGTTCTCTTCATGATCTTCTTTATCTTGCTAAAAACAATGTGCTTGCAGGCGTTTCTGTTTATTATCCTGCACCAGATAGTCTGGACTACCAGATTTGCAAAGAAAAAAAATTGCTCCCTGCCCAAGAGTCCTTGCTAAGAGGGAGTGCGCTGCCTATCTCCGATTCTACAAGCAGGCTACAGTCTATAACATTTTTAAGGCTATCGCGCGTCGCAAATTTTATGAAAGCCTTAAAAGACAAAGGCATAGAAATTCCTCAGCCTGAAATTTGCTCTTCTTCTAAAATCCGCAGCCAAGATCGCCTGGAATCAAGCAAAGAACTTCTTTCTTATTTTTTTCAGGACTATAGGATAAGAGGTGTAACATCCCAGGGGGAAATCTACATACATAAAGCAGATACAGAACTCTGCAAAGAATTTGCGCAAAAAATCCTTACAAAATAAAAGCCGTGGAGTAAAAAATATGAAAAAACTAAAGCTTATGAGCAACATAGGAGCTTTGCAGGAGGGAATCCAAGAGTCTTTTACCAAAAGCCCATGCCAGGATTTAGAACAAGCTCCTGTAGGAAGCCGCTCGCAATCTTACAGCACACTTGCTGGTGGTTTTGCACCACAAATGCAAGCTCAGGAGCAAGCGTATCCTGAGTATGCTGCTATGCACGATACGCAAGTAAATTTACCAATCTATAGAAACGAATGGGTACAAAACCCCACTAAAAGAGACGCAGAACCTTTTCATCATGGCTTAGAGAGTGGCTTGGATACAACGGAATATAGGGAGAAAAAAAATATGTTTTTCTATATCATACCAGAAGGTCAGCAAGTTTTAGTAACAGATAAAAAGGGCAAAGGAAGTATAGTCAAAGGGCCATGCCGTGTATCGAGATGGGGAAAATCCTTTACACGCTTGCAGCACCACATTGCTTACCCAGGGGAATTTCTGATCATAAGATTTCGAGATGGTTCGCAAAGCCATATCCCTGGACCAACAGAGCAATGGCTTGATCCCAGAATTCATTCTCAGATCGAAAAATCCGATGCTTTACAAATAGCCTCCAAAGAATCAGTAGTGGTTTATTCCAAGCAAGAAACAGGGGACATTCACCGCCGTCTCATTACTGGCCCGACCGTCTTTATCCCAAAGCCTGGTGAATGGCTGCATACATTTTCCTGGCATGGATCTAAAGGGGAAGGATACAGAAAAGTCCCTGGCGGTCTTGTTTTCCAAAAGCTCTGGATGATGCCTGATCAGATGTATCATGATGTAGAAGATGTCCGTACAGCAGATGACGTTGTTTTGAAAATCAAACTTATGATTTTTTTTGAGCTTGTGGATGTTCAAAAGATGCTGGAAGAAACGCATGACCCTATTGGAGATTTTATCAATGCAACAAGCTCTGATGTCATTGATTTTGTAGGAAGATATACATTCGATTCTTTTAAAAGCCGCACCGAGCAACTCAATGATACTAAAAGCTATTCCCAGCTTTTAGGAAGAGCAGAGCAAGTGGGCTATAAAATCCATAAAATTGTCTATCGTGGCTACTCTACTACAGAAGCACTCCAGCAAATGCATGAGCAGTCTATTGAAAAAAGAACACAGCTCAAGCTAGACAGGGAAACAGAAGAACAAGCCCAGGCTCTAAGCGATTTCAAGCAAAGCAGAGAATTTCAAAGATTTAAAGAGGCAAGAGAAGAAGAAAAAGAAAAAGAATTGCATGAAATAGAAAAGAAAAATCTAAGACATAAACAAGAAATGCAAATCTTACAAGCAACGGAGAAAATACAGAGAGATCAAAGAGAAGAAGAAGAGAAACAGAGGCTTTTGTATCAAAAGCAAGAAAATGAAATGAGAATCGATTTTCTGGATGAACTCAAGTCTATGGGCGTAGACCTTACTCTATATCTTACCCAATCAAGAGCAGACCAGATCATCGAAGTCCGTTCTGATAAGACAACTCCAGCCCATATACACCTGGAAAAAAAGGAAGAAAAATAGAATCGATTGTTTATCTTTTTTAAAGGAGCGATGTTATGAAGGTTGTTGCTTTTAATGGTAGCCCTCGCAAAAATGGGAATACCACAATTGCGATCCAAACGGTTTTTGAAGAATTAGAAGCTAGAAATATCAAGACCGAAATGGAATATTTGTGTGACTATAAAATACAAGGCTGTATAGCCTGTATGGGATGTGCCAAGAATAAAAATGAAAAATGTGTTTTAAACGATGATTTCAATCCCCTTTTTGCAAAGCTAAAAGATGCTGATGGTATTTTGATTGGATCGCCAGTTTACGTAAGCAATATGACAGGCATTACAAAATGCTTCATAGAAAGAGCTGGATTGGTTGCTAAAGTCAATGGGCCTATTCTTGCCCATAAGCCAGGTGCATCGGTTGTTGCTGTTCGCAGGGCAGGAGCTTGCACAACTTTCGCTGCCATCAACTATTTCTTTTTAATCTCCCAAATGATTGTTCCAGGATCTAGCTATTGGAATCTAGGTGTTGGTCTTAAGCCAGGGGATATACAGCAGGATCTAGAAGGCTTGGAAACATTCCGCAATCTGGGTAAAAATATGGCGTGGCTTTTAGAGAAAATCCACCAATAATGGATATACTTAGTCACTGACGAGCGAAATCTCTTATGAAACTTCAAGCAGAAAGCGGGTTTTGCTTGAAGAGATCGCTTCGTGTAAGCCTTCTTTCAGGAATCAAAAAAACAGGTATCACCATTTTTTTTGTGCCAGGTTCAAGAGTCGAATAAAATTTTTTGATTTGCCACGTGGTACTATTTTTGCTTCCTTACAGAAGGCTTACACTCCGCTCTTCTTATCCCTAAAGTTTCATCATGAAAAAAAGTTACGCAAAGCGTAACATAGTGGCTCGTATAAAAGTGTAAAAATTTTTACGCGGCTGGAAAAAAAATATTAAAATCACGAATGATACGAATAAAACAAATAAAGATAAAATCGTCCATTCGTGCCATTCGATCATTCGTGAAATTCGTGATAA
>JABWCH010000324.1 GCA_013359215.1 Candidatus Brocadiia bacterium | reverse complement strand
GAAAATTTTATTCGACTCTTGATCCTGGCGCAAAAATAAAAATGGGATACCTGTTTTTTTGATTCCTGAAAGAAGGCTTACACGAAGCGATCGCTTCAGCATAACCTTACATCTTAAATTGACAGCCATGGGGTAACACCCCATTGGTGTTAACTTTTCATACTAGCCGAAAATTATGTAGTATAATTTTAAATCTTCTCTTCTTTGAGCCTCTTCTTATTACTTACTTAAATTTTTGCTCTAGCTCATCGACAACTTGTCGTAGCTCGCTCAGGCGAGAGCGGACAGCCGATAGATTGCTACTGAGTGTACCTTTCACAATATCCTTAAACTGCGTTGGGCAATCCGTAGCCATTGCTATTAAAATCGACTTAGCTTCACGCAGTTGTTCAAGACGGTTGTCATCGGGTACATTTTGCATTTGGCTGATAAAGCTCAGCAGAGCAGGAGCGACTGCCTCATCCCAATGCCGTGTGCATTGGCGTTCAATCATTTCTTGTGTGAAAATACGCTCCATGTCTTGGATACTGGCAGCATCCATGCCTTGTGGATGACACCAAAAGCGGCGCAGCCTTTTTTCTCCTTCGCTCATAGAGCTTTCGACTACGGATTTCCAGCCAGTCTTGCCTGCGCTATAAGCGTTGTCTTTGATTCTGCCTTTGATGTCTGTTGTGATGGACTCTACGGCTCCTAAGTATACGCGCAGCTCCTCAGCGACTCCTAAAGCTCCGCCTATTGTGTCTTTGATATGAATTAAGGCACTGCCAGCAATCTCTACAGTACTACGCCAGGCATCAAATTTATTGATAATGTTTGCATCCAGATTCCAACGTGCTGATATGCTCTCTCTCTTGCGTAGCCAATATTCAACATTGGACTGTAAAGTTTTAATACCAGCAATAGCAACCTTCAGAGGTGAAACTATTTTCGATGTTAATTTAACAGCTTTTAAACCTGTTACCCAGTCTAGCTTATTGAGAGCTTCCTGTATGTCCCTGAAATTATTGATACAATCTCTTTTGGCAACTAGTTCATTGTATTCATATTTGCAGCCTTTAAACCAATTGTTGTTAAGAATAGTTTCCTCTAAAAACTTGTTATGATTTTTTAGTGACTCTTGCGCTTTTTGCCAGGATGCCTTGATTTTCTCGCCTGCTTCTCTGTAAAAACTATACTTTTGGCGGTTTTGGCATTTGACTAAAAAGTTTTTATACTGATAATCCAGTTTTTCCATTTCAGTGCAAAGATATTTGTAAGATTTCTCGCCTGTATTGATATAGGTTTCTAAAGCCTTTTGCTGTGTGTTGAGCAAATTTTCTAAAGCTTTATTGTAGTAATCTAAAATTTCTTTGGCTTGCTCTACATTGCCTGGTTTTTCTACCCATTCCACCAATAATATCCAGGCATCTTGTCTTGTTTTGTTGATTTCATCGCGTAGACCTTGAAAATCACAAAGCCGATCTAACTTTTGTTGCCACTGCTCTATCTCCAAGAAGAACTTGCCATCCCTATCATTTGACTCTTCCATCATTTTTTTTAGTTTTTTGCCAGAATCGTCTTGATCCCACCAGCGAATGACGTGATCCATGCTTTTCTTCGATTGATCCAAAAAATACTGGATCATAGAACGCATCCCGCGCATAGCTCTGGTTAATTCGGGATTAGTGAGCGTATTGGATAGATTGTCCCATTTTTCTAAGAAGGATTTTACCTTACTGTTGTTTTCAATGTATGCGATTTCTTTGGCTTTTTTTTCCAAAGCTTCAAATTGGTCGCGAAATTGTATGAACTCTTGGATATTTAGATGTTCGTAGTTGGATAATTTGGTAGAATAGTCTTTATATTTATCAAGGCATTCCTTGATTTGATTGACCGCCTCTTCTGAAACTTTGTCCCAATCCAAGATATACTCTCGGATTTTTTTCATTTGTTCCAGATCTTTAGCAATTTCGTTGAGTTGGTATAGCTCCTTGAAGTTATCGAGGCTAAAGCCTGCTTCATTAGACAGTTTGACAACATCTAGTTTTTCAAAAGATTCTATTTCTTTGCGCAAAAGCTCGATTTCTTTTTCAATGGCATCTGTGACCTTTTCGCCACGAACCCAGCAGTCTGCCATTTGGGCAATCTTAAACTGATGTGACTTGGTTAGAGATACAAAAAGTTTGGACAGACCTTGCGTAATGGCTTTGCCCAATCGTTTGTTCTGGAAAGATGCAAGCCAGCCTGGCCGCTGTGGATCAGGCATTTCGCGTTGTTGGGTTTCCATTAGCTTGTCGGTTTGTTGGTCTATTTGCGCTACTTTTCTTTTGATGGATTCAGTCAAAGGTTTGAGGATTTCAGCATCTAGCCTGTTGAGTTGCTGCACAGCCTTATCTTCGGCTTCATACATTCTCTTAAGCTCCATAAACTCTAGGGATTGCTTTTGGGAGCTTTCATAGATTTCGCGAATGAGGTTTCCCGCAGCGTTCAAGTCTTGAAGATCAGCCGCAGTCCGCTCGTACCTGGCTACATCTTGTTCGCACTTAGTATTAAATCGCAAGAGTTCATTGGGATAATTTTGCCAGATTTGTACCAAATATTTCATATATTTTTCGTTTTCAGCAATGTTGAATTTTTCGATGTCGCGGGCCAAATAGCGTACCCATTCAGGAGGGTCGATACTAAAATTCTGGCATTCTGTCAAAAGCTTACCTACTATAATTGATAAGCCATTCTCAAAATCGTCTTGGATAGTTTCACCATGTTCTATCTGGAGTTGTATGGATTTAATCATGTCTTCTAGCATTTTTCGCCGCATTTCAAAGATTTTCTCAACTCCCCACCAAAATGGACCTTCGCCTTTGCGTGCGTTAATCCCAAGATAAGCATATTTAAAATCTTGGTTTTCTTGGTAGACTTTGCTAAACTCCTTTTTAAGATCATTATACCATTTTTCATAAGTGTTTGTGAGAACCTCGCGCAGACGACTAAAAGCATATTCTCGAGCATCAAAATTAATGTAATTACGTAGGTTGAGTGCCTGCTCAAACTTCCTTTCTATCTCCTTTTGCACCTGTTCGTATTTATAACTCAAAGTTTTGGCATAACGACATAGTTCTGTCAAGTTGCCATCGGCGATATAGCCGATATAAACTTTTAAATCTTCGCGAGCTTGGGATGGCATTCCATTGAAAGTTTTCAACATATCCTGAAAAATCTCTTGAATTTTTTCTAAGTACTCTAGCTTTTGATAAAAATCGCTCATTTGATTGCCATAGCGCACAATCCATTGTAAATCCAGTGCCTTTGACACGGTACTTCTGTCCATATCCTGGTACATATCAGCCATCTCACGGGCAATCTGCCCCATCTTAGACTTGGCATCCCGCAAAGAGCCTGATGAAATTTTGTCAGCCAGGTCTCGGAGATAATCATTGTCTATGCGGCTTTGAAACTCCTGAAGCTTTTTGCTACGCTCAATAACTTCGTTTGCATTCTTCTTGAGCATATCCATCATATCCATCGCACGTTGATAAGGATAGCGGAATTTGTCGTAATCGCTGCCTCTAGCCAAATCGCCGATGCGACTTCGTACATCATTCAGGCTATATTCCATAGCATTCTTGCGTTTTTCGATACCATCGCGTATGGCACGTTGCAGACGAGAGCAGCTTTCTCCATAGCCTGAATAACGCTGTGTGTCTTCTGCTTTGCGTTTGAATTTTTCGACAAATTCATTAGAATAAATGTAATCTTTGGCATCTAAGCCAAGCTGCACCATCTTAGATAAGACTTGGGCGAAATTTTTGCGTGTGTCTTCCATCTTGGAAAAATCGCGGGAAATATTGGTCAAATCTTCGTTCAGGCGATTTTGCCTTTCCTCTAGTTCACGCATAATTTCTTCCATTTTGCGCTGGCTATCTTCTTGAAATTTTCGACATCTGTCACTAAATTCCTGCGAAATAGTATCTAGCTCTTGGAAATAGCGGATGTAATAGTTGCTGCGTAAACTATTGATATCGTCTAACTCTTTTTTAGCCCAATCGCTATAACTAGGGTACTGGTCACGGATTTCTTCTAGAAGCCTGCGCATTTGCTCTTGACGGCTTTCTAAGCCATCTACGCGCCCAATGTTAGCAAATATGTAGCAAGTTTCGTCCACACAGCGGAAGTAATCGTCTTTTCTGCGTCGTGCATCTTCTTCACTTTGACAATAAATAATGCTACTAAAAATTAGCAAAGCTATGGCAAAAAATGATTTCATCTTCTTCTCCATTCTATCTCGGACAAGCCGAAGCCAAAAAGGTATTAATCACGAATGAAACGAATATACAAATTACGCGAATGAAATTTTTATAAAAACTATTCGTGCCATTCGACCATTCGTCTTATTCGTGATAAAAATTTTTGCTTTTTCAGCAAACATTTAAATTCTTAAGATACAAATGTCTACCGCATTGGTTTGGCTGCTCCTGCTTTGCAGCCTGGGTTGAGTGGGAAGGCCCATACTTTTTCCCATGGGTAAGCTTGTAGATAATAGCTTGTGCCTCCTTGAGCTTCCTTTTCGTTAGCTTTTTTTTCGGCTTCCTTTTTAGCCATTTCACTTTCTTTTTTAGCGAAGAAATTAAACGGATCTTCAGCTTTTTTCTCTTCCACTGGTTTTTCAGCAGTTTTAGGCTGTTCAACCAGAGAAATGCCTTGTGCTTTTAGGCGTTCTATTTCTTTATCTAGTACATCTTTTTCTATACCCTTTAGATCTATATTCTTAAGATATTTAAGCAGCGACAATCCATCCAGGTTTAGCTCAGGATCAAGTTTAACATTGTTTTCCATCTCGCCTTTGACATCTAGTTCATCTAACTCTTCTACTGTAGAATAAACCTTTTGGTCTTTCTGTTGGCAGGATAAAAATGCTTTGGTCATGCAATGAACAGAATTGTCTTTTAGGGTAAAGTTTAGATTCTTGTATCTGCAAAAAACGGCTACATCGCAATAAGCAAAAATATTTCCCATAGCCTCTAGTGAATCTTCATCTGTAGCCAAATAAATAGCCTTGCCTGGATCAGTATAGCTACCACCAGACCCCATTTGGATCAGAGAGAAGGTATTGTTACGGACAATAAATTTTGTGCCAGATATTCCTGAAATTTTAAGGCCAAACGAAGCGCAATTTAAAAACAAGCAATTTTCTACAATCGCTTCTGCACCCTCGGCTGTACCTAATAACTCAAGGCCACCCGATGGAGCGTTTAAAAATACGCAGTTGCGAATCCATATTTTCTTGCTGAAATTTAGTTTAACAGCAGGATAGCTAGAGGACATGCGAATATTTATATTACCGTTGCGTTCGTAAACATTGTGAGAGGCAAAATCAAAGATAAGAGCATCTAACACAATTCCGTTGGCAATATTCGAAACTTGGAGCAAGCAGTTATTCAAGCTTGTCATTTTACTATTCTGGCCTCGGCGAAAGACAGTAGGAAATTCTGTTGGATTCCAGTTAGCAAAATCACTGCTAAAGCCACCTTTTAGGGTGACATACGCTTTCGTTAAATCTTCGTAGCCACAACCCTGCTGCCCTTCGATATGACCGCTGATATAAATTTCGTTACCTGCCTGCACTTCAGAAAGAGTACGCCAGAGATATTTTGCTGGCTTTTGCTTGCTACCACCCTTTTTGGCTACACCTTTTTCCAAAGAAACATAGACAACTTTGCCTTTCTCTTCGGGTTTTATTGGGGAGCGTGTTTCCGCTATTTTTTTATACTCTTCAAATATTTTTTTTACTTCTAAAACTCTAGGATGAGAAACAAATCCACGCCTTTCAAATTCGCCCATGCGATATTTCATGGAATTGAGTTGGCTATTAACAGCATCCCAGTTTTCCTCCCAGATCAAGTTATCTATCCCCGAAAACATACTCTGAATAGCCTGGATATTTCTGCCATCATAGCTTTCATCCCATTTTTCTTCGGAGTAAGCAGAAATACACAGTAACAAAACGCTTGTAAAGCTAAACAATAAAATAGATTTTGCCATGCTGTTCTCCTAGCTTGAAATCGAAAAATTCACCTCTTGCCATATTTTGTAATAGTAACAGAACTTTTTGCAATTTTTGAAAATCCAGAAAAAATACGTTTTATGGACTTTTTACTCTATTTTTAATGAAAATATGAAAAATTTGTGTGGCATGCATTTTCTGTGGATACAGTAGCTTTTCTAAACATTTTTTCATCATTGTAGATAAAAAAATCACTTTGGGCTTGGTATCGATAGGTAAGAGCCTATCCGAAAAATAATTTTAGGCGAAAATTTTGAGGCACTCGGAGAGCGAGGAGAAAGTGACAAAATTGCCGCAAGTGTAGCCGTAGCTACT